>JANYEX010000043.1 GCA_025359725.1 Chitinophagaceae bacterium | reverse complement strand
AACTTTATCACGAGAAGTAGTAGGATGAACTCAATTCCAAAGTTAGAAAAACAAAGTAATAAGATGTCAAACATAATTTTGGGTTTTATTAAATTAAATCATTTTTTTGTTTTTCCGTGGTAATATATTCACAAATGAATATATGAAAATGTTCTTGAAAAGTAAAAAAATAAATTTTTCTGCACCTAAAGTACGAAAAAGGAGTTGAATACGCTTTAAATCATTTAAAAAAGTTGGTTTAATTAGATAATTATAGGTGTTGTCCAGAATGAAAAAATATAATCCTACTCTATCATAGTTGCAGTATCAATATGACCAGTAAAAACAGATCTCATTTTACTAGCAGCATAAATGCTCCTATTAAACTTATTACCTAATATAATAAGCGTGGCACTGTCCTTAACTAAACGCGTAAAAACAGTATTGTTACCATGCCACCATCCATTATGATAAACAATAGTTTCCTCTGGATTAATCAATAAACGCCAACCTAAACCATAATTCTTTACCCCATTATGTTCGTTACTGTATCCTTTAAAAGCAAGCTCTAGTGTTGGTTTGCTAACAAAACAACCTTCATATAAAGCCTGATCCCATTTTAGCATATCCCTTACAGTACTATACACACATTTATCCCCATAAACGCAATCAAACTTTTCAATTCTTGCAGGAGTCCTTCCCATATATGAGGGGGTATAAGCAGGAATATCTTTTGGGGTGAAAATAAAACTACTTGTCATACCCAATGGAGTAAAGACACTGTCTTTCATGTACTTTGGAAAAGGGATTGATGTTAGTTTTTCGGCTATCAATGCTAGTAGAACATAATTTGTGTTACAATATTTAAATACTCTGTTTGGGGTAGCTTCAATAGGTGGTTTTTTGGCTTCCATCCAATCTAAAACATCTTTATCTGATGCTTGCCCCTCAAAGCCAGTACCATTATTTATTGCTTTCCTGCTTGCTACGTGCCTCCGCCCGTGCTTTCCTTTAGTGTAGGTGTATTCTACGCTTCTGCCGCCTTCCATAAAGTATAAATAGTTAGGCAAACCGCTTCGGTGGGTAAGTAAATCTTTTACAGTTACGCCTTGATATGGAAATGCAGGAAAAAAGCGTTGAACATTATCATTAAGATCCAGTTTACCTTGTTCCATCAAGCGAAGAATAACCATTGCCGTGAAGGTTTTAGATATAGAAGCTAAGTGGAAAGGAGTATTGGCAGTAATTAAAGTCTTTGTCTGGAAGTTGGCAAATCCATGGTAATCCTCAAATACTATATCGCCATTCTTTGCGGCTAATATGGCTCCATTAAAACCTCTTTCCAAGAGCATGTTCCTATAAAGAGGCGTTATTGCATTATAATAGTATTCCTTCTCTTTGGGGGTTAATTGTGTAAAGTGAGAAGTTGTATCCATGCCAACATAATGAGTAACAACTGGTGGCTTGGGTGTTGTGCCACAAGAAAAGAGTAGATAAACATATATGAGGATAGGTAGAATCATTTTTTGAACCATTATTTACATTGTCAGTGGTAAAGTCACAAATATAAGGGCTGGAGTTTCGGTTGCCAAACTAATTATACCGCTGCTAGATTAAAATAAAAAGAGGGCAATCACATATATGTGTGATTACCCTCTTTCGCAAATGCAGTATGATTACTGTTAATTACTTTATACCAAAAGCTTCTTTAACTGCTGGAACAAAATCAAGCTTTTCCCAAGTAAATAGTTCTACTTCTTTGGTAGTAACCACCCCCTGTGGATCTTTAAATTCTTTTGTAACCACTTCGTTCTTACGTCCCATGTGTCCGTATGCCGCTGTTTCGCTGTAGATTGGGTTGCGCAATTTTAAACGTTGCTCAATGAAGTAAGGACGCATATCAAAAACACCTTCAACAATCTTTGCAATCTCACCATCAGTCTTACCAACCTTTCCGGTGCCGTAAGTGTTTATATAAATACCCATTGGTTTTGCAACACCAATAGCATAAGAAACTTGTACTAATACTTCCTCTGCTACACCGGCTGCAACAAGATTCTTAGCGATGTGCCTAGTAGCATAAGCAGCACTTCTATCAACCTTACTAGGGTCTTTTCCGCTAAATGCACCACCACCGTGTGCACCCTTACCTCCATAGGTATCAACGATAATCTTACGACCTGTTAAGCCAGTATCACCATGTGGACCACCGATAACAAACTTACCTGTTGGGTTGATATGGTATTTGATATCATCATTGAAAAAGTGAGCGAACTTGCTGTAATTAGCCTTCACACGAGGAATTAATATTTCAATAATATCCTTCTTTATTTTAGCAAGCATTGCTGCTTCTTCATCAAAATCATCATGTTGCGTAGAAACAACTATTGCATCAATTCTAACTGGTTTGTTGTTGTCATCGTACTCAAGGGTAACCTGACTCTTTGCATCAGGACGTAGGTATTTTATTTCATTATTTTCTCTACGTAATACAGCAAGTTCAATAAGTATTTTGTGTGCAAGGTCTAAGGCTAAAGGCATGTAGTCGTCAGTTTCGTTAGTTGCATAACCAAACATCATACCTTGGTCGCCAGCACCTTGGTCTTCCTTATTAGCTCTATCAACACCTTGATTAATATCAGCACTTTGTTCATGTATTGCTGACAAAACACCACAGCTATTAGCTTCAAACATATATTCACTCTTAGTATAACCTATTTTGCGAATTACCCCACGAGTTATTTCTTGAACATCCAGATAAGATTTACTCTTTACTTCTCCAGCCAATATTACCTGACCAGTTGTAACTAATGTTTCGCAAGCAACTTTAGACTCAGGGTCGAAAGCTAAAAAATTATCAATTAAAGCATCTGATATCTGATCAGCTACTTTATCAGGATGTCCTTCAGACACACTCTCTGATGTAAACAAATAAGGCATTTTCTATTATTTTAGTGGGCAAATATAATTCGACGAGCAATTGGTATTGCGAAATTTAATCTTATCAGTTTGGTAAAAATTAAACTGTGATTGTTAGTGTATAATTATGTGGCTAAATCATTGTAAAGCTCTAGATACTCTGATAAATCTGTATCCCATCCCTTGAAGTTCACAATTCTCTTTCCTTTTGCTTTTGCGAACTCGGATACTAGTGTATCATTTGGCATTTCTGTGCCAAATGTAATAGCATCAGCATAAGTAGCCCCGCCTCTAAAAAGGGCTGTATTGGTAAGTTCCTTGAATGATTCTAAATCTTTTTCTTTTATGTTGGCATTAATGACTGCTTTCTTGATAAAGTCTGCGGATAATTTATCCTCAAAAGTATTTTCCCCTATGGTGAAAACTATTTTACTGTTACCAAAAACAGGCTCTCTTTTGTAAGCAGTTCTTATGTAAACAGGAGCTAGGCTAGCCATCCAACCACTGCAGTGGATAACATCAGGTGCCCATCCAAATTTCTTAACTGTCTCCAGCGCACCTTTGCAAAAGAAAATAGCTCTTAAGCCATTGTCGTCAAACCATTTATCCTCATCATCATGAAAAATATGCTTCCTTTTAAAGAAATCTTCGTTCTCTAGAAAGTAAACCTGTAATCTTGCATTCGGAAGGGAGGCTACTTTTATCTGTAGTGGGTAATCATCATTGTCAACAGATATATTGATACCTGATAAACGCACAACTTCATGTAGCCTATGCCTACGCTCATTGATAACACCGAAACGAGGCATAATACAACGAACCTCTAGTCCGGTTTCGTTGCTCTTGATGGCTAGCTTGTTTACAATTTCTGCAAACTCAGTTAGCTCTAAATAGGGCGACATTTCTGTGGCTATGAATAAAATTCTTTTCTTTGACATTAAGTAGGTCGTAAATTTTTTATGATTAGCCTGAATATAAGTTGGCGAAGTTACAAGAATTAGATGTAAATAAATATTTCAAATTTGTACAAGTAAATAGAGACAAGATGATTATTTTTAAATCAGTGTTAGATATTTCAACTTTTATCAATCGTAGTAAGTTTAAAAATCAAACAATTGGATTTGTACCTACAATGGGGGCTTTGCATGATGGGCATATTTCCTTAATCAATGAAAGTAAAAAAAACAATGAGATAACTGTTTGTAGCATTTTTGTTAACCCTACTCAGTTTAATGACAAAAGTGATTTTGAGAAATATCCTACAAAGCAAGAAGATGATATTGCCTTATTAATTGATGTCGGATGTGATGTTTTATTCTTACCAACTGTAGGCGAGGTTTATCCAAATAATATCCCTCTTCATAATTATGATATTGGTTCTTTAGAAACTTTATTGGAAGGGAAATATCGATCTGGTCACTTTCAAGGCGTTTGCCAAGTAATGCATCGGTTATTGAGTATTATCAATCCTAACAATCTCTACTTAGGCCAGAAAGATTACCAACAATGTATGGTGATACAAAGGCTAATAGAACTAGCAAACTTTACTTGCAAACTAATTATATGTGCCACAATTAGGGAAAGTAGCGGACTTGCAATGAGTAGTAGGAATGTGCGACTAAACGAAAAGAATAAAAATGCAGCAGTTGTTATCTATGAGTCGATGCTTTTCATAAAAGAAAATATTACTAACCTACCCATTAGCAAAATGGAAGAAATAGTTAGCCAAAAACTTTTAAAAAATGGGTTTAATAGAATTGATTATGTGGCTATCTGTAATTCAAAAACATTAGAGAATATTGCTGAATTTAATACCTCTATCCCTTCTGTTGTTTTAATTGCTGCGTTTATAAATGGCGTACGATTAATTGATAATATGCTAATTTCCTGACAAAGAAAATTCAAAAACTATTCCTTCCTTACTTTTGCCCAACTTATGCAAATAGAAATACTTAAATCTAAGATTCATAGGGCTGTTATTACTGAGGCCAATTTGAATTATGTAGGTAGTTTAACAATAGACGAGGATTTGATGGATGCCGCTAATATGATTGAAAATGAGAAGATTCAGGTGGTAAACGCAAACAACGGTGAACGAATAGAAACTTACATAATCAAAGGTAAACGAGGTAGTGGTGTGATGTGTTTAAACGGTCCTGCCGCCAGAAGGGGGGCTGTAGGCGATGTCGTTGTTGTTATCTCTTATGCTACAATGGATTTTGAAGAGGCTAAGAAATTTAAACCTACTGTTGTTTTTCCTAAAGAGGGTAACAAACTATAAATTTGCTCCTGATTGCTTTGCCCAACTACTCTCTTATAAACAAATAAAATGAACAAGAAAATTGCCAATCTCTTTAAATACGTCTTCTTTTTAGGGATAGGTGTTTTTTTAGTTTGGTGGAGTTTACACCAGATACCAGATAATAAATGGTCTGCCTTTAAAGATGCCCTAGTAACGTCTAATTTCTGGTTATTAATTCCAGTCTTTATTATTCTTTCTTTTAGTCATCTATTGAGGGCCATCAGATGGAAAACCCTCATGCTTCCAATGGGGTATTCGCCTCGATTGGCTAATACCTTTTTTGCTGTAATGATAGGTTATCTAGCTAATCTGGCCGTTCCTCGTTTGGGTGAGGTTTTAAAGTGTACCATTCTTTCTAAGTACGAGAGAGTTCCCGCAGAGAAATTGGTGGGGACTATCGTAGTAGAACGCGCTGTTGATGTTGCTTGTTTGGGGGTTGTATTTCTTCTTGCTTTCGTGTTTCAGTATGAGGTAATAGGAGAATACGGCAAGGAATTGATAACAAATCTTGTGGCCAACAAGAAAGGACATTTCTCTTGGGAGAAACTAGCTATTGTAATTGGAGGTTTAATTTTATTTATTGTTACACTGAAAGTTTGGTTTAAGAAGTTTGCCCATCTTAAGATTGTTATCGCTTTAGAAAAGATTTTAAAAGGTGTTCTTGAAGGGCTTAATGCCATCAGGTATCTAAAACAAAAAAGCAGGTTTATTGCTTGCACAATAGGCATCTGGAGTTTATACATTCTCGGCACTTGGGTTGGGCTTTATGCTACGCACGGTACATCTGGCCTGGGTTTAGGTGCTGCCGTATCGGGATTAGCTTTTGCTAGCATCGGTATGATTTTAACTCCTGGAGGGATAGGGGCTTATGCTTTCTTCCTGGCAAAGGTTTTAGAAAAGAGTGACATTCCCTTCGAGATTGGGTATGCTAATGGTACCCTGCAATGGTTTGCCCAATTCCTTATAATAATAATAGTAGGGGCCATTTGCTTAGTCATCTTACCCATCTTCAATAAAAGAATACAAGAATATGAAGCAGACTAATGCCATTAATCAAAAAATATACACACTTTCTTCTCTTGTTGCTGCTATTAGTGGATGGCGTTTAAAGGGGCTAACAGTTTCTTTTACCAACGGCTGCTTCGATATATTGCACGAAGGGCATATTGCTTCCCTTTCGCAAGCTGCTAGCGAAGCAGATATATTAATTGTTGGTGTAAATAGCGATGCCAGTACTAAAAGACTAAAAGGTGATGAAAGACCTGTAAATAACGAACAAAGCCGATCTCTGTTATTGGCAAGCCTTGCCATTGTAGATGCGGTAGTTATATTTGAAGAAGACACTCCGCTCAATTTAATTAATAATTTATTACCCGATGTACTAGTAAAAGGTGGCGACTATACAATAGAGCAGATTGTAGGCGCAAAAGAGGTGATTGCCAACGGAGGTAGGGTGGTTATAAATAAGATAGTAGAAGGATTTTCTACCACAGGCATTATCAATAAGATAAGGCGGTTGGGTTAATTATTAGCTGCCAAATACAAATAATTCAAACAGACCTGCACTAGATGTGTTCCCGATTTGCGAACAGACCTGCGCTAGATGGGTGACTAATTCACGACACACCTTGCGCCAGATGGGCATACAGATAATCCCTTGTTTTCTACGGTTACTTTATCTCGTATGGATGTATCAATGATAAATTAATCACATTTAAAATTTGTAAAATGAAAAAGGGAATTATCGCCATTGCAAGCGTTATTGCAATAACTTTTGCAGTAGTGTCTTGCAATTGATTTGCACCTGCTTCTGCACCAAAGCCAGTGGTGGATTCACCAAAAAAAATTATTGATTCTACAATCAAAGACAGTGGCAAAGCTAGTAGTTCATTAAAAAGCATTTAACAAAAAAGGAGAGGTCATTCTCAACAGGATGACCTTTTTTTATTTAATCCCAATAACTTTTAAAAGCCTTAATCTTTTCTAGTCTCGCACCAGTATTCCTATTTTAGTTAGTTTTGATTTATTATGGGATGAATGGTAAAACATACAGATAAAAAACGCTTTCAATAATTGCAACCTACAACACTATAAATAGAAATAGATATAAATGATAACTACTCACGAAAAAACCGCCATAAAAGCAACCTATTTTAGCATTGTGGGTAATACAATCCTTGCACTTATTAAGGGGTTTGCTGGCGTATTCGGCAATTCCTACGCATTAATTGCAGATGCAATAGAATCTACCATAGATATATTCTCCTCTTTTCTGGTTTTATTTGGATTGAAATATGCAAACAAGCCTGCCGATAGCAATCACCCTTATGGTCATGGGCGCGCAGAACCTTTAATAACATTTTTGGTGGTGGGCTTTCTCATCACATCTGCAACAGTTATTGCTTATGAAAGTATTATCAATATAAAAACCCCACATGCCTTACCTAAATTGTGGACATTGTTTGTGCTTGGACCAATGATTATTTGGAAGGAAATCTCTTTTCGTATTGTAATGAAGAAGGCTAAAGAAACAAATAGTTCCTCATTAAAAGCAGATGCCTGGCACCACCGAAGCGATGCCATTACGTCTGTTGCGGCATTTATAGGCATTTCCGTTGCCTTATATTTTGGTAAGGGTTACGAAACTGCCGACGATTGGGCTGCCCTTTTTGCTTCTGCATTTATATTTTACAATAGCTATTTAATTTTCCGTCCTGCACTTAGCGAAATAATGGATGAACATCTGTATGATGATTTGGTGGAAACCATTCAAAAAACATCATTAAAAGTGGACGGGGTTATTGGTACCGAAAAATGTTTTATCCGTAAGGCCGGCATGAGGTACCATGTTGATTTGCATGTAATTGTTAGCGGAACCATCACCGTTAAGCACGGACACGATATAGCACACCGACTTAGTGATACCTTAAAAAAGGATATTCCTCAATTGGGACAAGTATTGATACACATTGAACCAGGAAATTAGCACAAAGAAATGATGTGCTAAATTGTTGCAGCAACGGGAGGGTATAAAGTATCACTACCCGTTTACACAAACTACTTTATACTCTCTAACACTCTCCAAATAATTCATTTTTTGCTATAGAAAATTCATTTTTTACAGCAAAATCATCTCGTTCTGTTATAAAAAATGTTGGTAAAATGAGTGAACGGACTTATAAAAGAACAAAAAGGCAAGATTTCCGTACAAAACAAGTAGCATAAAGTACTGATTAATAGTTTTCAGGTTGCTTGTACTTTCAAATCATCGGGGAACAATCCCCATTCATTTAATCTTTTTAAATTTAATTACAATGGCAAAGACAAAGAATTATCCGCCCCACACCGATGCATTGAGGCTTGCATCTTGAAGTAAATATAAATTATGCGTTAAAGAAAACGCAAGGAGTAGGAACGAGAATCGCTAGTTTGGTTGATTACTTGCGATTACGGTTCTTACCGACTTCCTACTTCTTCGTTTTCTTAAACTTTTTAACCTACTTAGACGCATCTTTAACTAATATAAAATCAGGTTGCTTATTAGCTACTTTTACCTTGCCGTCCTTATCAAAATCTACCTTTATGATGCCAGGTTTCTCTCTCCATGGTGCATTGCTATCATCACCGAAAAAGCAAGTGTACCAATCGCCATTCTTTGTTTTAAAGAACTTTGTACCCCCATTGCAAGGCACAGATTCGTGCCGAATTGAATATGGTCCACGAATGTTTTTAGACATAGCCAAACACATAGAATACCTTCCCTTGTATTTATCAGTTGAACCTAGGTAATAGATGCCATTACGTTTGAAAAGGGTTGCACCCTCAAAGCCAAGTTGGTCAGTTTTATTGCCAATATCCCTTCTTAGGGTTGGGTCTGTAGTAGGATTCAGTAGTTCTACCTGAATAGGGTCTCCATCAAAGCCACTCAAGTCATCTTTCATTTTATAAATTTTATCGGCAGGACCTTGAACAAAATAGACTTTACCATCAGTGTCTTCAAAAAGGCTAGGATCAATCAAAAAAGATTTCTCTACAGGACCAGTACCACCCATTAGCGGAACATTAGGGTTGGTAGCGTGAATGTATGGGCCAGTAGCTTTGCCAGTAGTACTCTTTAAAATAGAAATACCACCGGGAGGCATACTCAAACAGATGTAATAATTGTGGTGGATATAATGTATTTCTGGTGCCCAAACAGAACGAACAGGTTTCTTACGCTGACGCCAGTTTTTTTCCCAACTACCCTCTTTTTCTATGCTCCAAACTAAGCCTAGGTAGTCCCATTTTTGCAAATCCTTACTACGATACAACTCTACCCCATCATTGTAAGCCCAGATATTATCACCAGTAGAACCAGTGAGGTAATAATAACCATCACCACCGGGTTCTATAACAGCATCCCTCATGTGTACATCCCAAATAGGTTTTATATGCGGAATCAACCCACTCTTCCAAACTTGTCCACTAGCGTATTTCGCTCTATCGGCTTCCTTTAAAAACTTACCACTACACATGCCACCATAACCATCACCTACTACAGGCTTCCCGGGCCCCGATATACCTGAACCCGTTGCATAAACTGAGTCCAACTGTTCTTTGGTAAACGTTTTGGCGGCATTGATAATTACTTGTCCATTGGAATTAGTTGCTGTGAACAGACAAAGAATAATTATTCCGTTAAAGATTAATTTCATCATAAACATTTTTTGCGTCTGACTATAGAAATAGAAAGTGGTTTAGTTGTGAAAGATAGATTGGAGCAAGGCGGCGAACCTATAAACAAGGTTAAGAAATACCCTTAACCTATATTGAGGGTTGGCTATTTCTTAGAGATATTATTTCTTGTTTTACTCAAAAAAACAGGTGTAATTCCTAAACAAGAAGCTATTTGTGTGCTAGGAAGCCTTGCATACAAATTGGGATATTGGCTTTAAAAAGCCTCATATCGCTCTTCTGCATCGGAACTGATGTTTTGTAATGGCCTATTCTGAGTTTCAGAATACTTATTCTCAATGATAACCCTAAATTTCCTATCAAACTTGGGATAATTAGTATACAAATAAATGAGGTGGGGTTTCTTTATCTGCAATATCACAGATGACCCCATCGCTTCTATGTATAGGGTGCAAGGTTTTTCGGAATAAAAACTACCTATAGCTGAAATCCAATCATTTTCTGCTGCAAACTCAATGTTGGGGTCAATAGCGTGGATGCTAACTTGGCTATCTGTTGCGGTTCTGTTGCAAGCAGATTCGCAAGGGTGGTAACAAACCCAACCATAAACGGCAGGCAATAGATTCACCTCAACCAGCTTTTGAAATGTTAAAATCATTTTGCTTATTAGGCAAATAATTTTTCTCCGCCATCTAATAAACTTTCTCCGCTAGCTAAGAATGTTTTTTAGGGTATATAGTTATTAAAATGAGTTGCCTTTGAACAACGAAAAACATCCATTAAAAATACCTTAATACAAAAATATTGGGCAGATAATTTGGCAATACTATAGCAGAAATACCCCTACCTTTATTCCTGTTGCATCAATACCTCTTTTGAATGACATTTATCGACTCTTTTCTATTGGCTTTTCGCACTGTTCGTAGCAATAGACTGCGCACAGGCATCACTGTAGCCATTATTGCCTTCGGGATTATGGCATTGATTGGCATCATCACAGCAATAGAATCTATGAATCAAAGCCTCAGAGAAAGCTTTTCTTCGATGGGTGCCAATGCTTTTAGTGTTCGTTTTAAAGAAAGTAGTGGGAAGGTCGGACGCCATGACAGAGAAGAAGTAACGCTATCTAAAAGGGGGCAAAGGGAAAAGAAATCGAACCTAGGGAAAGTAATTACCAAAGAGGAAGCACTGCTTTTTAAACAAACTTTTGCTTACCCAGCTGGGGTGAGTATTTATTTTAGGATGGGGACGAATGTGGAATGTAGGTTTAAGGACAAGAAAACCAACCCGCAAGGAACAGTTTGGGGTGTTGACGAAAACTACCTTAATGTTACGGGTTACAACATACAAAAAGGAAGGAATTTCAGCTCGATGGACATAGAAAGTGGGAGGAATGTTTGCCTAGTTGGATATAATGTAGCCACAAAACTCTTTGGAGAACTAGCACCAGAACAATGCATAGATAAAGTAATATTGGTGGGAGGAATGGAATATAGGGTGATAGGATTGCTGCAAAGCAAAGGAAGTAGTTCTTTTTTAAGACAAGACGAGGTTATACTAACACCGTATAATAACAGCGCAAGGTTTAATAATCCTTCCAATACTTACACTGTTGGGGTAATGGTAGGACAGGTGCAAGCCCTTGAAGGTGGGATAGACGAGACCACAGCCCTATTTAGAAGTGTACGCAAGCTAGAACCTACAGAAGAAGATAATTTTGTGATTGAAAAGAGCGACAAGTTTGCCGAAATGTTTATTGGTTTTCTTAGTAGCATCACAGGAAGCGCAGGTGCAATTGGGTTGATTACCTTAATTGGTGCTGCCATAGGATTAATGAATATCATGTTGGTTTCTGTAAATGAGCGCACAAGGGAAGTTGGGTTGATAAAAGCAATTGGGGGTAAAAGCAAGAATATCCGCCAGCAGTTTCTGTTTGAGAGTATGATTATTAGCCTCTTGGGCGCTTTGTTTGGTATCGTGTTGGGTGTTTTGGTAGGCAATCTTTTTGGTCTAGTTCTTCATACTGGTTTTGTTATTCCGTGGGTCTGGGTTATTACAGGTATTGTTATTTGCTCAATTGTAGGACTAGCCGCAGGTATTTATCCAGCCATGAAAGCCGCAAGATTAAATCCGATTGTGGCGTTGAGATACGAATAACTTGGTGATTAGTGGTTAGTTATTAGTGTCTCGTATTTACCCTATTTTAATTTTGTGTTTTTGTTTTAAGCATTTGCTTCTTTTAACTTATGCCTACCCACTAATCACTAACAACTCAAAGAACCCTATACCCTGAAGTAGGAATGTTGAACACCACATTTGGTACAGGACTCAAATTTACTTTGGTTGCAGTATAAATAACCTTCCCGCCTTTACGACCTACTGCCTCATACTCTAGCACTAATCCAGAAATATTCTTAAACTGATATTCAAACTCTTTTACAGAAGGAATGATTGACGGTGTATAAAACAAGGTATAGGTAGTTCCATTTTTCAGGTGAAGAAATGTTTGTCTGCAATCATATCCTGCTATCTTTTTATGCAGGTCTGTATTCTCAATTGTAAGACCTTCAAATTCTTTGTTTTGCTCTTTCCATTTGTCATTATCAAGTTTTGTAATAAACTTGTTAGTGCCAAACTCTCTTAGGATAGTTGCTTCTCCTTCTGTTTTATCATAGATAACACTTTGACTAAAAGAAGGACTTACTAAGTTTGTACGACTCTCGTTTCCCTTTATATAAACTGTTTTACTACTTCCCTTTAGTGCCAATTGCATATCCTTACTAACCGAATCTAGTCCAGAAATAGTATAGGTAATAGTACATTCCGCAATGATTCTCTGTTGGGAATAAGAAGAGAAAGAAAGTAATAGTAATATAAAAGCAAAGAATATACTTTTCATGTTAATCAATTTATGAGTGAATGAATGAAAGTAGTTAAAATAACTGAAAGATGCTAAGTCTTTAAACTAAAGATGCCCCGCAAAATTGCAGGGCATCTTATTATTTCATTAAATTGGGTTCTTATTTACCACCCTTATTTTTCATGCTTTCTACTTTCTTCTGTGTTTCCATCACCTGAGCATAGCGTTCTTGCCATTTACTCTTAGCCTTTGGTTTAGTACGTGTTTCTTTCATTTTTGCTAGTATTTTATCATGGTCAATGATGTAAGTCTGAATAACAAACTGTAACAGCAAAGTCACGCTATTTGATACAGTATAGTACCAAGTAAGTGCAGATGGCAAACGATTAAAGAAGAACATCATCATGAAAGGGAATATATACGGCATGTATTTCATTGCAGGATTATCTTGTGTTGGAGTATTACCCATGTTGTACAATGAAATAGCAAAACTTGTCAATACTGCAGTGATGGTAAACAAACTGATATGGTCGCCGAAACCAAAAGGTATGGAGAAAGGTAACTGAGCAATAACATCATAAGACGTCAAATCATGACTCCATAAGAAAGATTGCCCTCTCAGAGATATGTTAGAATTGAAGAAACTATACAATGCAAAGAAGATTGGTATCTGCAACAATGCTGGAATACAACCACCCAACGGATTAACGCCTGCCTCCCTAAATATCTTCATCTGATCCATGGCAAAAGCTTGTTGGTCTTCGCCATGTTTCTTTTTCAAAATATCTAATTCTGGTCTCAATGCTTTCATCTTAGCACCGCTCAAATAACTACCATACATCAACGGAGCAGTAAACAACCGGATAAAAAGAGTTAATAATAAGATCGCCCAACCAAGGTTTCCTATCAATTTGGCAAAGAAGCCAAACACTGGCATGATAACATATTTATTTACTGGGCGAACAAAAGAATACACATCACGACCAAGGTTTATGATGTTATCCATGCCATTATCAAGCTTTTGAAGGATTCGATAATCGTTCGGTCCGTAGTATAATTGCATTGGAATTGTAGCAGAAGCAGTAACTGGTACTTTTATCTGCAAGCTAGCATCCGTTACAGCAAGTGTATGTGTAGTGTCTTTTTCAGTACTTCTCTCCCACTTTACGTTACCACCTGCAAAACTGTTTTTAGCAATAAGGGTTGTATTAAAAAACTGCTGAACAACACTTAACCATTGTGCAGACTTTTCGAAAGTATGATCTTTATGAGAAGAGATATAATCGAACTGATTGTCTTCGCTAAAGCAGATATTACTCATCTGTCTTTCGTACAGGTTCGATTTTTCATTCTGAGTAGTCGTCCAATGCCATAAGAAATTCAGGTTACCATTACTCAATAGTTTATCAGCCCCAATCATGTTTATGTTCCAGTCTATCAGGTAACTATTTGGCTTGATTACATATTGATGGGTAAGGCTTTGCCCGCCCTTTGCTGCTATTGTAAAGTTTACGGCTTGGCTACCATCCGCATTTTTTTCTACTGTAGGTTGAGGAAAATATAGGTTACTAATCTCGTTAGAGCTGTTGTTGCCAGTATTTATCAGGTAACTAATTTTGTTATCAGCATTACCACCTAAAACAATTGGATTCTTATCCAAACTCGATTTATAATTCTTTAGTTCTACTTGTTTTACCCTACCTCCTTTATTACTAAAAGTTACTTTTAAAACCTCATTCTCAACCGTCATCAACTGTTCTGTTCCCAAGGCTGCTGTGGTAAAATCGCCTGCTGCACTTAGTTTATCCGCAGTATCTCTTTTTAAAAATTCCTTATTTAGCGCACTAGTATCCTGAAGTTTCATCCTGGCTTGCATCACCATTTGTAAAGAATCCTTATCGTGCTTATCCTTGGCTTGAATGGCTGCGTTTTGTTGGTTGCTGAAATAGAAATAGGCAAAGAATAAAATTGCCAATAATATCATCCCAATCACTGTGTTCTTGTCCTTCTGCATATATTTTTAAAATAAGTCGCAAATGTAGGGGTTACTCTTTAGTTATGAGTTAGGAGATATGAGATGGGAGATGTGAAATATTAGATTGAAGTAATCCCTAATAAGCATTCCATAATTCACATTTCATATTTCATATTTTATAGTTCCTATTTTTACGCTCGTATTTGATAACTAATAACTAAAAAAGTCTTGCAAAGGGAGATTAAACTTACCGACGATGGCAGCTACACAGTGGCTATTCCCCAAATGAATATTACCTATCATAGCATCCGCGGTGCTTTGCAGGAAAGTCTACATATATATGTTGTATCAGGATTTCAATATGCCCTACCAAACATCACTAATGAAACCATTTCTATCTTCGAGGTGGGCTTTGGCACAGGGCTAAATGCGCTACTCACTTTGCAAGAAGCCATCAAATTGAAGCGAAAAGTTTATTATCACGCAGTAGAATTATTTCCTCTAACAATGGATGAAGCCATGGCTCTACATCAGGATGAACAACTCGGCACTGGCAATTTATCCATCCAGTTGCACGAGGGAGTTTGGGAAGAAGATGTGGTGATTAATGAATATTTTACGTTACACAAAACAAAAAAATCTTTGCTAGACCTTTCCTTAAATAACCAATTTGACATTATCTATTTCGATGCCTTCGCCCCTACCAATCAACCCGAATTATGGACGGAGGCTGTGTTTGCCAACTTATATGCCCACCTAAATCCCCATGGCGTATTGGTTACCTACTCCAGCAATGGCAGTGTCCGGCGAGCAATGAAAGCAGCAGGGTTTACCGTAGAAAAGATACCTGGTCCCATTGGCAAAGCAGAGATTGTTAGAGCCACAAGACCATAATTCCGCAATCAGCTTTCATATTTCATACGCTATATTTCTCTTTGGGCGTGCCCTTTCAGGTCGGGCTTTTCGTTCTAATCTTTTTGCCCCCAGGAAAAAAAGGGGGACAAAAAGGATTTCCACTACAATCACTCACGCACCATTCGATTAAGTTTGTAAGGTTGAAAAAGCATGGAAATCATAACTAATACCAGTTAACAAAATAAAAGGCTGACAAAATCGTTCTTAATTAATGTCATCAAAAATTAAGATAGCAGTTATAGAGGATTTGCACACGTTGAAGCGTCTGTTTCACAAACACCCTGTTCATCTTCATAGTAGGATACAAATGCTTTATTTGATAAAGTCCGGGTTTAGCGATTCGACAAAAGTATTATGCAAGCATCTGCTGGTCGGTTCAAGAGCCATCCAACGTTGGAAAAACGATTACCAGTCTGGCGGTATAAATAAGCTTTTGAAATATGAAAAGGGGAAGCACAAAAGCAATGGCATCATAACGCCCGCCATAAGTGCTGTGATCAAGGAGCAATTATCGTCCCCGACAGCTGGATTTACCAGCTATATTGATTTGCAACAGTGGTTACAAGAAAATCATTTGCCAACCGTAACCTATAGGGTGGTACACCATCATGCCACTGTAAAATTGAATGCGTCACTAAAAGTTGCAAGGAAAAGCCATATAAGGAAAGACCCGGCAGCGGTGGAAGCTTTTAAAAAACAATAGACACCACGCTTGAGGCTATTGTCACCCAACACAAGGACAACTACGAAAGCTTTAATGTATACTTTCAAGACGAAAGCAGGTTTGGATTGTTTACTCGCAACGGTAAATCCATTACACTCAAGGGGGTTAAGCCGGTATGTCCATTTGTACAGGACTTTAAGAATACCTATCTGTTTGGTGCATTTTCTCCCATAACAGGCAGTAGCCTATTGTTGGATATGCCTTACTGCAACACGGAATGTTTTGAAGTTTTCTTGAATGAATTGTCCAAACAGCAACCTGATGAATACAAAATCTTATTCCTCGATAATGGTGCTTTTCATAAGGCAACAAGATTGGTAATACCCAACAATATAGCCTTATGCTTTCTGCCGCCTTACAGCCCAGAACTTAATCCGGCAGAAAAAGTGTGGGCTTTCTTGAAAAGAAAAATCACTAACAAAGTATTTGAGAAGCTGGAGGATTTGCAGAAATTCATGGATGATATCATTCAAAAGTATTTGGACACAGAGAGGATAAAATCAATAACACATACCACTACTTATGAAACACCTATTTATAAGACTTTTATTAAGTAAATTGGTATAAT
>JANYEX010000028.1 GCA_025359725.1 Chitinophagaceae bacterium | reverse complement strand
TGGAGAACGCTGCTTACAGCGAATCTTACGAAAGTCCTTTATTGTAGCATAAATCAATACTTATAGTTATCAACATTTTGGAAGTAGGGTGGATTAGTGGGTATTTGCATGAGGAAGTTGGCTAATAATGGGGGAGCTTTTTTGCCACAAAGACTCAAAAACAGAAAGAAGCACTAAGAATTACTTTTTTCTTCCCTTCGTGCCACTTTGAGTTTTAGTGTCTTTGTGGCGAAAACCTAGCATCAATACTGAAATGTATAGTTGATAATCTACTTTGAGCTGATTTCGAACATGTCCGCAACTTTTCTCGCAACCGTAACCGCTTCTTTACTAGGGGTCATTATTTGATTAGTTTTATCGAGCGATAGCGAGCCGAGTAACTTTTTTAAATCAATATTTATGGCAATCTCTTTAGTCGTCTTTAGGGGTAATATTATTGTTTGCAAAGCATCAAAAGGATGATGATACCCACCCAAATGAAATTCAAAACCATGATGCCTAGTGTTGCAAAGCGGACTTGTACCCTCTAGTTTAATATTGATGTAGCCACTCTGCCATGTCCAATACATTCCTTTAAGTGGGTCGAGTTCGCCGCCCATTGCCCCCGAAACATTGGTGGTACTATCAATACCTAAATTAAATTTTATTTTATTAAAAGAAAGATTATTGGGGATTGATAAAGCTAATTGTAGCGTTTTCGCTTCGGCGGCATTAATCAAATGATAGCTATTAGCTTCTGCCCAAACTTTCGAGTCGTCATTTATTAGTTCTATACCTGAAACATAAAACTTAAAAAGGCTAATGGTGATACTGTCTTTATCATTAGCTTGATAAGCCGAGTCATCTAGGTGTATTGCTTCCTTTCCATAGCAGGGATTAAATAGGAGAGGGGTAGTGTTTTGGGCATTAGACAGGGTAATGTTGATGAATAAAACTGCTAGTAGTAATTGTAAATTCTTTTTCAAAGTAGTAGTAAAATTTATTTAAAAATACAAATGAACGTCAGTATGATGTTTTTATGCTCAAAAGAAAATGGTTTGCAAAAAAACAATTAATGGAATCATTTAATGAATGGTATAAAATAGTCTTACTCCGTGGAGATAGAAACACGTATAAATAGTTAAACAAGCCCTCGTGCTTTTTCATTTTGTATCACTACATTGCTCCGATGTAGTGATACATCTTTGTAAAAGCAGACGTAAATGCTTCTTTGTTGTACTTCTAAGGTCTTTTGTAGTGCGATTTAGGAGCTTGCATCAACCTATTAGTTGTTTTGATGTACTACATATACACTTTGTTTAACCACTTTGCCCCTTTTGTCAACTTAATAGCCTTTTTAGCCTCGTGCTTTTTCATTTTGTATCACTACATTGCTCCAATGTAGTGATACATTTTAGAGAAACCGTACTATTTCAGGCCAATAAAAGACAGCACAGCGATAAAATTACTCTTCCTTGCACAGAATACGTTTATCTGAATTGATATTGCAACACTACTTTCCACAAAACCAGACTCTAACCTTTTAAAGTATAACAAACTTACTTCACAAATAATTATTGTGCAACCCTCTAAAGAATTCAAAGCGTTAAACCTAGTACTAATTATACCTCGCTAAGACCTGTTTTCACAATTTTTTCACAATTTTCAACCATAATAAAAAAATATTTTTTGAAAAAGTTTTTTATTGTGTAAAAAATACACATCTTTGTACTCGAATGTGTAATTAATACACGTTCGAAATGAATGATTGTACTATAATAAATGCTGTATGAAAGTTAGATTGCTACTCGGTTGCTATTTGCCAAGGTTACTGTTAGATAAATACCAGCGTTATTATCATCAGTCTTTATCTAATCATTATTCAACTGATACATAATTTAAGATTTTCACTAAACGCTTACTTATTAATAAACATTTTACATTAACCAGTAAATTTTCGACTATGAATTTTAAACGATTAATTGCTCTGCTGCTTATGATGACCATTGTGTTTAGCATATCAGCCATTGCACAAGAAAGAGTTGTTACGGGGAAAGTAACCGACTCAAAAGATGGAAGCCCCTTGCCTAGTGTAACGGTACAAGTTAAGGGCAGTAAAAACGCCACTCAGACAAGTGCTGATGGTAGCTTTAAAGTTAAAGTAGATGGCGATGCTACTTTAGTTATTAGTTCAATTGGCTATGCAAAACAAGAAGTATCTGCCAATTCTTCGCCAGTATCAGTAAGTTTGGTACAATCAAATACAACTTTAGGTGAAGTTGTGGTGGTTGCGTACGGAACTAGAAAGAAAAGTGATTTGACAGGTTCAGTAACAGCTGTAACTGCAAAAGATTTTCAACAAGGTAACATTAATTCTTCTGAGCAGTTGCTACAAGGTAAAGTAGCCGGTTTGCAAGTTACGTCTGGCGGTGGTCAGCCTGGTGGTGGAAGTACAATACGTATTCGTGGGTTATCGTCCTTAAATGCGAGTTCTGACCCATTAATAGTAATTGATGGAGTACCAGTTGCAGGAAACAGTTTAGGTAACAGTGCGCAAAACTTTTTGAGTACGATAGATCCTAACGATATTGAATCTATGAGTGTTTTGAAAGATGCTTCGGCTGCTGCGTTGTACGGTTCTAGGGCTTCTGGTGGGGTAATTATTATTACTACCAAGAAAGGTACTAAAGGAAAGGTCAAATTTAACTACAATACTAAATTCTCTTTAGGTGAAGTTACAAGTGAGTCGCCAGTTTTAAATGGTGATCAATTGGCGAGGGTATTATACCCAGATGCAATTGCTACTGGAAAATACACGTGGGCAAACCTTATCGGAAATGCAAACACAGATTGGCAGAAACAAATTTTTCAAAATTCAGTTGGATTTGATAATAACCTAAGTGCTAGCGGTAGTTTAGGTTTGGTTCCTTTTAGGGTATCACTTGGATACTTAGACCAAACTGGTGTTTTGAAAACAGACAAATTCAACAGGTTATCAACTGCTTTAAATTTATCACCTAAATTCTTTGATGATCATTTGGCTGTTAACTTTAATTTTAAATACTCTCACAATGCTAGCAGATATGCAGATCAGGGTGCTGTTGGTGCTGCTGTGAATTTTGATCCTACACAAGCTGTAAATCAAAATAACAAGTTTGGTGGTTATTTCGAATGGTTGACATCTGCTGGTGTTCCAATTGGTACAAATGGTGGTTCTGTACAACCTAACCCACTTTCTTTGTTGGATTTCCGTAATCACACTGGCAATGTTGATCGCTACCTTGGTAACGTACAATTAGATTACAAATTACATTTCTTCCCAGATTTACATGTTTTGGTAAATGTGGGTGTAGATAATGCAACAAATGTTGAGCAAGATAACCAACAAACAAATTTGGTAAGTACATACCAAGCAACTTATAGCGGAAGTAAATACCACTTCTTGCAAGGTGCTAAGAATACCTTGGCGGATGTTTCTTTGTTCTATTCAAAAGAATTGAAATCAATAAATAGTAAGATTGATGTTTTGGCATTGCATAGCTATCAGAAATTTGAAACTGATGTTTATAACAATCCAACTTATGGAGTAGCTTATGATAATAAAAAAGATACCGTAATATCTAGTGCAATCACTTACCCAACTGATAAACCAACTTACGCATTAGAGTCTTATTTAGGAAGAGTTAATTTGACTATTGCTAACTATTATTTGTTGACTGCCTCAATAAGGAGCGATGCAAGTTCTAGGTTTGCACCAGGAAAAAGAGTAGGTAATTTCCCTGCTGCTGCGGCTGCTTGGAAAATTAAAGATCAATTATTCAAAAATGTATCAGCAATTTCTGACTTAAAGTTAAGGGTTGGAGTTGGTACTACTGGTCAACAAGACATTGGACAGAATTACTATTACGCACCTAATTATTATAGGAGTACTAATGGTGCTGCTCAATATCAATTCGGCAATACATTCTATAGTTTCTTACGTCCAACAGTTTATAACCCGAATCTAACTTGGGAATCTACAACAACTTATAATGCAGGTTTAGATTTTGGATTCTTTAAAAATAGAATCTATGGTAACGTAGACGTTTATAACAAGAAAACTAAGAATCTTCTAGCTAACATCTCTGTTGCTCCTGGTTCTAATTTCGATGTTCAAGAATATGAGAACATTGGAACGATGGAAAGTAAGGGTGTTGAATTAGTAATAAACACTGTACCAGTAAAAGTAAAGAACTTTAGTTGGGATTTAGGTTTTAATGTTACTTACAACCATACTGAAATTACCGATTTAGGTGCTAGAACATTCGCTGTTGGTGGCATCTCTGGTGGTACAGGTAATACAATAGGGTTGTACGAAAAAGGTTATGATCCTTCTTCTTTCTTTGTGTTCAAGCAGATATATAATGCTGCAACTGGAAAGCCAATGGAAGGTCTTTATGCTGACTTAAATCGTGATGGTCAAGTTAACCCCGCAGATCAGTTCCACTTTAAGAAAGCAAGTCCAGATTTCTTATTAGGATTTACAACTCAGTTTACATACAAGCAATTTATTTTGGGCGTAACTGCTCACGGTTCTGTAGGAAATTACTTGTATAACAATGTAAACTCAAATCATGGTTTCTTGAAAGGAAATGGCGGTATGGAAAATCCATTGAATTTCATTCAAAATGGGGCTACCAACTACCTTTATACCAGATTTAATACACCACAATGGCTATCTAATTATTATGTTGAAAACGCTTCATACATAAGATTGGATAATATAAACCTTGGATATAATTTTGGCAAAATATTGCATAATACTGCTTCACTACGTTTAAATGCAAACGTTCAGAATGTGTTGGTCATTACAAAATACTCTGGGTTAGATCCTGAAAACTCTAATTCAAATGGTATTGATAATACAATTTACCCACGCCCAAGAATTTATACAGTAGGTCTAAATCTTGATTTCTAATTAATTAAAAACTATTTTATATGAAACTTAGAGTAATAAATAAACTGTTGATTCTATCTATTGGACTAGTTGCATTTTCTTCTTGTTCCAAAGATTTGAATCTATCTCCCCAGAATGCACAGTTGCCGGCAACTGTTTTCTCTTCAGCAGCTGGCTACAAGAGTGTATTGGCAAAAATTTATGGAACATTATCCATATCTGGTGATAAAGGGCCTGCTGGTGAACCAGATATCACAGGTGGATTAGATGAAGGTTCTCAGGTAGGTTTTATCAGGGCATTTTTTAATTTTGAAGAATTGCCTACTGATGAGGCTGTTGAAGCTTGGAATGATGGTGGTGTTTTAGATAACATCCATAATTTCAGTTTAACAAGTGGTGATAAATTTGTTTATGGGTTATATGCAAGACCTATTTACAACGTTACTTTGATAAATCAGTACTTACAACAAGCAACTGATGCTCAGTTAGCTTCAAATGGAATATCTGGTGCAGCTGCTACTGATATTAAAAACTCGAGGGCAGAGGCTAGGTTTCTTAGAGCATTTAATTATTGGGTAATGCTTGATTTGTTTGGTAAATCAACTTTTATCACAGAAAAGGATGCAATTGGTTCGTTACCAAAAGAAATTAGTAGGGCTAATTTATTTGCTTACATAGTTAGTGAGCTAAAGGCAATTGACGGTCAGTTAGCACCTGTTAAAACAATTGAATACGGTAGAGTTGATCAGGGTGCTGAGTGGGCGTTGTTAGCAAGAATATATTTGAACGCATCTGTTTATTCTCCAGCTACAGCAACAATAAAGTACTATGATTCTGCTGCCATGTATGCTAGTAAAGTAATTAATGGTGGGTACTCATTACACCCAAGTTACCCTCAATTGTTCTTGGC
>JANYEX010000305.1 GCA_025359725.1 Chitinophagaceae bacterium | reverse complement strand
ACACCAATGGTATCGCCATACACAAGTATGCGGGTTACATAATACTTCATGCCCAATATAAGCCCCGAAAATCCTTTTTTGGCTGCCAGTGCAGCTAACAAATAGGCGATTAGGATAATTAGCTGGCACTACTACCTGCGCATTACTATTTACAACAACCTCTGCCGCAAGGGGTGCCCCCTCACTAATAATTACAATATATTCAACCCCTTCGCCAAAAGCTTTACAATCGGTAGTCATCATACCAGCAGCACCTTGTATTGTAGTAACCAATGTGGCAACAGCACCAGCAGTAATTTCGGCAGCAATATCCCTAACTTCTTCTATTGGCAAAGTACTTAGCGTTAAGATTATCTTATTGCCTTTTGCCAGCTTATTTACATATCTAGCAAATTCAATCATGCAATTTACCAATGCTACTTTTACCAAACGATAAGGTTCTTTTTGCAAAGTACCAACCAACTTATAAGTGTTTCTGGTAGATACATAAGTGTCTATCAAAGTTTTAACCTGGGCTTGTGTAAAAGTATCGTGCCAGTAAACACTAAAAGGTTACCCCAGATAGCAAGGTTCATGGTGCCAGCAGCTTCTACCAACGCACCCACTTTAATCTTTCTTGTTAATAGTATGCTTATTTTAGACTTTTTCATTTTTTTAAATTTTCTTTTGATTAACTTAATTGTCGAACTGTAGGCAAGGAACTGTTTGTCATTAACCAATTTTTTGTTTATCTATTCATTTTAGGAGATGAATTATTCCTAATAATTCACGTTTTTTTCGGCAGATAAGACCTGTTTTATCAAAGTGGGGGATGTGCAGAAGCTTGTGGGGGATAGACAGTACCCAAAAGAGCGAAAGAAGATGTGAAACCAGTTCGGCTAGTATTACAAGCCAAAAGTTGCGATACAATGCCTGATAACATTTTTTTGCAGTGAATAAATTATTGCGAAACACCGTTGTGTTATTAATTCGAATGTAATTCAATTACAAATGCAGGCAATAATTTCTTTTATTTTATGAAAAGAATCTTTCAAACGTAAAATAGTTTTTTTGGGGAGGTTATTAGAGGGATGGAAGATGACACGTGCAATTAAGCAATTAAAGTGCAACCACCAACTACATGTAATGGCTACATCTTATTTATCTACCGATAAATTTACTAAACGGTAATCGTTCTAGTTATAATCATACTTTTGCCATCATGAAGTATTTTTTATCTTTTATTGCTTTATGTCTTTCGGTACAAATATCCTTTTGCCAATATTTTTTGAATGAACAACGTACAAACGCAAGGGTATCAGCAGCATTTAAAGCAAAGGAAGATTCCTTAAAAAGTCAGTTTGCGGAGAAAGGTTTGCAATGGCCGCCAAAGCAATTGTACATAAGAAGCTTTAAATATGACAGCCAGATGGAGGTATGGGTACGTAACAGTTCTAAAGAAAAATACAAATTGTTTAAAACATACAAGGTTTGCGCTTTGAGCGGAGCGTTAGGTCCAAAACGTGTTGAAGGGGATTATCAGGTGCCAGAAGGGTTCTATTATATTAACGAATTTAAACCCCAAAGCGAATATGTTTTGTCCCTGGGCTTAAACTACCCAAATGCTTCTGATGAACTTTTAAGTGACTCCGCAAAGCCGGGTGGCGACATTTATATTCATGGAAGCTGCATTACGGTTGGTTGTATTCCTATTCAGAATGAGCCAATTCAGGAGCTATATGTACTCGCTACACACGCTAAAAACAATGGTTCCGATTTTATTCCCGTACATATTTTCCCCGTAAGATATAACGTTCCTAAAAGTGTAGAATACTTTTTGAAACAGAGTAAGGATGATAAAATCTATCAGAAGTTTGCTATTAACATTAAAGAAGTTTACGACTATTTTGAATTGTACAAGAAATTACCAGTAATAGCTGTAAATGACAAGGGAGATTATGTAGTATTTTAGACTATTTTTTATACATTTACAAAAAATATTTAATTAGTCTACCCCTTTACCACAAATTAACTTTTCTATCAAATTATGACATCCCTACCCAAGTCGAAATTTTCTGCTTCAAATATTGTACTTCTAGTGGTATGCCTTATGGTGATTGTGGCGGTTTTGTTGTTGAATATATTCAACGCCAAGAACCTAGCCCAACTTAGAAACTACTTAAATAGCCTTTCTAACAATAATAGCAGTGTAGAGGTTTTGAGGAATACTAACAAAGAGTTATTAGAAGCCGAGAATGCCTATCGCCTATATCTCAGTACAAAAGACACTTTATATAGTAATAAGTATTTATCTCATGTGGTTGCTTGTGTAAACGACCTTATTACCTTAAAGTCTGGCAGTGATACGGTAGGCATCAGCACTATTATTGAAGGCATTGAACAAAAGATACAGGTTTCTGATGCAATAGACATGCTGAAAAGGATTTCCGATTCAATTAGTATCAGTAAAGTTCATCCAAATAATGGGGGATTTTATATCAATCCATACTGGTATAGGATGTCTAATAATTCTATTTTGAAAGGGTATGATAGTTTGATGCAGCAAGTTGATACCACTCAATCTAGCGGCAATAAGAAGAAGGCGTTTCTTAAAAAGCTAGGGGATATATTTGGCAATAAAGAGGAATCTGCTAGTAGCAATACCGAGAAAACAAGTACTACAACCACCTCTTCTGGATATGTAAGGTCAAGCCAAAAAAATCCTTCACAGGCTGATGTAGATGCATTTTATGCGAAACAATTGAATGAACTATCGCTAAAACAAAAGCTAGATGACAACGAAAAGTCATTGGCACAAGTTAATTTGGTGATACAATATCAGATAGATGATGCACTAAAAAAACTACTAGGCATTGAAGAAGAGTATGGAAAAGAGAAGGAAGATCAAGTTATAGAAAGGGCAAAGGAAGCGAAGGAAACTATTACAATCCTTTCGTGGGCATCTTATTTTGTTATTATTTGTGTTATCCTAGTTCTTATCTACAATGTTCGTAAGAGTATGGCTTACGAAAAAGAAATTATTGAAGCAAGAGAAACAGCCGAAAAGCTTGTGATGACTAAAAGCCGCTTTTTAAGTAATATGAGCCATGAAATTAGAAGTCCTCTAACTTCCATTATTGGGTTTACCGAGCAATTAGATAATATAGAATACGACCCAGATAAAAAGCGTTACCTAAACGCCATTCGTACTTCGTCCGACCATCTATTAACTACAGTTAATGATATTCTCGATTTTTCTAAGTTAGATGCAGGTAAATTAGCTTTAAACATCCAACCGTTTAGGATACAGAAAGTGGTGGATGAAGTATTGTATGCCTTTTCTGTTGCTGCGCAAAAGAAGAGTATAGTGCTTCAATCTGATATACAATTAGATGATGATCTATTAGTACACGGGGATGCCTTCCGATTGAAACAAATTCTTTTCAACCTCACTAGCAATGCAATCAAATTTACAGAGAATGGGAAGGTAAAGATTTCTGCCAAAAGTATTAATAGAACCGAAAAAAGCATAACAATTAAAATTGATGTACAAGACTCTGGTGTAGGTATTCCTGCTGATCAATTAGGATTCATCTTTGAAGAGTTTGCCCAAGCTACTAATACAAAAAGTGGTGGTAGAAGAGCCATAAGAGGAACTGGGTTAGGACTAGCCATTTGCAAGATGCTTACCGAACTGCAAGGTGGAAAGATACAGGTTAAGAGCGAGTTGAACGTAGGATCTGTATTCAGTATCATAATACCTTATGATATAGAACCCCCGCAAAAAGAGGCTGTTGTAATTATAGATGAACCAATAAAACACTCGCATACCCTTAGCGGGAAAAAAGCACTCGTTATTGAGGATAATGATATGAACATCCTCCTATTAAAGCTACTGCTCAAGAAAATGCAGATAACTTTTGATGTTGCAAAAGATGGTGAGGAAGGGGTAAGATTATTCGAAAACAATTATTATGATGTAATCCTTACTGATATAAATGTTCCCAAACTTACGGGCGATCAAATAGCAGCTATAGTAAGAAACAGCAAAGACGTTCGCAAAAACAACCTTCCTATTATTGCGCTTACAGCTAGTATCATTGGAGATAACACAGAGCAATATTTCAGGATGGGAATAAATGAATTATTAGTTAAACCCTTTAAAGAAGCTGATTTTAAAGCAGTTTTAGAAAGATACCTTTCTGAAGAATAGTACCGCATTTCTAACCCTTACACTAATTAACGCATGACGGATGCCATTAATTATTCCCTAAAAAAAGCATTGCTTGTCGAAGACAATGAAATGAATGTAAAACTCTTTTCACTGCTTCTTAAAAGAATAGGAATTGAATTCGATACCGCAATGCAGGGAGACGATGCTTTAGAATTATTTAATACTAACCATTACGACATCATCCTTACAGATATTAATCTTCCTAAACTATCTGGCGATGCTTTGGCTAGATTAATCAGACAAAACTCAGACGCTACCAAAGCTAATACCCCTATTATTGCCCTCACAGCAAGTATCCTTACCTCAGAGACAGCAACTTATCTTAATGCTGGTATAAATGAAGTTTTGATAAAGCCATTTACAGAAGATAAATTCAAGAGTCTTCTACACCAATATTTAAGCTAGTAAACGGGTTGTTATCGACTAAAGAGGCTCTATACCTTTCAATGAATTTATTACTGCCTGAGGAAGAAAAGGGGAAGCATCCCCACCATTTTTAATTATATCGCGTACAATGGTTGAAGCTACAGAAGTATATTTTGGTTCTCCCGTAAGAAATACTGTTTCTATGTTTCTATCGAGGGTTCTATTGGCATCTGCAATGGTCTTTTCGTATTCGAAGTCGCTTACGTATCGGATACCTCTCAATATAAATTGAGCATTTATCTTCTTACAAAACTGAACGGTAAGTCCTTCGTAAATAGCACTTTCTACCCTTGGGTCATTATGATAAATCTCATTAAACCACTCCATTCTTTGCTCGGAAGAAAACATCGGACTCTTTGAGGAATTGATACCTATGCCCACATAAATTTTATCAAACAACGGCAATGCCCTGTCTATTATATCAATATGCCCCAGTGTAACGGGGTCGAATGTGCCAGGAAATAAACATATACGCATAGAATCGCCGTTTTAGAATGAAAACCTTTTTAGTTATTAGTTTCGTGAAATATGTTATGAATGGTTATATAAGAAGGTTACAATAGTTCATATCTCATAGTTCATATCTCATATCTAATATCTCATAATCCATATCTAATATCTAATATCTCATAGTTCATAGTTCATATCTCCTAACTCACTGGTCGTAGCAAATACAACACTGCCATCCTCACTGCCACCCCATTTTCTACCTGATTCAATATGATAGAATTACTGCCATCTGCCACATCGCTATCCAATTCCACTCCCCTATTAATTGGCCCTGGGTGCATGATAGTTATTTCCTTTCCGATACTATCCAACAATTTCCTGCTGATACCATAAGCCAAATTATATTCTCTTAACGAAGAAAATAAAGGTTGGTTCTGTCTTTCTAGCTGAATACGTAAAACATTTGCCACATCGCACCATTGCAGGGCATTCTTCACGTTATATTCTACCTCAACGTTCAGTGCTTCTTTTATATATTTAGGAATAAGCGTTGGCGGACCAGCCACCATAACCTCCGCTCCCATTTTCTTTAATAGATATATGTTGCTAAGTGCAACGCGACTGTGCATAATGTCGCCTATAATAGCCACCTTTAATCCTTGTAGAGAGCCAAATTTCTCTATCATAGAAAAAGCATCCAACAAGGCTTGTGTAGGATGCTCGTTTATGCCATCGCCTGCGTTTATTATTGCGGCATCTATTTGCTTTGCCAAAAAGTGTGGTGCCCCACTTGCGCTATGGCGCATCACAATCATATCCACCTTCATGCTCAGGATGTTCTGCACTGTATCTAACAATGTTTCGCCCTTGGCGGCAGAAGAACTGCTGGCAGCAAAGTTGAGCGTATCCGCACTCAATCTTTTCTCAGCCAATTCAAAACTCATCCTTGTGCGGGTAGAGTTCTCGTAAAATAGATTGACAATTGTCACATCCCGTAAAGATGGAACTTTTTTTACTGGTCTCTGCAAAACGCCTTTAAAATCTGTTGCTGTAGTAAGTATTAGCTGTATATCTTCTTTGGTAAGATGCTTGATACCGAGTAGATGTTTAGTGGAGAGTTTCATTAAAAAACGAAGTTAGAGGAAAACACTGTTTCCGTACAAAACAAATTAAAGAAACATATAAACCGTGGTTAAATACTAAGAAGGATTTGCCACAGTGTACACTAAGAAAGAAACAAAGTATCACAAGGAAAGCTGATCTTTTTCAATATTAGTGTCCCCCTAGTGGTTTATTCCATCAAGTAATCTTTACCTAGTTTTCCAACAATTCCACACTGTAGCCTCTAACCTTATTATTTAGGTAAACCATTACTTTTTGGTTGGGGAAAGTATCTATCGCCCTTCCTACATACTCCGCCTGAATAGGGTATTCCCTACTAAAACGCCTGTCTATCAACACACAAAGCTCTACTTTTTTAGGTCTGCCAAAGTCCATCAGAGCATCCAAAGCGGCTCTTATTGTTCTGCCAGTCCATAGTACATCATCTATCAGTATTACTTTTTTATTTTCTATGCTAAAAGAGATGTCCGTTTGGTTGGCGTTGTGTATCTGTTTATGCACATCATCCCTATAAAAAGTAATGTCTAGTTTACCATACTTAACCACCTCGGGGTTGATAATAGCTTTTATTTCATCCACAATTTTATCGCTCAAAAACACCCCACGAGGCTGCAAGCCAATCAGAACAGTGTCTTCCAATTCGATATGATTTTCCAGTACCTGATGAGCTAGGCGTTTAATAGTAAGTTCTACCTGATGACGTGACAGTATTGTTTTCAAACAGTAATTTCTTTTAGTAAATGTCTGTAAAGTTAGTTGTGCCGCAATATAATGTGAAATATTTTGGAAACAGGACAATAACCACCATTTTTATGAAAATTGTAGAAACAAGGGCTTGTAAACAAGCGGCTGGGTTGACTTATGGAATGTTGGGCAAAAAAGAATTGCCACAAAGGGCGCAAAAAAAGAATATAAAACAAAGAAGCCCTTGAAGAATATACTTCAAGGGCTTCTTATTTCCTTAATCGGGAGAAACTAGAATCGTAAGTTTGATTGCTTACTTGCAATTCTCGCTCCTCTCCCATTCTTCCGTCCTCTGTGGCAAAAATATTAATGGTTTGAGAAAGTAAATGTTGTGCCCTCGCTCATAACGCTTACGCTGTGGGCATTGCCCGAGAAGCAATACAAAGTATAACTTTTACCCTCTATAAGGTTGGTAAATATTTTTATTCTAGGTTTGGTACTGTTGGTAAACATACTAGGATTAGTTCCGCTGGGTATGAACGATATACCGTTTGCAAATGTAGAACCAACAGGTAATACACCATTTTCAACCAATATCATCACATAAAAAAGCACCCTTTACTACGTTATATTCTACCTTAATAGCGTTTCCTGCCAGTCTGGTTATCTTTCTTAGTGTTGCTTGTATTAATGCAATAATTACAGCGGCAGGGTTAAGATTGAACCCCGATTGTAGCGCAATTTCCGCATTAAGCCCTGGCATTGAGGTTACCGAAGCATGAAGTTTATCCAGCATCGCCAGTAGTACGTTTCGCGCCGTTACATAAGGTGTTTTAAAGCCCTTCCCCCCAGCCTCGTAAGCCGTGTTGGTTTGGTGTACACATCTACAGCATCAGTAAAGTCTACTTTCAGTACTGGAGGTAGTATAAACACCAGCACATAAAAGTATAAACCATTGGTTATACTGGTAAGAAGGGTAGCAAATTTCTTTTTGGAAAGCCCCCTGTAATCTTTTAAGATGAAAACTGCCATTGTGATTGATTTAATTATGAACAATAAAATGGAGAGATAGTGAAAGGGATTTCATTAAATAAAATAAAATGTTAGATTATTTTCAAAAAATATTGTTTTTCAATAAAATAAAATTAATTAATACGCCGATATAATATGCTAACTAATTGATTTTAGCCAGTGGTACATTAAAGTATTGTATCAATATAGTGGTATAAAATAAATAAAATATTTTCAAAATAAATTTTACAACTAAAAAATTAACCTACAAAATGGATGGGAAATTGAGCTTTTGCTTGAAATAGTTGGACGTTGAAATTTTTGGCGGCATAAATTTTAAAATCTTATAGCCCGCATTATTGCCTTGAGGGATGTAATATTTAGTCGCACACTACTATATGTGTAAGGTTGTTTGTTTTGGGGAAGAAAGTAACTATTTTTTTCTGCACCTGAATCCTATTTTTTGCACCCACCCACAAAAGATGGGCAATAAATTATTAGCAACGTTGCTAGTTTAT
>JANYEX010000251.1 GCA_025359725.1 Chitinophagaceae bacterium | reverse complement strand
TAGAAACTCGTTTGACTAACCGGCACAAGACATCCTTCGGAAGTCTTGCCCCCAGAATGAAATGATACCTTAGCTAAAGGCACAAGCGGCACGCTTGCGCCAACCCTAGTAGATTGTAGCGAGTGGCGTGGACTAGCTGGGACTAGCTGTGAGGTATATGTTGGCAATATCAACTTGAAACTTTTCTACTTAAATTTAAAATCTCACTTCTGCTTCACTTATATGTCTTTATTTATCCTTAGGCTTTGTTTTAATAGGAGGATTAAGGATTTGTTGCGCTCGCTTACCCTCGTCCATTTTTCCCTCCTTTAAAGACTTTTTTGCAGAGTTGCTTTGTTCCTGTGCTGCTAATTTTGCAGCTATCTTATCCAATTCAATTTTTGCCTTTAAGTCATCACCGTTACTCATAACATTACTTTTTTATTTTTAAAGAATCTAATTTATTTATACCTGCATTACCATTGGAAGTTGCTTTTTCCTCTTTAAATGAAACAGATAATATTGCAAATGATAAAACAAGAATAACACCTCCAATCATAGTTCCTAATGACCAACTATTCATTTTATCAATTGACTTATTTTGAGCTTTCCAATAGTCATAATATTTGTCTTGATAAATTTCTAAATCATTTGTGGTTTCTGAATTAATAATGTTTTCTACTTTTAAGATACTTTCTCTAATCTTTTTTGCTGTTGCAAAGTAAGAAAGGGATTGTAAAATCAATGATATTACTAACGTTAGCCACCCAACAGCTAAAACAAAATAAAACCATTTATAACTATTAGAGGGTGCTAACTTATCAACAATAGTTAAAGAAATAGCTATAGCACCTGACGAGACAGTAAAAACTGTTTTGTCAATATCTTTTTCTAAATCATTTTTTTGTGTTATTAAGCCATTCCTGTAGTCACGCCAAGGTGACAAACACTCTTCATCAATTGGTGCTTCATTGATTTTTAAAACATTTTCTTCCATAATATATTAGTTTATTCAAAATATCCAAACTCTTCTACCAACAGCTTATACAACTCCTTCTTTACTTCGGATGTTAGCTTTTGAATGTCTGTAAATTTGTTTAATAAGTCGGTGCAGGAGTTTAGTTCTGCATATTTCCTTATTTGTATCAAACCACTATTTGGCGTAACAAAGTCTGGGTAACTAAAATATTTAAAGTACGCTTCTTGTTTCAGCCCAACATGTTCTATAGTTTGCCCTTTGCAATATTCTTGGTTCCAATATTTGTAGAGTTCAGTGATGGCATTTATCAATTGGATGCTAGGGGATTCACTAAGGAAGGTTTCGCTTTGAGCGAAGCCTTCCTTTATAAATGGCTTTAAGGTGGTGTTCCAAAAGCTATCCTTATTGTTGGTGCTTAGTGGGTTATCTACAAATACTTCGGGTGCATCTTTTACGGGGTTGTCTTTCTCAAATTTGGTAACCACACATCGGTTTTCTGCCAATACAAAAGCAAAGCATAGGCTATACCAATAGTCAGCGTGTTTCTTGGAAATCTTTGGTGGCCATATATCGTATTGGTTTGCCCAAACAGGATATTTTCCATTCAATGCCTTGGTAATGGCAAACCATGTACACATTACTTTAGCAGAATTGATGTCATAAGTACAAAATCCTTTTTGGTCAGGTGTTCCCACGAAGCATTTTGATTTATTCAAATCAATAAAAGAAAGGTCTAGCCGAAACCATATCCTATCTGGCTTATTAGACATTCTCTCACATGAATCTTGTATCAATCTGCATAGGCTTAAATCATCCATAAAGCCAATAAAATCCCCCTTTTTATCACCACACTTTCTTCTCAATTTAAAATGTCTTTCCTCATCCTTTAAAGGAAACCCACTTATTATTTTACCATAGTCTTCTTCTTTTTTTGCTGTACTATAATCGTATCTAGGCTGTTGTATAAGTTTTCCTTTTCTTAACAGCAATGGCAATAATTCCTTTATACTACCCTTTGTATTATCAAGTTTGATATCTTTCTTACCCTTCAATAACTTCTTTACTTCTTTTTCCAGTTCTTCTTCCTCACCATCCCAATTAATGTTCAGGTCAACGGCTTGCCAAGTGGTTAGGTCTTTTACGGTTACGGTGTTTTTGTTATCATCGTCTAGGTTACCCCTATAT
>JANYEX010000229.1 GCA_025359725.1 Chitinophagaceae bacterium | reverse complement strand
CAGAAAGAAGCAAATAAGAAAATAAACAAAGCGAAAACGAAGCACTAAAACTTCATTTTCGCTTTGTTTTCTTAGTGCTGCCTAGAGGCTTGGTGTTTTTGTGGCAAAAAATATATCCCAGAGGGGCTTCTAACGTTAATGATGGCAGCACCACCCTAGGTAGTTGTGCACTTTTGTTCGACTGGTAAGCGCAAGTGAGAATTTTACTATAGAATATCGGGATTACAAATCCCTATCATTTACCAGTTCGAGATGCGCTTCGCTAACATCTGCGAACAGCATCCGAACACTTCGCCAAGCTGACACAAAAGGGAAGTTTAATTACTTTATGAATATGAACAAATTTGTTTCGCAAAATGCCTTGATGACCTTTGCTTTTGGAAGCTATGGTGCAATTACAGAAACAATGACAGACGCTCAAATTACCACCGAAATAATGTTACAATTAAAGTCAATTTACGGTAACAGCATTCCTAACCCAACAACAATGTTGCGGACGAAGTGGGGAGTTAATCCACATACATTCGGTTCCTATTCTTTTGCAACTACAGGAACCACAACAGCCGATTTTGATACACTTTCAAATTCAATAAATAGCAAACTTTTCTTTGGTGGAGAGCATACTAATAGGCAATACAGAGGCACTGTACATGGTGCATATCTTAGTGGACAAAGGGAAGCAGATAAGATTATAGCACTAATTTAATACACCTTTACGGCACACAACATTAGTTTGGCATTATTAGGTCTACTAATATAGCCTCAACATTTGTTCTTTAGGTTATTCTAAATTTATTACTAAGTACTTTACCAAACTTGACGAAATCATTTTTCAAGACATGCGGTTTTAGTATTTAGCCAAGAGTTGCTTGATGAATTTCTAGAAGTTGCAAGGCGACCAAAGTTCAGACGCTTCTTTTCTTCTGACGACATTGAAGAAATACTCGAAACAATAAACGAATATGCTGACTTTATAAAAGTTCAAACTAAAATTGAAGTTTGTAGAGACCCAAAAGACAATTTTTTGCTTTCATTATCAATTGACGGAAACGTAGACTTCTTGTTGACAGGTGACAAAGATTTATTAGACCTGTCAAGATTTAGCGAAACGACCATTGTAACCATTACAGACTTACTTGCATGACAAATAATAGCACGAACGTACAACATCAGTATTGCAAATATGGCTGGTGACGCAACAAACTCGGCAGTAGTGGTATCTTTTGGCTTTTGTTATCGGCTGACGTACCACTATTAGGCTTCTCTACTCGCACCAGTCTTCCAAATGACGACTACTATCTACCAGTCATATCTGTTCATAACTGTAATACGATTAAATAAACTAATACAATAATCATCTTCTTATTTGTTGCTAAAACACTTTTCGTAATAATTTATCTTTAAAAAATAGAAATTATCAAACCATTAAGCCAATTTAAAGAAAAAAATATGATTAATTCGCAGTTTTAATAAATGATTTGTAACAAAACCACTATATTGCAATAAATTTAATGTATAAGTTTTTTTTAAATCATATATGTGTGATGGTTTTTATCATTACTTTCATTTCTGCAAATGCAAATTGCTTTGTGGCATCAGGATACTAACCTTATTAGAGAATTAAATAGTTTTCAGAATTATGAACAGTGCTACACTTCTGCAACAGTATAAAACACAACCGGGCATTTGGGACGAGATGAGCAGTGGCGATACCATTCGCGAACAATACACCAAACTTTTTGAAGCTTTAGAACACCTTCCTGTAGAGGCGTTACACCAAAAAGATAAGTTGGCTAGTGAGTTATTCATGAACCAAGGTATCACGTTTACCGTGTACAGTGACAATGCTGGTATTGAGCGCATTTTCCCTTTCGATATTATTCCGCGTATCATCACTTCTGCCGAATGGAACCATGTAGAAAAAGGTATTAAGCAACGCCTGAAGGCGTTGAATATGTTCCTTAAAGATGTTTACAACGAACAATCTATCATTAAAAGAGGTATTGTTCCAGCAGAGTTGATAAACAGTTGCGAACACTTTACCAGAGAAGTAGTGGGTATAAAAGTAATGCACGATATATATGTTCATATCAGTGGTATAGATTTGATTAGGGGCGATGATGGTACTTTTTATATTCTTGAAGATAACCTACGCACCCCAAGCGGTGTAAGCTATATGCTAGAAAACAGGGAAGTTACTAAACGTTTGTTCCCCGATTTGTTGTATAGTAGCAAGGCAAAAATGGTGAGCAGCTATCCGCTAAAGCTACACGAGATATTATTGCAATTGGCACCTACACAATTAAGTAACCCCAATGTGGTATTGTTAACGCCAGGTGTATATAATTCTGCTTATTACGAACATACCTTCTTGGCTAGAAGTATGGGTATAGAATTGGTAGAAGGAAGGGATTTGGTGGTAGATAACTTTAAGGTATACGCCAAAACAACTAATGGATTGAAACAAGTACACGTTATTTACAGACGTGTGGATGATGAATTCCTAGACCCAGAAGTATTTAGAAAAGATAGTTTGCTAGGTGTGCCTGGGTTGATAGGTGCTTATGCAAAGGGCAATGTAGCCATTGTAAATGCATTGGGTAACGGTGTGGCGGATGATAAGGCTGTATATAATTACGTCCCTGCCATGATTAAATATTACCTAAACGAAGACCCGATTCTTCCTAATGTTCCTACCTACGAATTGAGCGACCCAGAACAAAGGGAGCATGTATTTAAGAACATTCATAGTATGGTTATAAAGCGTACCAACCAATCTGGTGGCTACGGTATGTTGATGGGAAATAGTGCTACAGATAAGCAAATTGTAGATTTTATTGCGGCGGTTGAAAAAGAGCCTAGAAATTTTATTGCTCAACCAATAATTAAACTATCCACTGTACCATGCTTCATAGATGGTAAGTTTGTTCCTCGCCACGTAGATTTGCGTCCTTATGCACTTTGTGGCCCAGACGGGATAGAGATTGTTCCTGGTGGTTTAACAAGGGTTGCTTTGAGAGAAGGTAGCTTGATAGTAAACTCTTCGCAGGGTGGTGGAAGTAAGGATACTTGGGTGATAGAATAGATACAGTTAACCGTTGACGGTATTACCGTTAACCGTGATTAAATTGTAGGGTTTTAACGGTAAACGGGATATCGGTAAACGGTTGACAGATAAAACAAAAATTAACTTTGAAGGAACAACACGATGTTAAGTAGAATAGCAGATTCTTTATTTTGGACAAACAGATACATGGAACGTGCGGACGGTATGTTGCGCTGCACAATGACTAATTACATATTAATGTTTGACAAAGGGGTTAGTAATAACCTGAGCTGGCAACATATCCTAGAAGTTTTTGCTGAAGTAGAAGAGGAAGAAATAGATGCAATAAAGTTTAATACAGAGGCGGCCTTACAAAAACTATTATTGGACGGTACTAATCTTAATTCATTAAAGAATGTTTTGAGTCAGGCGCGCGAAAATGCACGTGGGATACAAGATAATATTACTAAAGAGGTTTGGGAACAAGTTAATGGCATGTACCACTCTATCAATGCGCCGCTTTTAGTAGATAAACTGAAAGGTTATGACGCACTTGAGACAGTAAACATGTTCTGCAAGGAAAGTATTTTGTATAACGGTGTTACCGATACTACAATGCCTCGTGGTTTGGGATGGAGCTTCATGAATCTTGGTCGTTACATAGAAAGATGCTTCATAACAATAGAGGTAGCTGAGAAGTTTTTTAGTTTTATTGACTTTAAACTAGATGAGGAAAAAGACATTTTACAATGGCGTCCTATGCTTTTGGCATTGTCTGGTTATGAGTTACACTTAAAAACATATCGTAGTGCTAGCCATAATGAAAATGCCTTACATCAGGTAATTTTCAATAAAGATTTTACTCGTAGTGTACTTTATTCGCTTAGTCGCATATCTAAGTATTTGGTAGATGTATTGCAAGAAAATAATACTGAACATAAGGAAGCCATTATTAAGCGTTTTGGAAGACTATTGAGTAAAGTAGAATACATGGACTTGGATACCCTAAACAGGGATAATCTTAAAGAATTTTTTGAAGAACTAAAGACTTCTTTGGGAGACTTTAGTAACCTGATAGGGCTAAGTTTCTTCTCATATTCATAAGCCTGTTTCAGGTTACTGGTTGCATAATACCAGTGACCTGAAAACATTAATTGGCAACTTGTAACTATTATTTTGTTCCAATACCAATATTTTCTGCACTTTTACAGCATGTTTGGACTAACTATTTACAAGATTCTTTCGTTTATCTTACTCCCAATTGGGGTACTTCTAGGTTTGGTGGGTCTATTTGGGATAATTTCAGGACTCGGTAATCCATATTTACTTCTGTCTTCAGCCATAACTATCTGCACTTGCATCTACATTTTTGCAAGTTTCCTATTCGTTTATAATAGTCTGATTAACAAGAAACAGTCTAATTCTTCCTTAAAAGATTGGATTAAGGTAAATGCTTATGTAGCTTTATTTATTTCGTCTTCTTGTATAATAGATTTCGTAACACTGAAATCTAAGCCTAGTCTGATAAATGACTTTACAAAGCAGATGAATACAATGACTAAATCGTTGCCGCCAGAAGCTATGACTATGATGCCCCAAATCATCAATTCAGTATTATATTTTCTTCTTGCTTTTGGATTAATACTATTTGTACATATTACTTTTAGCCTATCCTTAATTAAAACAAAAGCACATCTTTTTGAAGAAGAATAGCTTCCTTCAAAATCACAACTTGCAATAAATTCTTTCTGCAACCTATTCAACACGTACTTTTAGATTTTTCTAGCAATAGTTATTACTGACTGATACTATCTAAATTCTCTATTATGTTGGTCAAGACTTTTGGCAGTGCGGTTTACGGAGTGGAAGCGATAGCAATAACCATTGAAGCAAACGTTAGTAGCGGCAACCTAGGTTATTTTATTGTTGGTCTGCCAGATAATGCTGTAAAAGAAAGTATCCAACGAATAGAAAGTGCTATCAAGACCAATAAATATGAGATGCCCCGCACAAAGCTGGTCATTAATATGGCACCAGCAGATATAAAAAAGACGGGTGCAGCTTTCGACCTTCCCATAGCCATTGGAGTATTAGGCGCAGCCAATCAAATAGACAATCCCGAAGTTTTAAAAGATTATATAATGATGGGCGAGTTGAGCCTTGATGGCGAGATTCAACCTATAAAGGGGGCTTTACCCATTGCCATTCAGGCAAGGAAAGATGGTTTTAAAGGATTGATTGTTCCTACAGCAAATGCACGTGAGGCGGGCATGGTAAATAATGTATTGGTTTATGGGGTTTCTCATTTAAAAGAAGTCGTCGATTTCCTAAATAATAAAACAACACTTACCCCTGTTGATGTAAATACCCGAGAAGAGTTTTTTCATAGTCAATACGAGTTTGATATAGATTTTACGGATGTAAAAGGGCAAGAAAACATCAAACGAGCATTGGAGATAGCTGCTGCTGGTGGACATAATGCGATATTAATTGGTCCACCAGGAGCAGGAAAAACTATGTTGGCAAAACGGTTGCCTACTATCCTTCCTCCACTTAGTTTGCAAGAAGCTTTGGAGACGACAAAGATTTATAGTGTTGCGGGTAAACTGCCCGAAAATGCTTCTTTAATCAGTAAAAGACCTTTCCGTAGTCCTCACCATACAGTTTCGGATGCTGCCTTAGTTGGCGGCGGCGGCACGCCCCAACCTGGGGAAATATCCTTGGCGCACAACGGCGTTTTATTTCTAGATGAACTGCCTGAGTTTAAAAGAACAGTGTTAGAAGTAATGCGCCAACCGATGGAAGAACGAAAGGTAACCATCTCTCGGGCAAAGATGGCATTGGATTTTCCTGCCAACTTTATGCTTATTGCCAGTATGAATCCATGCCCTTGTGGCTTTTATAATCATCCAGATAAAGCTTGTACTTGTCCGCCAGGTGCTGTTCAGAAGTACCTGAATAAAATATCTGGCCCTTTGTTAGATCGTATAGACTTACACGTAGAAGTAACGCCTGTTGCTTTTACTGAACTTAGTAAAACAACAAAAGGTGAGTCTTCCGAAACAATAAGAAATAGGGTGATAGCTGCGCGAGAAATACAAACAAAACGCTATGCAAACGAGGCGGGGGTATATGCAAATGCACAAATGAGTAGTAAGCAACTTAGGGAAATCTGTATCATAGATAATATTGGTGCGGCTTTACTAAAGCGAGCAATGGAAAGACTAAACCTTTCTGCGAGGGCTTATGACAGAATATTGAAAGTGTCGAGGACTATCGCCGATTTATCTGCATCAGCGGACATAAAACCAGAGCATTTGGCAGAAGCAATTCATTACAGAAGTCTGGACAGAGAGGGCTGGGCAGGATAGATAGTGATTGAAGGATTAAAATAAAAGTAATAAATATTATTAACAGGCACTAAGTAACTCTGCCATACACATAGTTCAAATCTTATATTTCCCAACTCATATCTTATTACTAATGCCTTACCTTGCATGTTGAATTATGGGTGTAAATAAAAATAGTAGTCTCTTTTCTCATATCCCTGCTGTTGCGGGGTTGTATGCCGAGGTAATCATTCCGCTTTGGCTGCCCATTACCTACACTTGGGCGATCCCTACCCACCTGCAATCGGCTGCTAGAGTAGGTTTAAGAGTAGAGGTAGATTTGAGAAATAAGAAATATGCGGGTATCATCAAGCATATTACCACCACTAAACCACCTGCTTTTGAGCCAAAAGAGTTACTGAACATACTGGATGAAGAACCCATTTTGTACGACTATCAACTAAAGCTTTGGAACTGGATTAGTATTTATTACATGTGCTGCGAGGGCGAAGTAATGCAAGCTGCCATCCCTGCCAACCTAAAACTATCTAGCGAAAGCATTCTTATCTGGAACGAAGAAACCAACTACGACCTAAACGATGGCTCGGCATTTACCGACAAAGAATTTGTGGTGGCACAGGCATTGGAAATAAAGAAAGAGCTTAGGATGAGTGAAGTGTATCAGATAGCAGAAACGCAAAATGTGTATCCTATTATTAAGAAACTAATTGATAAACAGGTTTGTTTTGTATGGGAAGAATTGAAAGAGAAGTTTAAAAGCAAGACCGAAACCTACATACTGCTGAACCCGATATACCATGACGAAGCCTTATTATCCGAACTGTTTAACCAACCCAAACAGTCTGCCCCAAAGCAGATGGAGCTGCTCCTCTCCTACTTACATTTATCTAAAACAGAAGGCGAGGTAACGCAAGCCACGCTGCTAAAGAAGTCGGGGGCATCGGCGGCACAACTAAAGGGATTATTAGAAAAAAAGATATTACTGGCTGAAAAAAGAGCTACCGATAGGATAAAGACACTTCCCCAAGCAATGGATTTAGACTTTGTATTGTCGGAAGCACAGCAAACTGCTTTCAATTCCATCAATAAATCGCTAGAAGAAAAGAATGTTTGTCTGCTACATGGCGTTACCGCAAGCGGAAAAACGCAAGTGTACATGAAATTGATAGAACAGGTAATGCAACAAGGGAAACAGGTGTTGTATATGCTGCCCGAAATTGCATTGACAGCGCAGATGATTCGCCGGCTACAACTACATTTTGGTGGAAACATAGCCATCTACCATTCAAAGTTTAACCCCAACGAGCGTGTAGAGATTTGGAACAAAGTAAAGAGCGGACAAACTAAGGTAGTATTGGGAGCAAGGAGTTCGTTATTTCTTCCTTTTAAAGATTTAGGATTGATTGTGGTGGATGAAGAACACGATGCTAGCTATAAACAACAAGACCCCGCACCACGCTACCATGCAAGGGATTCTGCCATCTATTATGCCTCTTTATTTGGGGCAAAAGTACTGTTGGGAAGTGCCACGCCATCAGTAGAAACCTATTATAATTGTCTGCAAAACAAGTATGGCTTGGTTACCCTGAGCGAACGCTTTCGCAATGTGGATTTACCAATTATTGAACTAATAGACCTGAAACAATTAGCCACCAAAGACAAGGCAAAGATTGCCTTATCGCCACAGATGTTGGCAGCGATAGAGTTGTCGCTATCGCAAAAGAAACAGGTAATACTCTTTCAAAACAGGCGAGGATATAGTCCTTACATGATATGCAATAACTGCGGTTGGATACCCCAATGCCAACATTGCAACGTGAGCCTTACCTATCATAAGGCAAAGAATAAACTGAGTTGCCACTATTGCGGCACTACTTATCCTGTTTTGCATACCTGTGCGGCGTGTGGTAGTCATAACTTCATACAAAAGAACTTTGGCACAGAAAAACTAGAGGAGATGGTAGCTGAGAAGTTTACCAACGCACGAGTAGCAAGGATGGATTATGATACGGTAAAGGGAAAAAATGACCACGACAACCTGATAAAACTGTTTGAACAGCAACGCATTGATATATTGGTGGGAACACAGATGGTAGTAAAGGGATTGGATTTTGAACATGTAAACTTAGTGGGCATCATAGATGGAGATGGCATACTAAACTTTGCTGACTTTAGGGTGAATGAAAGGGCTTTTCAACTAATGGAACAAGTAAGCGGACGAGCAGGGCGAAAAGATGGTAAGGGAACGGTATTGATACAGGTGAGCAATGTAAAACATCCCGTATTGGGGTTTGTGCAAAACCATGATTACCTACAACTATATAACTTTGAAAAGGAAGGAAGGAGTTTTTATCAATATCCACCCTTTTTTAGAATCATACAACTTACTTTCAAGCACAAAGACAGCTACGTGGCAGAGGAGGCGGCAAACCTATTTGTGCAAGGATTACAAGTAAACTTCAAACCCAATATTAATGGGCCAGCACAACCGCCTGTAGATAGGGTGCGTAACCAGTATCTTTGGGAAATATTGATAAAGTTGCCCAAGGATGCGGCAACTATCAATCAATGTAAGCGAGAGATTCAACAACAAATAGTAATAATACAAAGTGAAAAAAAATATAGAAGTGTGGGGATAGTGGTGGATGTAGATCCTATATAGTGATGAGTTATGAAATATGGGTTATGAGTGAAAATAAATAACTCATTTACCACATTGTGCAACTAATATACCACCCCACCCCTACTGGCGCATGAATCCTTTCGTGTGCCTTCTGTTACTTATTCTCAAATATTAAATAACTTGTTACTATTCAAATTACAGTAACGTGCAGTCCATGACAGGAGTCATGAACTTGACCCCAACATTCATGCGAGAGTGGGGATTGTTAGGAAGGTTTCGCTCCAAGCGAAGCCTTCCATTGTTACCAGTGGGGATTGTTAGGAAGGTTTCGCTCCAAGCGAAGCCTTCCATTGTTACCGATGGCGCATGAATCCTTTCTTATGCCTTCCGTTACTTATTCTCAAATATTAAATAACTTGTTACTATTCAAATTATAGTGACGCGCAGTCCATGAGTCATGAACTAGACCCCGACATTCATGCGCCAGTTGGGAAATCTACTAACACATTTTACACCTCAACACGCCACAGGTGTGCACTAGCTGGGGTAGTTTTATCAAACTTAAATTTCCGTAGGCACACATTTGCAAATTCGCTAATGTTCTGTGTACTGATAGTAGGTAAATTGTCAATAAGGTTCTCAGATAACTGTTTTTTTACAGGAAAAGTGGTATCAAGGGCGTAAATTAAGATATTAGTATCAACAGCAATCTTGTTATTCATAGTCGTTGGCTTCTTCCCGATTAAATTTATACCCACCCGAACTAAAAGTAAAGTCTTTTAATAGCTCTTTAATTGGCTTATCGTCCCCAACAAAAGTATCATCCACAATAATTTCTACTTTCTTGCCATACGTTTCTTTTGGAAACTTATAAACAGGCTGTTGCTCACTCGGGAAAATGATTTCTCTGTACATAATACCAACGTTTAGTTACAAAGATGTACAATAACAATTATTAGCTGGATTTTAAAGCCCTCATAGGGCTTTTGCCAGTTAGAAAACTGGTTCTACTAATCGGCACAAGCCTATGGAAGTGCCAAAAGGAACGCGCGAAACGCGCGCACTAGCGGGGCGTTCGTTTTTTTAAGTGGTTAATGGATTTATTTGTATTTGTCCTCCCACTGCTTTCAGGACTTTCATTATTGTTGAAAATTGTGGTTTTGCTCCTTCAGACAATGCCTTGTACAAACTTGGTCTACTCATTCCGGTTTC
>JANYEX010000214.1 GCA_025359725.1 Chitinophagaceae bacterium | reverse complement strand
CATGTAGGTTCGACCCCTATCATCCGCACTACATCAAAAGCCCCCAGCTAACCTGAGGGGCTTTTTTTTATCTAAAACAAACTACTCTACCGAGTTAATTAAAATTATGGCTACAGTTACCAGAGAGAACATTGGATTATTGCACGAGAAACTTACACTTACCATTACGCCTGCTGATTACACACGCGTTTACAACAAAGCGTTAATCAAAGTGGCAGAAACTGCCAACATTCATGGCTTCCGCAAGGGAAAAGTGCCTTTGAGCGTTGTAAATAAAATGTACGGCGAAAAGATCATTTCAGAGGAAATATTTAAGATTGTTGACAAGGAAATAAGTGGATTTATTACCAAAGAGAGATTGGATATTATCACTCAGCCAATGGCTCTTTCTAGCACTTTTAACAATATAGATGTTAATAACCTAGAAGAATATGAGTTTGTATTTGAAATAGGATTAAAGCCTGAAATAAATATTGACCCTAAGGAAATTAAAGTTACGCGCTACGTTATTGAGATTTCTGATAAAATGATTGATGACCAAGCCGAAAAGATACAATTGCAACTTGGTACGATGTCAGAACCAGAAACTGTTTCTTCTGATGATGATTTACTAAACATTTTATTGACAGAAACAGATGCAAACGGAGAAAGAATTGATGGCGGGTTGGAACGTTCTACAAGTGTAAACCTTAAGCATTTTGATCCTGAGTTTAAGAAAACACTTTTAGGATTGAAGAAAGATGCTTCCGTGATTGCTTCTTTGGCTGTTGCTTTTTCTGAGCAAGAAAGAGGATATGTTTTAGAAGATTTAGGATTGGATAAGGAAGACGCTAGCAACGCAGAAAAGACATTTAAAATAGAAATAACTAAGATAGGGCATCAAGAGAAAGCTGCCGTTGATGAGGAATTTTTCAAGAAAGCTTATCCTAACAAGGACATTAAAAATGAAGCTGAGTTCAGAGATATTGTTAGAGCTGAGATAGAGGTTTACTTTAAAGAACAGTCTCGCAAGCAAACACATGATCAGATGTATCACTATCTTTTAAATAATTTGGAAGTGCCTTTGCCAAAAGGCTACTTATTACGTTTGCTAGAGGAAGGCGAATCAAAAGATAAACCAAGAACTAAGGAAGAAGCCTTGGAGGTTTATCCAAATTTTGCTAATCAGATAAAATGGTCTTTCATCACACAACACTTCCAAAAAGCTGAGAATATTGGTGTTTATCCAGAAGATTTAAAACTAGCAGCAAAGAATCAATTGTTGCAATATATGGGCGGACAGATGCAAATGCTTGGCGATGACAACAAGTTTATTGACGATTATGTCGAAAGGATGGCAAAGGATAAGAAATTTATCGATGAACATTACAATGGCATCTTGATAAATAAGATATTTACTGGACTAGAAAGCAAAGTAACTGCAACAGAAGAAGGGATAGACGTAGAAGCATTTGGCTCTAAATTGCACCACCACCACTTTTAAGCGCACAAAACACTAAATAATCATAAACAGGCCTACGACCACAAATCTTAAGGCCTGTTTTGCTAAACGAGTAGTTTTAGCCAGCATATTTGGTTGATTGTAGTTTGTTGGTGATAAATATTTATCACACAAACATTTCAAACCTTACATTTGTAAATACTTCTATTATGAGTTTACTACAATATAATACCAACAGAAAATATTTAGGTTTGCGCGAATATGGCAGACATATTCAAGCTGCGGTTGATTATTTGCTTACCATTGAAGACAGGGAGAAGCGAAACCAACAGGCAAAAGCTGTTATAGAACTAATGGGTTCTTTAAATCCTCACCTTCAGATTATAGAAGATTATAAGCACATGCTTTGGGATCATCTATTTGCAATAAGCGATTTTACATTGGATGTGGATAGTCCTTATTCAATTCCTCAACGAGAAACGTACAAGAAAAGGGGGGAACCCATGAAATACCCTCGTCGCTACCCTAAGTTTGCACACCTTGGCAAGAACTTAGAACTTATCATAGATAGGGCTTTAAACGAACAAGACGAGGAAAAGAAAGCTGGATTTGCTAATTCTATTGCTTATTACATGAAGCTTACGTATAGCAACTGGCATAATGAATTGGTTCATGATGATACTATCCGTAACGAGTTGAATATTATTACGAAAGGAGAGCTAGAGTTTAGTAGTACGCCAAACATTAGGCATAACAGGCATGCTGCCTTTGAGAGAGACGATTTCAACAAACCTATTAATGGCAATGTTCGTACTAAACCAAACTTTGGAAACACTAGGGATACTTCAAAAAACAATAGTAACGGCCGTAATAATGGCGGGGCAAGAACAGAAGGCAGAGGTGGAAAACCTTCTTCTTCAAGAGGTGGCGAAAGGGGTGGCGACAACAGAACATCATCACAAAACAATAGAAGCAATACTCCAAACAGAAATTTCAAGAAGAGATTTTAGGTTCAATAAAGGATAAATTTACAAAAAAAGAATAGGCTGCTAATTTAAATATTGGCAGCCTATTTTTATGTGATTATTTACTTACTCAAAGTCTCTGTACAGCAAATATTTCTTCCTTATCGCTTTGAAGGCGGTTAGCTTAGGTTGCCAGCTTTTTCTTATTTCAGCTATGGATTTCCCTGCTTTTATTTGTTGCATGAAATCAATATTTCCAGCTAGTTTATTAAAGAAACAATCCGCATCCCTACCCGTTGCAGTTTTTATGAAAAAGCTATCCTTGTCTGCAAACAATTGGTATGCCTTTGGCAAATAGTCCAACTGCAACTCTCTGTTTATTTTATGTAACACCTCTTTATCAGTCCCAAAAACATCCCAACCATGGCAAATAGTGTTCTTATACTTGGGTTCTTTTGCTCCTTCCCTTGCTGTTGGAGTAAAAGCAAAAAGTGTATCGGGGAAGGAAGGATGACCAAATATGCAGAACGGATGCTCAGTACCTCTACCCTCGCTTATATCAGTTCCCTCAAAAAAGCAGGTGGACGGATACCAATAAATAGATGCCATATCGGGCAGGTTGGGCGAAGGTTTTATGGGTAATATATACTTACTATTGTGGGTATAGTGTAGGCATGGGATAACGGTTAGTTTAAAGTTAGTATGCTTTTCCTCAAAGCCCAGCAACTGTGTTAGGGTAGCTTGGGTATCTTCCTTTTTTATATATTTCCATTCCAACCACTTCTCTCCCAGTAACATCTTTGCATATTCGCCAATCGTCATGCCGTACACCACCGGAACGGGTTGCATACCCACAAAGCTTGCATAGTCCCTGTCTAATACTGGTCCATCAACATAAAAGCCGTTGGGGTTTGGTCTGTCGAGTATTATTAATGGTTTATTATACTGAATAGCACTCTCCATAAACCCCTGCAACGAAGAAATAAAGGTATAAAAACGAACTCCCACATCCTGAATATCAAACAACATAACATCTACATCTCGCAAATCGAGGGCAGTTGGTTTATGTTTATTGCCAAATAAAGACACCACCGTAATGCCTGTACCCGCATCTGTGTAGTTAGTAATTGTTTCACCAGCATCAGCAGTACCTCTAAAACCATGTTCGGGCGCAAACACTTTGGTAACTTTAATGCCAGCCTTAATAAGCCTATCTACCAAATGCACTCTGCCAATGGTAGAAGTCTGATTGGCAAACACCCCTACTCTTTTGCCTTCAAGCAACGGAAAATAGGCAGCCGTCTGATTAGCACCAGGAAATATGGGCAATACACTACCAACGGGACGACCTTGCGCATATCCTTGCGTTGAGATCACAAGAAGGATATAAACAATTGCAGTAATTTTCATTGGTACAATGATACTCTAAAAAATTTGCTTTGCACAAATTGTGGGGTGTATAAATAATTTCCCAGTAACAAACTCCTGAAAGGACTCGGAGCTTTTGTAGGATTTCAAATCGTTGTTTGTGCTTCTTTTTATTAGTGTCTATTGTGTTAAACCAACAGAATTAACTAAAAAATATTATACCATGTAATTCATACCCGTATTTTCGTTGCTTAAAGAAAATTAATTTATACAAAAAAACAACAAATGCAGCAAGTAAGAAAAGGGGATACCATACAGGTACACTACCACGGCACATTGGCAGATGGTTCAATATTCGATACCTCATCAGGTCGTGACCCTCTGGAGTTTGAAGTGGGTGGCGGAATGGTTATTGAAGGTTTTGACAACGGAGTGGTTGGGATGGCTTTTGGCGATAAAAGAACGGTACAGATTCCTGCCCAACAAGCTTATGGCGATAAAAACGACGATATGATAATGGATTTCCCTGTCGATCGTTTTCCGGCAGACCTAGTACCAGAAATTGGTATGCAGCTGAATATGAGTAATACACAAGGAGAGCAATTTCCGGTAGTGATTATTGATGTTGCTGAGGATTATGTAGTGTTAGACGCAAACCATCCATTGGCAGGAAAAGATTTAATCTTCGATTTGGAATTGGTTTCTATCACTCCAAAGTCATTGATAATAATGCCATAAAGTATTAAATAGATAATAAAAAAAGCCAATCTTCGGGTTGGTTTTTTTTATTGGTTAACTCAGGTTACGCATATTTACTAACAGTTACAAGGTCGACCATTTTCTCAACATATAGGCACATACAAAAGGTCATAAAAGCTAAGAAACGTTTCACTCTTAGGTCACATAGACTCGAGTAGTGTTCAAAACTATCCAATTCTATGTTTTCTAATGTAAACTAATAGCAAATACTATGTGCCTTATATGCCTGTGTGGTAAACTACTTAAATGTTGGTAAATCTGCGTAAATTGAGTTATTCAACATCAACCTCTTGTGTGTAGGTTTATGTAAAAAGATACACTCAGTTGAAACACCAGAAAAACGATTTATTGTTTTTTTTTGGGAGGGGGGAAGAAAAATATAAGATTGAATAATTTTTACTTTATTAATCTTTCAATGTGAGATGCGTAAAGTAAGACGATTATATGCATCCCGCAATTGCGGAACACCTAGAAAAAAGCGTTTTTATCAATCTTTTATTGCGAGATGCATAAAAACAAATGATTTAGTCAATCCCGCAATGCGAGATGCACTAAAACAATCGATTTTATCAATCTTTTATTGCGGGATGCATCAAAACAGACGATTTATTCAATCCCGCAATGCGGAACGCAGTAAAACAGACGATTTATTCAATCCCGCAACTAAAGATGCAGTAAAACAGACGTTTTTATGCATCCCGCAACTAAAGACGCAGTAAAACACCTTTTTTTATCAATCCCGCAATGCGGGGTGCATGAAAACAGACGTTTTTGTACATCCCGCAGAAAAAGATGCATATATACGCTCGACTTTATGCATCCCGAAATTGAGGATCACAATATGTTAAGACGATAAAGGGTGTTTGAAAGAGGATGGAATTGTAGAATAGTAAGAAATCAATTGAAAAATAGAAAGCCCTTTGGATAAGATACTGCGAAAAAAGCGGAGAATAAAGATGAATAAAGAGAGCTTACACTTAAATAAAGTACATAGTCTCTTTATTGAGTATGTACCTACGTATCTATTTAGAATAAATTGATGATTTTTTTAAAAATAAACTTTACATTCGTTAGCGAAACTGATGCAGCGATAGGGTTTGAAGGACATTTTGAAGATTCAGAAGTCGTCTATTAAAAAAATAAATGAAAGTATTCTAGTTATAAACTGGTTTTACTAACTGACACAATCATCCTAAGGAAGATTTACGCTAGAGGTTAAAGCGGTATTCCCTAAAGAGATGTTACACATAAAAAAGCCGCATCAACCTTATTGATGCGGCTAAACTATAACCCAAAATGGCTATAACCGGTAATCATGGCTACTTTTCCTGATAATCTGCTCATCTTTTATTTATCTAAATTATTAGTTTGTCGTTATCGACAGTGCGAAGGTGACTGAACTTGATAGCATGAAAAATGAAGTAGATTAAGAAATCTGGTTGAACTATATTAACCTTTTTTTGGTGTTTTTTTATTCCTTATTTCAGAAAGAAACGCTGTGGTCATTCCCAAAAAAGAAGCAAGGCATATGCGGCACGGACTGAACAATAATTTGTCTTTTCTTTATTTTTTTACCTCAAACTTACTTGCAAAAAATTCACGCTCTTCTTCAGTAAGTGTAACAAACTTGTTTATGTATTCTTTCAACCCTTGATGTGTTTCCAATGTACTTTAATCAGGACACTAGTATATCTAGCTCAAGTCTTTTGATATGATACCTTTTTGGATAGCGAAAGTTACATAAGTGCAGCTGATACGCAGTTGACAATTATAAATTGTACGAAACACCAATGCCAAAATTATTTGCCTTATTTCTGAATCGGTCTATTTTTGTGCCATCAGACGTGGTTTGATGAATAGTTGTTGTTCTGTATTCAGTAAATAGAAATTGATAAACAGCTCTCAAACTGAAATGATTCTTTAGGCGATACTTAAGAAAAAACTCTGAGTTGAGGCTTCCCAAATCATTATCACCTGTAAGCAGTAAGTTAAATGCAGTAGGCTTCGCAATGGGTTCTATTATAGAATTACCCTTATCGGTAAGTGTTGCAGAAGTATGCTGACCAACAGTAAATCCAACAACATCAATATTGCATCCCCCAAACAACTTTTTTGTAAAATTGTACCCTAGATTGAAGCTTGCGTTTAGCGAGGTTGTAAAAGGATTTTGGACAGTTAATGTATCCCAGTTTTCTGTTTTTTGCGATGAAACAACCACCAGAAAAGGAATATCTGTACCCCGAGTAATACTTGCAGGGCCAGCAGTAATATAATTTAGGTTATGCCCAGAGGTGGAAGTAATCCTGAATCCAGTACCTAATTCCCACTTTTTCTTTTTGCCAAGCCGCCAATTATAAACATACGATGCAGCAAAACTTTGTTGCGAATTACCAATAGTTGCTGCAACATCTACAAATTGATCAATTTTAGAAGATTCATTTTTCTGGGCAAACAGATAACTACAAGGCAATAGCATTAAGGCATAAAATAGAATCTTTTTATTCATCATTTTCTTTTATTAGGAAAACGTAGTTAAAGACTTTTCCTTACAGAAAATGATAACTTTATTAATGCCTACACACAAGTGCAAACCAAAATGATTAAAATCGTAGCACTACAACGTCATTAATTTCCTCTTTATCAATTTGTGATGCCAGTACTACAACCATATAATTTTCTCTCGTATTTTTCAATACAAAATCTGCCTTGCCATTTTTACTATTAAGTTGTTTAATATCCATAACAATATTCTTATGTGTTAATAAAAGCCCTTCATTCTCACCTGCATTTATTTGTGTAGCGGCTTCTTTTTTTACTAGCAATGCGGCGAGTTGATATTTATTGCCAAGCGGTATATTATCTATCAACAAACTCACTTTATTACCTTGCCTTACAAGCTTTGGGTTAGCAATAATATTTTGATACTCAAACTTGCGATTGATAAAGTTGGCAATGTTTTTCTTATTGCTGCCCACTGTTTCGTATCGTCCATTAATGACGACTTGGGGGGTATAAACTGATTGTAAACCAAAGAGATTGCCATACATATATTGTCTTTCGGTGAAGCTTTTATTGCTAAATGTATCTACCCACCCTAGTCTGTTCCAATAATCTACATGAAAGGATAGCAAAAGTATATTGGTGTCTTTATCACTCATTTCTGCCAATAATTCTTCTGCTGGAGGGCAACTAGAACATCCTTGAGAAGTAAATAATTCAATTACTACGGGCTTTGTTAGTTTGAAAGGCGCATCTAAATTTTGGGTTTTTTGGCAAGAAGCAGTACAAACGAAACAGATATACAATGGGAAAAGAAATAATTTCATAACTAGGTTTTGTTTGTAAACGAATAGACCAAGCGTTCCTTACAATCAAATTTTTTATTTACAGCTAAAAGAAGTCAATAAAACCCTACACAACTGTCATAAAAGTACACCCTGATTCAATAAAACCTCACGCAATGTCGATAAAATGCCATCAGATTGTAATAAACCCATGTGTATTTTTACTAGTTGATAATCATACATATAGTGTGCTCTACATTAAAGCCGGAGTCTAATCCTTCCATAAAAATGGAAAAAGAATAATTGCCAATGTTATAATCAAAAGATCGAGCCCTGTTAAAGAATAAACTAATTGCGCCCATCCTTCCATCACTACATCGCTAAAAGCAGGAATAGAAATTTTCATGAGTAATAAGATTTGTGGTATGATGATAGGGAATCCCAATATTGCCATCAGTGCTGCAGATTGCTGTGCTCTTGCTGCTATGGCTGCCAAGAAAGTAAAAATAAGACTAAGGCTGCCACCGCCAAGCAATGTGATGCCGATAAAAGTGAGCATTCTATGAACAGGGTTGCCTAGTAATAAAGTAAATAGCGATAACGAGATGATGCTCATTATGAGCATAAGGAATAGATTAAATATCAGTTTGGCAATTATAAAGTCCTTGGCACCAGCAATAGAATAGAAATAAAGCATCCGCCCCCTGCTTTCTTGCAGAAAACTTTTTGCTACAGAGTTAATACAGATAAACAATTGAGTAATCCAAAACAATCCATTCCATACCTGATCTTCGGGTTGCCCCATTGATAGATAAATTACAAAAGTGGTGGATGCTACATATAATAGGATGCCATAAAGGGTATATTGCTGTCTCATTTCTAACAATATATCTTTTTTTATAAGCGTTATTATTGGGTATTTTAGTAACTGCATGGGCGGGAAGATAGATATGAGTTGTGAAATATGAGGTATGAATTATTAAAAACGCATATTTCATACCCCACAACTATGTAATGTGATTTTTATGTTTATAACTAACCATCAATTTGATTTATTGTATGTGTAAGTTTGTGGAATGAAGCAAGAAGTATTTTTTAAAGATTTAGGACTAAGGCATTACAAGGAAGTATGGGATTTGCAAGAGATTCTACTAAAGCAAAACGTAGAGGCAAAGGGTATATTGGCAAATGCAAAGACTGAAGAAGAGATAGATTTATATAGTCAGCAGATAAACAACCATCTATTGTTTGTAGAGCATTATCCTGTTTATACACTTGGCAAGAATGGTAAGGAAGAACATATTCTTATTAGCGATACGGATAGAATACAAAAGGGCGTTGAGTATTTTCATATAAATCGTGGGGGTGATATTACCTTCCATGGGCCAGAACAGTTGGTGGGGTATCCTATCCTAGATTTGGATAGATTTAAACCAGACTTAGGTTGGTATCTCCGTTGTTTGGAGGAAGTAATTATTCTTACGATGGAAGATTATGGAATTGATGGCGACAGAAGCCCAGGCGAAACTGGGGTTTGGATTGATGTAGGAATACCCGGAAAGGAAAGAAAGATTTGTGCAATGGGTATTCGTTGTAGCAGGTGGATTACCATGCACGGGTTTGCTTTTAATGTAAATACAGATTTAAGGTACTTTGACAACATCGTTCCGTGTGGCATTGCCAATAAGCAGGTTACCTCTTTGCAAAAAGAACTAGGTACAACAGTACCCATGTACGACGTAAAAGAAAGGGTAAAAAGAAACTTTGAGATTGTTTTTAATGCCTATTTGGTGTAAACTAAAAAGGAATAAGAATCTGGAATTTGTTGTGTTCTTTTAATTTTTCATCTTGATACAAATCAAAAGAGTACCAACCTCCTCGTGTAAAGTTAGAGTTATCTAATATTAAGTTATCGTCCTTGGGTTGTTTAATTTCAAACAACTGCTCGCCATAGTTATCAAAGAATACAATTCTATACTTGTGTAGTTTGGATTGAGGTAAATGTAGCGTTACCCTGTTGGTCTGTTCAGTTGTAAAAATATAATTAGATGCTCGCCAAATTGGTTTTGGTACAAAAGGTTTTATAATTACATTGCCTTGATCGATGGTGTAAAGCGTATCTTTTGTTTTGAGTAATACTGAATCTCTCAGATGCTTGTAATCTTTATATTTCAACTGTGCAAATAGCGTGTCTTTGGTTCTTTTAAAAATATTGATATAAGTCTTGGTTTCTTCTTTTAGCGCGTCAATACCTTTTTTGAATGAATATATATCCAGAATATCTTGTTTGCCAATCTCTCTTGGGTTATTCTTTTTAATAGGCTCTGTAATTGTAATTTGCTGCTCTTCTTGTGTTGATTCTTTATATGAATACAACCCTTTTGATTTTGTAAAGTAATAAGAACCGCCTGCCAAAACATAGAATATTCTATAAAATACTTTCACACCTTTGGGCATTCTTACATCTACATAACCATTTTGCGGAAGCTCAGGCGATTGGGCAGAATATGTTGTTGAGAAGAAATGGGTACTGTCAAAGGAACGTTGCACTGCTAATTGAATACAACTATCCCCAAAGGTACTTATCCAAGTAATTAGTAATTTTTTATCATTTATGTCTCTAATATTGAACTTAGGCAAAGTATCTTGTGCTTTCGAGGCATTAGAAAGAAACAATAATCCCATTAAAAACGAAACAGTGAGTAATCTTTTCATTACGGCAAATATATAGGAACATCAATTTCAACGTATTTGAATACAATAATAGTGTCCTTAAACGATATATGTATAAAACTTTGTTTTGTTATAAAAAGTAAAAAGATAACTTCGCTGCATTAAATAAATGAGATATGGCAACATCAGTAGAACTAAGAGAAATTGCATCGCAAGTAAGACGCGATATTGTACGTATGGTACATGGAGTACAAAGTGGTCACCCAGGTGGCTCTTTGGGTTGTACGGATTTCCTGACAACCTTGTACTTTAATACCATGGAGCATAAAACAGATTTTAGTATGGATGGAATAGGTGAAGACCTTTTCTTTTTATCTAATGGACATATTTCCCCTGTTTTTTATTCAGTATTAGCAAGGGCTGGGTATTTTGATGTAAAGGAATTGGCTACATTCCGTAAGCTAAATTCTCGCTTACAGGGGCATCCAACAACACACGAACATCTTCCTGGCATACGCGTGGCAAGTGGTTCTCTAGGTCAGGGCATGAGTGTGGCAATTGGTGCTGCACTAGCAAAAAAGTATAATAGAGATAAGCATGTAGTATTCTCATTGCATGGTGATGGTGAACTAGATGAAGGACAAAACTGGGAAGCTATTCTTTTTGCTGCTCATAACAAAGTTGATAATCTAATAGCTACTATAGATTTTAATGGTCAACAGATTGATGGATCAACTAAGAAAGTATTGAACTTGGGGGATATAAAAACTAAGTTCGAAGTGTTCGATTGGACAGTACTTGAAATGGATGGTAATGATGTGGATGATGTAGTTGCTACACTTGATAAAGCGAAGTCATTAACAGGACAAGGCAAACCAATTTGTATTGTAATGAAAACATCTATGGGTAAGGGTGTTGACTTTATGGAAGGTACGCACGAATGGCACGGCATTGCTCCAAATGACGATCAATTGGCTAAAGCATTAGCTCAATTACCAGAAACTTTAGGAGACTACTAGAACTAGATATGAGTTATGAAATATGAAATAATTGACACTTCATATTTCATAACTCATATTTCATATCTAACTTTTCAAAGCCAATTCCTCTCTTCCAGCTTGTCTTGATGGTATCCAAGCTGCTAAAACTGCAATAACCAATACTGTAATGAATACAATTACATAGTCCGACAGTAGAATCTTTACAGGGTAATAATCTATCAAGAATGTGCCTCCTGATAAAGCAATCAAGTGGAATTTTATCTGTAATACACAAATTAGTGTAGCCAAAGTAACCCCAATAGATCCGCCTATTAAAGAAAGCAATACCCCCTCTGCTAAGAATATTTGTTGTATCGTTCCATTAGTTGCGCCCATTGCTTTCAATACCGAAATGTCCTTTTGTTTTTCTAATACAAGCATTGTCAAGGCACCAATAATATTGAAAGCAGCTACCATCAATATCAAACAAGTAACCCCATAAATTACCCACTTTTCAACCTGCATGGCAGTATAAAGACTTTGGTTTTGTTGATACCTAGTTTGTAATAAATAATTTATACCCAAGATTTCTTGAATATTTTCAATAATTCTTTTTTCATTTAAGGTAGAATCTAATTTTATTTCGCAAGTTGAGTATTCGTCTGGCTTCATGTCTAGCATGTATTTTACAAAACCAAGGTTGCTAAAAACATATTTATTATCAAACTCTTCCTGAACCATAAAGGTTCCAACTGGGTTTACAGAAAAAGAGTTCATCCCCTCTATTGAGCCAAGGTGTTGTAATTCGCTTCTGTTTGGCAGGTATAAAACAATTGGATAGATAGATTTATCTACATCAATACCAATAGCATTCTCTATTCCCGCCCCAACAACAAGGCTTGGCTTCTCTGTTGTGCCAAGCATATATTTCCCTCTGATTATATGTTTGCCAATATTATTTATTGAAGATTGATTGCTATCGACACCTTTTACAGTGACAATGCTTTGATAATCTCCATTAACTAATACAGCTTTTTCTTCTGCGGTAAGGCTGATTGCGTTAACACCTCGGATGCCTTTTAATTGTAAAAGCTGTTGGCTGGTTAAGGTAATTATTTTTCCTTGGGTTGGTTTTATCTCTAGGTCAGCATAAAAATCTGCATACAAACCTTTTACTAGTTCCTCAAACCCATTAAATACACTAAATATAATAATCAATGCTGCCACAACTACAGCTATGGCCAAAACACTAATCCATGAAATGATATTTATAGCGTTAACAGACTTCTCTGATTTAAAGTAACGCCATGCAAAAAGAAGTTTCAATTAGTCTGAATTGGGTTCATTGTACTATTACTTGAAGAAAATTATAAAATTATTCTTCCGATTTTGCCTCACTAGTCTTGATAGTTTTAAATAATTCCTCCATCTTGAAAACATGTTCCAACGTATCGTCCAAATAATACTGCATTACTGGTATGCGACGAAGTTGACTTTTAACCTTATCTGCCAATAGTTTCTTTATTTCCCATGCCCTTCCATCAATTCTTTTCATGGCAGCTTCTTTGTCTTCCACCTGAAACATGCTTAGGTATATTCTGGCTTCAAGTAAATCGGGAGTTACCTTGACTGCTGAAATACTAATCATTCCGCCACCAATCATATTAAGACTTAGTTTAGTAAATATCTCATTTAGTTCTGCTTGTAACACAGACGATACTTGTTTTTGTCTTTTCCCTTCTGTCATCTCTTTCTTTTTTGATAAGGCAGTAAAAATAACTACTTTGAAATTTTAATCAAAATAAGATTATTTAAGGCTGTTATAAATCGTGCTACAAAAGGAAACTTAATATTAAAAAAACATTAATTTGTGGATGCTTTATTGTTTAATTCATAAATTTGCTCAGCCCCATGAAAACAACATGTAAATAGACAACGTAATTTTTTTCTTTTATACCTACGCACTTTACTTCATTATCCCATTAGTTTTCTTTAAGGTATTAACACTTTTATGGTATAAACCCCATCGTCCTTCTTATGTCTTCCGTAATTTCTTTAATATTTATGGAAAATATTCACTAAGAGATGAGAAAATGGAAAGGTGGTTGAAATTTAAAAAATTACATAATCCTGCAACGGCACTTTTATATATATCTATGCTTATTTGGATAATTAGTTTTCTTATTTACAGCCATTTTGCATCCTACGGTAATACTTCCAATCCTAATCTTTAAAAATATATTCTACTTTCAAGACAATCAACTAATTGCCTATTGTCTAATGGAATGAAGCTTCTCTTTATTTTATTATCCTGTAATTCTTAAAATCGAAGGGCCTTATGCCTGTTAGTTTCTCAAAGTAATAAAGAAACTCTTTCTTTCCAGATAGTTTCTTTTTTGATATATCCAGTTCTATATGCCAGTTCTTTTCTGCAGTACGGTTCTTCATCACATTTGGATGTGTCCCCGTAAACTTTGCCAAGCTATCAAAGTTATTAAAGTCGAAGTAATCTGGTTGGCTGAGAAACTCTTTCGCTTCTTCGTCCGTGCGCCAATAAAGGCCAAGGTTCTTACTCTTTTTCATCATCTGTTCTGGGCTTTTTACCCACCCATAATGATATACACAAGCATCTATTGCTTTTACATTCAGCTTTGTTTTACCTATCCTAAACCCTTGTGCGTCTTTATACGAATTTATCTTTTTATCATTTCTAATAACCCTAACCTCATGTCCATACCATTTTCTACTATCGCCCACATAGTCGTAAGTGCCATAAAAGTGGACATATTTAAATAATAATCCCTCTACTCTTAGATTGTCTTTATGGTTCTCGTACCCCTTTTTTATTGCTGGATAATACTTTTCGTGAATAACCTCATTTCCCTGAATATAAAATGCCCAAGTGCTTTCTGGGTCAATTAAGGCAAAGGCTTTGTCTGTTTCTACTGCCAAAACGGTGCCTCCACTTCTAAGGTTTTTATCCCAAACTGAATGATGTATTTTTATTTTAGGATCATTAATGGCTTCTATTAATCCTACGGTGTCATCATCGCAATCTCCAATTAGCACAATCATCTCATCCACAACGGGCAGTACCGACGTGATGGCTTCTACAATTGGGTAGCCATTTATTATTGCATTCTTTATGATGGTAAACCCCGATACTTTCATTAATTCTAATTGATAAATTAAAAGGTTGAATTAAAACAAAAATAGGAGTGAACAGTAATATTCACTCCTATTTTATGACAACGAAATATCCTTGTTATTAGATACTACAATTTACTAATCAATTCCTTAGCAGCTCTTACAGCATCATCGTTTTGGGCAACCTTAGCCAATTCAATACACTTCATAGCACTTGTTCTTGTACTAACCTTGTCGCCTAGCTCTTTTTCAATCTTTGCTTTCAACAAGAAGGTGCCAAAAGAAGGTTTACCAGTATAAGCAGCCTTAGATATGTATTCTAAAGCTACGGTATAATCTTTTGCAATATCATAATAATATAAGGCTATTGCAGCATACGCTGGTTTATCACCCGCTTCACTCTTTTCTACGTCTGCCTTTACCCTGTCTTTAATATTGGTACTGATAGGCAAACTTACCTGAGTAATGCCCCAGTTTAATTGCAATTCGCAGGTCTCGTAAGAAATATTTACAAACTGCATCGTGAATGTTTCTGCCTCATCCCTTATTTTAGTAATTGGTGCGGTATAGCGTAGCACGTCATTTTCTTGTTTATATAATGGAGGTTGATTTACGGTAGTATCTTTTGTAATGATTATAGTAAATTCTTTTTTACCAGGCATACTCAATAGCCCATATTTACCAGCCTTAATAGCTACGTTGTTAATAGTAACATCATCGCTAAAAGTGAGGGTAGTAGCACCATTCGCGCCCGTGCGCCAAATAGCATCCATAGGCGCAAGTTCGCTTTGTTCTCTAAATACACCACGCTTTTTTAGCGAGGGACGGCTATAACTTAACTCAATGTAACCTAAGCCAAAGTTCTGTTTGATGGTTTGTGAAGGACTAGGCTGTGGCAACTTTACAGATTGTGCAAACCCAAGTGTGGTAATAAGTGTGGCAAAAAGGAAAAGTATTTTTTTCATAATTATTTTGTTTGTGCAAACGTACAGTTTCATTCTTTTATTAAAAGTTATTTTTTAGCCATTATTGATGGAACTGTTACATAACCAGATGTAACTCAGGGATTCTTTCATCAAATATTAGAAAGCTAATTACTCACAAACGCTATGCTGAAATTTCTGATTAAAAATAAGTTGAACAATAAAAACGTACAGAGTAGAGGAGAAATAATTTCAATTTATATCATACGACACGTTAAGATGGGTAAAAAAACATCTTTTATGTCATCAACGACAACGCATAACATAAAAGAACTCTCTTTTATGTCATAAGCCGTGAATAGATGAGTAAAAGAACTCTCTTTTATAAGTATTTTGATAATTGTGGTTTGCAAACAAACTATTTGGCTAATAGAAACACACAATTTAGGCTTTGAGGCTTTTATTTCCCCT
>JANYEX010000198.1 GCA_025359725.1 Chitinophagaceae bacterium | reverse complement strand
TAAATATTCCTTCTACCTCTACTATAACTGCTAGTATTTGTTCTGGAACATCTTATAGCTTTAATGGAACTTCTTACACCACAGCAGGTACTTATGTATCACACCTAACCAACAGTGTAGGTTGTGACAGTGCTGCTACCTTGGTACTGACAGTTAAGCCAACAAGTACTTCTACAACAACTGCAAGCATCTGTGCGGGTACATCGTATAGCTTCAATGGAACTTCTTATTCCACAGCTGGTACTTACGTTGCCCACCTAACCAACAGTGTAGGTTGTGACAGTGCTGCTACCTTGGTATTGACAGTTAAGCCTACAAGTACTTCAACAACTACAGCCAGTATCTGTGCGGGTACATCATATAGCTTCAATGGAACTTCATACACAACAGCAGGTACTTATGTATCACACCTAACTAACAGTGTAGGTTGTGACAGTGCTGCTACCTTGGTACTTACAGTTAAGCCAACAAGTACTTCTACAACAACTGCGAGTATTTGTGCTGGAACATCATACAGCTTCAATGGTACTTCTTACACCACAGCAGGTACTTACGTATCACACCTAACCAACAGTGTAGGTTGTGATAGTGCGGCTAACTTAGTGTTGACAGTTAAACCTACAAGTACTTCTACAACAACAGCAAGTATTTGTGCTGGAACTTCATACAGTTTCAATGGCACTTCTTATTCCACAGCTGGTACTTATGTATCGCATCTAACCAACAGTGTAGGTTGTGACAGTGCTGCTACTTTGGTGTTGACAGTTAAGGCAACAAGTACTTCTACAACAACTGCGAGTATTTGTGCTGGAACTTCATACAGTTTCAATGGAACTTCATACACAACAGCGGGTACTTACGTATCACACCTGACTAACAGTGTAGGCTGTGACAGTGCTGCTACCTTAGTGTTGACAGTTAAACCCACAAGTACTTCTACAACGACTGCGAGTATCTGTGCAGGTAGTGTATATACGTTTAATGGTAAAACGTATGATAGCACTGGTAGCTACACTTCACACCTAACAAACAGTGTAGGTTGTGATAGTGCTGCGACTTTAGTTCTAACTGTTAAATATCCTACTACTTCTGTAACAACCTTAAGTATCTGCCCAAGTAGCCTTCCTTATACATGGAATGGTCTAACATTTACTGCGGCAGGAACACAAACCGCCCACTTAACGAATGTAGCTGGTTGTGATAGTGCTGCTACGTTGACATTAACAGTGAAACCAGTCAGTACTTCTGTTACTAAATTAACTATTTGTTCAAGTGCATTGCCTTACTCTTGGAATGGTCTAACTTTTACAGGATCAGGTTCTTTGACTGCCCATTTATCCAACAGTGTTGGATGTGATAGTGCAGCTACTTTGATACTGACAGTTAATCCAGTGACTACTTCGGTTACTCAAATCAGCATTTGCCCTAGTTCATTGCCGTACATCTGGAATGGATCAACAATTAATAGTACTGGTACACAAACTGTTCATTTAACTAATAGTTTCGGCTGTGATAGTGCAGCTACATTGATACTAACAGTTAAGTCTGTCAGCGTCTCTACTACAACTGCTAGTATATGTGCAGGCGGTTCATATTCTTTTAACGGTACTACTTATGATAGTGCAGGAACCTACACCGCACATTTAAGCAACTCTTTGGGTTGTGATAGTGTTGCAACGTTGATTTTGACAGTTAAGTATCCTACTTCATCCGTTGCAACTACGAGTATTTGTGCTGGTAGCGGGTACAGTTTCAATGGAACTGTTTATGATAGCGCAGGAACATACATTGCACATCTAAGTAATGCAGCGGGTTGTGATAGTGTTGCCACCTTGGTACTTTCAGTGAAATATCCAAGTAGTTCAGTTACTACTGCTAGCATTGATTCTGGAAATACTTACTTGTTCAATGGATCAACATACACTACAGCAGGTACTTACATAGCGCACCTTACGAACAGTGTAGGTTGTGATAGTACTGCTAAGTTAATATTGACCGTCATCAATCCTACCTCATCTACTACAGCTGCTAGTATATGTGCAGGAAGCAGTTATTCTTATAATGGAAAAACTTACGACAGTGCGGGAGTTTATGTAAACCACCTTAAGAATACTGGTGGTGCAGATAGTACAGCAACTTTGATATTGACTGTAAATTACGCTACTTCATCTACAACAACTGCTAGTATTTGTGCTGGTAGTGGATATAGCTTTAATGGAACAATGTATGATAGTGCTGGAACATATACCTCACATATATCAAATAGTAATGGTTGTGACAGTTTAGCAACCTTAATTCTAACTGTTAAATATCCTACCACATCTACTCTGATCACAAGTATTTGTGCTGGGGGTAGTTATACATTTAATGGAAATACTTACGATAGTTCAGGTACTTACACCGTACATTTTGTAAACGCAGCAGGTTGTGATAGCATTGCCAAGTTGATATTGACAGTAAATTATGCTTCCTCATCTACAACGAGTGCCAGTATTTGTGCAGGTAGTACTTACTCCTTCAACGGAAAGACTTATGATAGTGCAGGTACTTATGTAGTGCACTTAACAAATAGTGCAGGTTGTGATAGTGTTGCAACATTATTATTAACTGTCAACTATCCTACCTCTTCAGTAACAACAGCAAGTATTTGTGCAGGAAGTTCTTATCTATTCAATGGTTCAAATTATACTACTGCTGGTTCTTACACAGTGCATTTAACTAATGCAGCAGGTTGTGATAGTGCAGCGACATTAACATTAACTGTTAACCCAGCTACTTCTTCAACAATAACAGCAAGTATCTGCTCAGGTGGTATTTACAACTTTAATGGTTCTAGCTATGATAGTGCAGGTACTTTTGTGGCTCATTATGTTAATTCACTTGGATGTGACAGCTCAGCTATTTTAGTATTGGATGTTAAATACCCAAGTGCTTCAACAACTACAGCAAGCATCTGTAGTGGTGGTTCATATAGCTTCAATGGAACTGCTTATACAACAGCAGGTACTTATGTAGCTCATTTGACTAACAGTGTTAGTTGTGATAGTGCAGCTACGTTGATATTGACAGTAAACACACCAACTACATCTACTACCGACAGTACTGTATCCACAACAGCATTGCCATTTAGTTGGAATGGCTTAACGTTTACAAGTGCTGGTACGCAAACTGTAACTTTAACTAACAGTGCTGGTTGTGATAGCCTTGCAACTTTGGTATTGACCGTTACTAATTCAGTTCCAGTAACGCTTGCATCATTCTCTGGCGCTTACCATGCTGGTGTAACTAACTTGAATTGGTCAACTACCAACGAAATAAATACTGACTACTACGCTGTTCAACGTAGTACTGACGGTATTAACTTCACTACTATTAAAAAGGTTACTGCTTCTGGTAGTGTTGCAAGAAATGCTTACAGCTACAGCGATGCGGTTGATGCTAGCGGCAAGGTTTACTATAGACTACAGATGGTTGATAAAAACGGCGCATCTACTTATAGCAAGACAATTGTTGTTACCATTACACACGAAATAACATTTACGCTTTATCCAAACCCAGTAAGGAATTACCTTACATTACATGTACAGAATGATAAATCTGAAAATGTAACATTGCAAGTAGTAAGCACTTTGGGTAAGGTAGTTTATCAGCAACAAACACACCTGAATGTTGGTACTACAGATATTGCTTTAAGTGTTGCAAACCTTGCACAGGGTAACTACCTAGTGGTTATCAAGGGCGAAACTGTTCTGCAAAAGCAATTCATAAAACTATAAGTTTAGTCCTAAGATAGTTTTAAAGAAATCCCACTCTTGTTCACTCAAGTAGTGGGATTTCTTTTTAATGGGAAGCTGGAAACGATAAAGTGGTCAATTTGTAATATTTACCGAAAGAGTTACCCTCATTGATGTTATTCTTACAAGCAGTTTATAATGAAAAACAGATTCACCAAGTTGATTTCCAGTTTATTAATAATCAGTTGCTTTGGGGGAATCTATTCTGCCAATGCACAACATAGTATTTATTTAGACAGCCTCCAATCTGGACTTACCCACGGCACTAATATTAGTGTATCTATTCGCTCCAAGGGGTTTAATTCAATACTTGGTTTTCAGGGATCTTTAGTTTGGGATACCGCTTTTTTGAAATGTACAGGTGTTGCTTTTGGTAGTAATACTTCAATTCAACTAGATGCTAGCAATGTAAATATAGCTACCGACAATCTTTCATTTCTATGGACGACGCCAGGGTTAAGCGCACAATCCATACCCGATACTACTATTCT
>JANYEX010000150.1 GCA_025359725.1 Chitinophagaceae bacterium | reverse complement strand
CACTTTTTTACTATTTGCCCATTGCATTTAACATCTCTTTCTTCATAGCCAGAGGGGCAATTTTCTTGTGCTTGGGAAATATGTAATAAACTTAGAAAATACACTATACCAAAAATTAACTTTTTCATATACTCAACTTGTTTAAACGTTTATTTTTCTCATAAATATTACTGTAATGCATAACTAAATCATACTCCACCAATTTCTTGTGAGTTTTTCATACCTAATAGTGGTGTCTTTAATCCGCCGTAACCGTTTTGCTTACAGGGGTTGTCCAAACCAAATCTTGGTCATCACTGCCTTTGTAGGCGGCGGCAAACTGGTAGGTTGCACCTATTTTCAGCTTTTTCAGGTGCAGATCGTGCCCGGTTACAAAACGGTGGAACCAATCGTCGGGGCTGGCAGGGGCTACACCGTAGGCAGGGTCCCAATAGGCAAACACAATACCGTGGGTGTGGTAGCTGGGCTTTTTGGCAGCCAAAATAATTACGCCCACTGCTCCCCTTGCCACCGTAAACCCTTCTACAGGCCCCATTGTTACCGTTGAACCTTCTTTAGACAATGTGAAACCTGTAGATTTCAGTTTAGCCAAATCGTTTTTGGCCAGAATGTTAATCGTGCCACAAAGAATGCTCAAGGTACTAAGCAGGATGTCTCGTTGGTCGTTTTTGGTGGTAACCGAAACGCTAGTGCCGGTAGCAACAGCCGACAGACTGTTGTGGTAAGCCGTTTGGGCGGCGGTGGCATTTGTCAGTTCGTTGTTGGTAAACGTAAAGCTGGCATTGCCCGTAGTGCCTTTGATGCCCGCACTGGCGGTGGTGTCCAACTCGCTTTCGGCAAGGTTACTGTAATCCGTAATGATTTTGTGAACTGTAGCACTCATAATATTTATTTTTTAGTTGAGAAATGGGAAAAACCTAAACGGGTTTGGGAAAAACCTAAACGGGTTTGGGAAAAACCTAAACGGGTTTGGCGTAAACCTAAACGGGTTTGGCGAAAACCTAAACGGGTTTGGCGTAAACCTAAACGGGTTTGACGTAAACCTAAACGGGTTTGGGAAAAACCTAAACGGGGATTTGAAAAAATCGAACTTACATTTAAGGAACGGTAACTGGTAACTGGTAAAGCTGAGTTTCATTTGGAGGGTTATGTTGCATTAGTGTAAAAGTTGTTTAAGATTTAGGAATGCAAAGTAGGAAATATTTTTATACACAGCAAAAAAAGTATAAAAATTAGTTAAATCGTCTTTTTCAGTGAATCCAGTCTATCGCAAAACCATTTGCCTATCGGCATCTAGTCTTACCAAGATAAATAATAGGATGGTAAAGCTTAAAAGAGAAGACCCGCCATAGCTAATATAGGGCAGTGTGATACCAATAATTGGGAATAAACCGATGGTCATGCAGACATTTACCACTATATGAAAGAACATAATACAGGCTACGCAATAGGCATATACACGGCTGAAAGTACTTCGTTGTTTTTCGGCGGTATTGATGATGCGAAGTAATAAAAAAAGATATAACCCTAAAAAGACGACACACCCTGCTAGGCCAAAAGCCTCGCCGATGCTGGTAAAAATAAAGTCGGTATGCTGTTCGGGTACGTATTTACCGCGCGTTTGTGTTCCTTTCAAAAAGCCTCTGCCTATTAATCCGCCCGAACCAATGGCTATCTTACTTTGGCGTACATTGTAATCATCGGGCTTTTTGGCCGCCTTTTCTTTATCGGCAACACGCCTCATGGCACTTTTGTTTTGGCTACAATCGTAGTCCTTGCCCACCATGCTAAAAATACGGGTACTCTGATAGCACTGGAAAACATTATTGAAAATATAAGGCACAGCAAAACGCTGAACCCCTACACAAAGCGCCCATACAACAATGATAATAGTAAGCAGATTCCTATTTCGCTTCCTTATTTTTCTGGTAAAATAGATGGTTGCCCCAGCAATAATCGTCAACACTACAGCAAGAATATTAGGCTCTACCACCAATGTTGCAATAACCAATACCCCAAAAGAAAACCCAATGATAAGCAAGCCTGGCGGCAAACCCTCGCGGTACATAACGATGAAAAAAGAAAAATAAACCAATGCTAGGCCTGTCTCATTTTGTAAAACAGACAAAAAAGCAGGAGCTAGCGCAATGCAACCACCTATAATTTGCGAGCGCAATTTGGTAAAATCAGTTTCCTGTCGCGCCAGAAACTTAGCCAAAGCAAGGGAAGTAAATATTTTACATATCTCTGCGGGTTGCAGATTGAAGCCACCACCAAGGGGTATCCAGCTTTTAGAACCATTAATGCTTTTGCCAATTACAAAGGTGGCGAGCATAAGGAAAATGCCGAAAGTGTACATCAGGTTGGCAAAAGCCGTAAAGAGTTTACTATCTGCTAGCAGGATAAACATTGCCATTACCACACACAAACTGCTAAACATCAGCTGCTTGCTATAGTTGGTTTTACCCGCAATAAACGATTGCAATATGTTGATGCTTGGTTTGTATTCCACCATAAAAATACAAAGAATACCGATGGCTACTAGGGTAGCATAAACCCAAACGATAACCCAGTCGATACCAGGTGATATTTGTTTGTTACCTTTTTTTACAGTATCCATGGGTTATGCTTTGATAGTTTTCTTTTTGAAATAATAATTTCTTTCGTCGGTAAGTATGGCGGCGTTATTAAGAGTATAAGCTTTTTTGCCAGAATCTTTTATCGGCTTACGTTTGATAGGCTTAGGCGAAACGTCAGTATTATTTGTTGTGTCGATACTTATTTCTTCATCCGAAGAATCTTCTTCTTCTTTCTCTTTTTGCTGTTGCAATAAAATTAACTTAGCCTGTTTGATTGAATCCATCCTAGCCATCGCCATTTTCATCATAGGCGGGATAAGATTTTTCTTTGCCAATGCTTCTGCCAAATCTTTTCTTTCTGGTTCAACAATTGAATCTTTTAAATATTTTTCAATTAATAAGCTGGCAATAGGCGCAGAAGACTCAGCACCAAAACCCGCATTCTCACAAATCATGGCTATCGCAATTTTAGGATTATTTCTCGGCGCAAAAGCACCAAAGAAGGCGTGGTCTTTCTGTTTTACCATTACCCCATTTACCTTGGCAGCGTTTTGTACAGTACCCGTTTTTCCACAAACTACAATGCCCGGAACTTGCGCCGCCGCACCTGTACCAAACTCCATTACTGCCTGCATACCATCCTGAACCTGTGTAAATACGCTATCAGGAACATCTCTGGTAATGTGTTTTATTTTGAATGAATCCAACATTCCGTAAGTGTCTCCACCCTCAATAGAATCTACGAGGTGAGGTGTGTAATAATATCCTCTGTTGGCGATAGTTGCCATCACATTGGCAAGTTGCACAATGGTTGTCTGCACTTCACCCTGCCCAATTGAATTGGAAATGATATTACAAGAGTTCCAGTTATAGCCAAATATTTTCCGATAATAAGAGGACACAGGTAGATTTCCATTCTTTTCGGAAGGAACATCAACGCCCAATTTATGCCCCAAACCAAACGAGGAAGCGTACTGATTAAAATTTCTCAGACCACTATCGGCACTGCCAAACTTAGGCTGGTCGAGTATCCTTTTATAAACGGTAGCAAAATAGGTATTACAGCTATGAGCAATCCCTTCCTTGAAATTAAAGTCGCCAGCTTCAAGGCATTTTGGTTTGCCATTACCACACCCATAATAAGCACCCCTACATTCAATACGAGAATTGGCGTTTATTACTCCTTCAGTCAATCCGATGATACCCACAATGGTTTTAAAAGTAGAACCCGGGGAATATTTAGTGCTCACCGTTCTGTTAATCAATGGTAACCTAGGGTCAAGTGCAAGTTCGCCATAATGTTTTTTACGCATGCCACCGGTAAGCAAGTTAGGGTCGTAAGTAGGCGCACTTACCATACAAAGGATACCGCCAGTTCTGGGATCTATTGCCACGATACTACCTACTTTGTTGTTCATTAGTTTCTCGCCAAGCTTTTGCAAATCTGCGTCTAAACTAAGATGTAAGTTTTTACCAGCAACGGCGGTTGTATCGTAAGCCCCATTTTCGAATGATCCTTGAATACGGCTTTTGTTATCACGAATAAAACGCTTTACACCACGCCTTCCCATCAAAACTTTTTCGTAGGCACGCTCTAACCCTGTAAGACCAGCATAGTCGCCATTTTCGTAACCTTCATCCTTATGCTTCCGAAGAAAAGAGGTATCTACTTCGGCAATATAACCAAGCACATTTGCGGCAACACTGTAAGGATAACTTCGGGCAGAACGCTCGCTTAGTACAAACCCCGGAAACTTGTACATGTTTTCATTAAGCCTTGCATACATATCTGGTGCTAGCAGAGGTTCGAAAACACTAGGACGTACACTTCCATTTTTAAACGCAATATCTTTTATCCTTCTTTTATACTCTACCGTATCAATGGCCATCAGTTCGCAAAGGCTTAACGTGTCTATCCCTTTTGCTTCAATGGGAGTAACCACAAGGTCGTACATAATTGTATTTTCCAGAATACTTTTATTATTTCTGTCGTAGATGATTCCTCTATCAGGATAAATTATTTTCCGGTAGATAGCATTATTCTCAGCTGCCAGTTTGTACTTAGCAGAAAACACCTGTAGGTTTACTAATTGCCCAACGATGACCAAAAACACAAACCCGAACGCTATCTGGATAATACCACTACGACTTTGATTGAAAACAGACATGGAAGATAATTAAGAATGATGAGTTATAAAATATACCCCGATGCTTTGAGAGTGCAAAATAGTCCCATGTTTTGAATGTTGCTCAAAAATGTTTGTTTCTTTTGAATTAGTAGCAAGAATAAAAATAATTTCAAAGAATTCATAGGTACACTAGGCATTTATCAACTGCAATTGCTGTACAAACTGCCTTTCCTCCACCAAATAACCATTGCCCTTAGTGCAGAAATGCACCTTCATGTGTTCTACACTTATGGGAGTACCCTGCGGAATGTCGGCAATATTTGTATAGTTAATATCGTGTCCGTCTATTATCATAACCAATCCGCTACCAATGGCTTCCATTTTGTTTCCATCAGTTATTAGCATTCCTGTATCCTCACCCAAACCAATGCCAATGCACGATGGATTAGCTGCTACTGCCTGAGCCAATCGGGCAAAACGTCCGCGCTTTTCAAAGTGACTATCAAATATTACATTCTGCATAAAGCTCAAACCTGTAGTTATTTTAACCTCACCTTTTAAATGTGCCAAACTAGGGTTGCCATCATAAATCATTGTATTACTCATAGCCATTGCACCCGCACTGGTTCCTGCCACTACAAATTCTTCGTTCTGATAACGGGTAAGAACCGTTTTAAGAAAAGCTGTTCCACCAAAAATAGTAGTAAGGCGATACTGATTACCACCACTAAACATCACCCCATCACAGGTGGCAATTCTTTCCAGATAATCTTCTCTTGCAGCATCCTCACGATTTCTAATATGTATCAACCCAATGTTGGTACAACCTATTTTCCCGAAGGCATCCAAATACATTTCGCCAGCTTCGTACGGAATCATCGAAGCCGTAGTTACCACTTCTATCCGAGCATTTATTCCGCCAGTTTCTTCCACTATTCTACGTAGAATACCAAGTTCAAAAAAGTTTTGGTTATGAATCGAAGTACCTTCTTTGTCAAAATCCGATCCCTTATCTTCTGCGCCACCAATAGCTATCAATTTCCCTTTAGGTACATTCATTCCTTATAATAAATATTTTTATGAAGTGATAAAAACAAATATAAGTCGTTTGCACGCCCGATGGCAAACGAAATGTCCTAAAGTGAATAAACACACTGTTTTGGTTGATAAGATTGGTTGTATTTAATTGGGATTTTTAGTAATAAAAGGCGAGTTGATCTGGAAGTCAAAAAAAGTAAAGGCTGCTAATTCTTGATAAATGGAGAAATTATTTATAATGTGGCTACAATTCCAAGAAAGATTTCAGCAGTAATAATATTTACTATCGGAAATTGAAGGTTTTTTGCTTCATTAAAATGGGTGTCGTTTGTTACAATATATTCAGCATTTGTAGCCACCGCAACATCAAAAAACTTGTTGTCATCTACATCTGCTGTAATGGCATTCCAGTTATAATAAACTCTTTTAAAAATTACATCTGGCGATTCTATAAAGATTTCCATTACGAGGGAAGCTATGCTGGTTGTTGTGTGTTCTAGTAATATTTCCTCATATTCGTGCAGTATGTCCTCGGATAAAATCAATTGGAATTTTCCCGACAAAAAAGCTTCCCATACAGGTCGGTACTTACTCCTTTTGCCAATAGCAACCAATAATACGTTAGAATCCAATACAATTTTCATTAATGGGCTTTGGCAGCTTTGCGAAAATGATTATTCAATAGTGCATCATAATCTTCTTGTGTAATATTTTTTTCTTGTTCCAAATTATTAACACTTTCGTCTAGTTGTTTTGCCAATAGTTGCACTGCTAATCGTTGCATTTGCTTAAAATCATCTTCTGGCAAAGGTTTTTTTAGCAGCCTAAGCATCATAACCTGCTGTTCATTCAGCGTAGTTGGCATAGTTTCATCTGCTATCATAACTTGTAATTTTTGTTATAAAGATAGTGAGTAATTTTTTAACCATTAAGATTTAGTAGGTATCGTTTTGTTTGATAGTTTAAAATCCACAGCTAGCCCACATAAAACTCGCTGCAATAAAACACTTACTTAATATATCCATCTGACGTTTTGCACCTCAACACGCCAAAGGCGCACTAGCTGGGCTTAACAGGAATGTTCATTGCAATGTTCCGAAACAAAAGCTAAAAGAAAGTACTATTGCTGAATTTCTTCCGTCACCAGCCATGTTTACTAATGTAAGCTGTTCGTACTGGTCAAGCAGTCGTTTTTGTTCTATTTGTTGACTTCATCTTTTTTGTTAGTCTTTTTTCCAACAACGCTCTTTTTTCCACATAGCAAATACACGAGTCAATGTGTCTTTGTTAAATGTTGTTCTAATCATATTCGTGGCTAAAGCATGGTAGCCAACGAACAGGTATTGAAAATGAGGCTGGCAAGGTTGTTTCGTCCGCCGACCACTAAAGCTCAATTTCTTTTCTAAAAGAAAAACGTAAGAAATGATTACTATGCACTCTCGGAATAAATATCCCGTTTATCTGCCAGTTCGAGATGTGCATCGCTAACATCATCAAACAGCATTCGAACACCTTGACTAGCTCGCTCATAACTACGCTAAAACTCCTTCTCGCCTATCTCGCTTACAGGTAGTTTTACTTTCTTATTAAGCTTATTGAAATTATAACTAACACCAAACTGAATTACATCTGGCTCTACTATATAGTTGGTAGTAGTAAAGAAGTTACTGCCCGATGTGGTAATACGTTGAATGTTAGAGATGCGCAAGCCACAGTCCATATTAAGCCACTGTGCCTGAAAAGACCATTTATTATTGTTTGTGGTCTTTTTAATAGATAGATTGGGTGATAAAAATGCCCCATCCTGACCCTGCGCAGTTGGGCGAAGCGATAGGTAAGATACACTAAGTTGCACAGCCCACTTAGCAGGTAGCTTGAAGCTTTGTGTGGTGTTCCAAGTGTAGGCAACCTTGCTGTTGTCAACATTTACAGTGCCATTAAATATAGTACCACTTACGTGGGATTCGAATACATTGACACCTGCAAGGAATTGCCACCACTTGGTAGGGTTAAGTGTAAGTCCTGTTTCTACACCATACTGTACAGCCTGTGTTGCGTTGGTGTAAATTCTGTTTAGAATAGTATCTGCATATACACTATTCAATCGTTGAATAATGTTTTCTGTGTGTTGATAATAAGCCGTTGCATACCAAGTGCCTTGTTTGAAACTCTTCTCTGTGCCAAGCTCTACAAGCGTTACATACTCTGGCAATAGTTTAGGATCGCCCTTTTCCAGTGTCTCAGAATGTTCTCTTTCAGGAAAAGGATTCAATTCGGTATTGGTAGTGCGTTTTACCCTGCTACTAATCCCTGCTTTCCATTTCCATTGGTTGGCGGCAGTGTAGCGAACCTGTGCCGAAGGAAATAGATTCTGTAAGGTGAGTGCCGGCTGAACCACATCATTAAACCAAAGCTTTCTATCAGCATACTCATACCTTAATCCGCCGCTATAGTACCACTTGGTTTGTTGTACAGCGTATTGCGCATAGATAGAATGGATGACATTATGCACCTTTACAGCACTGCTAAAGTCTGCATCACGTAGTAATTTATTTGTTCCCAATGCTAAAGTGTCGTACTCAAAGTTACCATTCTGTCCATCAAATCTATATTGATACCCAGCCTCTAGTAATCCCACACCAACCTTTTTGGAATAGTCTAGCTTGGCACGGTAGCCACTCAATGGATTGCTGTAGATTGTTTTGGTAAACTGTATTGTATCAAAAGAAGATTTGGAGGTAAGGTTATTGTTGCTAGTACCACCGTGTAAGTCAGCGCCCTCATACAAGAAAGAGGCAGTAAGGCTGCTCTTGTCTTTAAAGGTATGGGTATAGTCTAGGTTGCCAAGGGTAAAAGCACCTTCGCGCGCTTGGTTGTTGGCGTTGTAATAATTATTCTGACTGATAATTTTCGTACTTCCCGCCATTACTCGGTAAACATTATAATTAAGGTCTGCTTCCCTGTCCTGGTGCTTAAATCCCTGATAATACCCTGCACTCCATACATCATTCTTACTAGCCGTGTAGGTAGCAGCAACACGAACCCCATAGTTGTAACGTCTAAAACTACGCTCGCCAACCGATGGGAAATAGGTTATTGTAGGGGCAATTAAATCACCAGGATCAACCGTGTAGGCATTGCCTTCCCTATGCCCTGCGGCATCGTTGCGTAGGTAGTTTGCACTCGCATTCAAATCCCATTTATCCTTTTTATAACCTACAGTAATGTCGCCACTAAACCTCGTAGGATTCCTGCTATTGTCGTAGGTATGCAATGACGGTGCGCCACCCATTACGTTGGCCATTACAAGCCACCCATCATTTACCCCTTTCTTGGTGGTAATGTTTATAATGCCAGCCTTGCCATCAGGGTCAAAGCGAGCAGAAGGGGTGGTGATAACCTCTACATTTTCTATCGAATTGGCAGGTAATTGAGACAATATTGTAGCCGCATCTACCAATGAAGGTTTGCCATTTATCAATACCAAAAAGTTATTAGAGCCTCTCAGCGTTACCTCACCTTGTGCGTTTACTGCCACCGAAGGAAGGTTCTTGATGATATCTACCGCAGTACCCCCTTTAGAGTTATCGAACTGACTAGCCTTAAATACCTGCCTGTCGTTCTTTATCTTCAAGCCATTATTCTGTCCACTAACAGTAACCTCTGCTAGGTTAGCACCAAAGGGTATTAGCGCAATAACGCCCAAAGATGTTTTCTTTTGGATAGATATATTGGCAATGGTTTTCTTTTTATAACCCAAAAACGCTGCTACTAGCTTATATACATCGGTACTTTTAGCCGATAAAGAAAACTTACCCGACTTGTCAGTAGTGGTAATAGCAGCCACCTTTCCGGCTTGGTTAACCAACGAAACGGTAGCCAACTCAATAGGCTGTTGGGATGCACTATCCGCAACCTGCCCACTGATGGTAGCATTCTGTGCAGTAGAAACAAACTGAATGGCAACAAATAATAAAAAAGAAAGGAAAAGTTTTTTCATTGATTAATGAATGAGTAAAGAAATAAGTTTGGTAAAGATATTAGTCTAGTTGATTTGCATAGTATTTTGTTTATGTTGCAAAGGAGAATGTATTTAGTATATAGCTAAGAAAAAAAATGACTAATTATAGCAGTTAACACATCATCTTTGAGCAAAGGATAAATCATCACTTATGTAGGGAGGTATCATCCTAGAACAACGAACACATCAACCATGAGCAAAGGAGGTATCATCGATGAGCAAAAGTATATTTTTGTTTATACCAACAAATTACCCAAAGCACCCGAAGGAAAACAATATCAACTATGGGCTTTGGTAAACGGTAAGCCAATAGATGCGGGCGTTCTCGAAGACTGCAACGGTGTTTGCAAACTAAAGAATACCCAAAAGGCAGATATATTCGC
>JANYEX010000063.1 GCA_025359725.1 Chitinophagaceae bacterium | reverse complement strand
AAATTGAGAGGTAATAAATCTACTTTGGCATAAATAAATTCCTCATTTTTTTCATTCAAATCATTCCATCAGTATTCATTTTTCCCCTCCTCCAAAAGCTATACTTTATCTGTCCAAATAGCACGATAATACTTAAAATCCCGCACGGGTTCTGAAAAATCCTTTAAATGATTTCATCCAACTGATACCGTTTTTTGCAAGATAGATACCAGTATTTGCCCTGTAGATTCATTTCTGAGGTAAAGAGACACCTATCTGAGGCTGGTATGTATTGTTTTACCTCAATTAAGTATATGAATAGGCAAGAGTAAAACTAGTTTTGCCCAGAATAGACTCAATCTCCACTAAGTTGATATCACTCTTGGGCAATAATGTACCAATATTTATCAATCCCGTACGGGTTCTGAGCTAATTAAGATACGATTTAAGCTTATAAACCACTGCTTTCGGCACTAAAAAACCTACAATGCTTTTATAAAAACTCATCATGAAAAAAGAACTCCATCCCTGTCATAGCGTAGTTATCTAACCGAACAAAAATAGGTTGTAAAAAGTGCGAAAAATGCCTACGGCATAACGGATTATACCTTTATTCCCTAAAGGGTAATAATAAGAAGATAATGATAGATTGATGTATGGCGAATATGAAACCTTCCCCCACTCCCGTCACCTCGCAGCGGTATAATCGAGGAATAACCCCTATCCCCCTAAAGGGTAATAATAAGAAGATAATAATAGATTGATGTGTGGCAAATTAACCGCCCCCACCCTCCATGTCTCCCTTTAGGGGATAGGGGAAAGCTGTCTGAACCAGGATTTATAGGATTTAATGATTTAAAAGGAATGTACCCTACGCTAACCAATCTAATCATTTCAATCAAATAAATCAAGGTTCAAATAACCTTTAACCGCAACTACCCGAAAGTAGAAACTATCGGGTAGTTTACAAGGAACAAAAATTAATGTAGTCGTTTTGATATAACTATTAATTTGCACTCTAAAATAAAACAAAAAAATGAAACAACTTGCCACCTTAACCGTAACACTCCTAGCATTTATTGCTTGTTTTGCAAATCCTGTTGATGATAACATCGCCAAAACTGTAGGATTGCATTTTCTTTCTTACAAGGTTAATTCAAAAAAACTGGGTATTGTCAGCGATTTAAAACTTGCTTATAAAGCAACAGACAATGCTACAACTTGCTTTTATGTATTCAATGTAACTTCTTCAAAAGGCTTCGTCATTGTTTCGGCAGATGATAATGCAAAACCAATATTGGGTTATTCTGATGAAAGTAATTTTGATACTAATCACATACCTATTCAAGTGTCAGAATGGTTAGGAGGTTATACCAAACAAATTTCTCTGATCATTAAAAATAAAATAAATGCTACCGACTCAATTAAAAATAGTTGGATTCAATTAAAAGCAAAGCCTTCTAAACCTAAATACGAACTATTAGGGATTGGTAACTTTGGTACACCTATCGTATCGCCATTAATACAGACTTTATGGAGCCAATCTGAATATACTGGCCCCCCCTATACCTATAATTTGCTTTGCCCCTACGATTCACTACAATCCGATAGGGCAGTAACAGGATGTGTAGCTACAGCAATGGCGCAAGTAATGAAATATTGGAATTATCCATCAACAGGAACTGGCTTTAATGCCTACACCCCTGCTACAAAACCATATTATGGAATTCAATCTGTAAACTTTGCAAATACTAAATATCAATGGGATTTAATGCCTAATATAGTTACGGCAGAATCTTCAACATCTTCACAAATAAATGCTGTTGCAACCTTAATGTATTCTTGTGGTGTAAGCGTAAATATGGATTATGGTGTTGGTAGTACAGGCGGTAGTGCAGCTTATTCAATTTCTTATGATGGTCAAATTGATAAGTGTTCTGAAAATGCTTTAAAAACGTATTTCGGATATGATTCTACTCTTAAAGGTATCCAAAAATCCAACTTTACTTTTTCAAAATGGATTAATACAATTGAAAATGAATTAAATTTAAAAAGACCCGTTATTTATACTGGACAAGGTAACGAAGGCGGGCATTGTTTTGTTGCTGACGGTTATGATGGCAATAACTATTTGCATTTTAATTGGGGATGGGCGGGTTCTTTTGATGGTTATTTTGAAATTGATTCATTAAATCCAGAAGGTGTTGGTACTGGTGGCGGAAGTGGTGGATATAACAGCGAGCAAACTGCTCTAATAGGTATTCAGCCCTCACTAAATAATATCACTTATAACATTAGTTTATACAACTACCTAACCCCAGCAGATACTACAGTTTTTTATGACAGTCCATTAAGTATTTCTACTAATGTTATTAATAAAGGTACTGGAACGTTTGATGGTGACTACTGTGCTGCTATATTTGACTCTGCCTCAAACTTTGTAGATTATATTCAAATAATTAATTCGAAAACATTAAAGCCCAATTACCACTATACAAATGGACTTACATTCTCTTCATCTGGTTTACTAGATGTTATACCAGGAACTTATACAATTGGTATATTCTACAGACCAACAGGTGGCAACTGGCAGTCTGTAGCTGATAATGGCAACTACAGTAATTACACCACCTTAACTGTTCTTGGTAATGTTTTCGATTCCTTAGAATTATACTCACCCATATCAACTTCCCCCAAGATTCTTACACAAGGGCAGCCTGATACTGTGTCTTTTAATGTTATTAATAAAGGATCTACAACTTTTACAGGGCAATATCAAATTAGACTATATAGTTTAGATGCTTCATTTGAAGAAACTCTTGGAACTTACACTGTTACTTCTGGGTTGAAGCCCAACTATTATTATACAAAGAATTTAGTTTTTCATACAAATGCTGTTACAGCACCCTCTGGTACTTATATTATCACAGTAGTTGATAGTAGTGCTTCCAATGGATTTTGGGAGTTTACAGGTACAGGAAACTATACGAATCCAATTGTTGTAACAGTTCAAGCTTCACCATATTTGCGAGATAAATATGAACCTAATGATTCAATTAGCAAATCATATTTATTGCCTCTAACATTTGTAAATAGCAAAGCTTATGTGAGCACCTCTGGTTCTAACATTGATATAGGTACGGACAACGACTTCTATAAAGTTAAATTGCCCTCAGGGTTTAATTACAGTATAAGACCTGTGTTGAACAATAAACATTACTCTAGTACTGATAGCATTTATTCCTTAAATGGGATATTCTCTGTGTCCTCAGATAGTATTAAATGGTCTGGCACTTATCAAGATACACTATCTCAGCCTATTACTGCGAAGGGTGATCAAACAATATTCTTCCATGTTGCACCTTACTTCCAAGGGCTTACTGGAACATATTTATTAGAGTTAAATGTTACGAGAACAGCAGTGACACCTATTACACTTGATAATATTACTGCAACAAAAGAAAATAGCGACATTGCCATCAATTGGCGCACCGCCACCGAAGTAAACACTAGCCACTTTAGTATTCAACACAGTACAGAGGGTAATTCATTTACAGATATAGGTACAGTAAAAGCAATAGGTAGTGGGGCTAATAGTTATAGTTTTACAGATACGCACCCTGCCAATGGCATTAACTACTACCGCTTAGAGAGTGTAGACAAAGATGGCGCAAGCACTTACAGCTCAGTGGTGAGTGTAGAGATAGTTGATAGTAGATATAAGATATTGGTTTATCCCAATCCTGTAAAAGATAAGGTTACTATTAGTGGTAATCATATAGCATCTGTACAAGTGATAGATAATATAGGGAGGGTGGTAAAGGTTGTTAACTTAAAAGATGCTACTAACCCCATAATCTCTTTTAGTGGTTTACCAGCAGGGATTTATCATCTGCGTATTCAAACGAGTGATGGTAAAGTAAGTGGGGTAGGGATGGTTAAGGAGTAAGCTAGTTATGAGTTATGAAGTATGAGTTGAGTTATGAAGTATGAGTGATGAGTAATTGTGTACGTTCATATTTCAACTCATCACTCATACTTCAGTCTTAAATCCTTCTTTAAAACCGTTTTTCCAAACTTTTTTCATTTAATTTAGAAAAAAGTTGAGAAAGTATTTGTCTGTTAGTTGAGAGTTCCCTATATTTGCACCCCGCCTGAAAAAGCGGGATAGTTCTTTAAAAAGTTTAGGTTGTAGCTAAGGGGAAAAAGAGTACTTGAGGCGATATAGCTTAGGCGACAAAAGAGGTTAAAAAAGAGGACAAAATAGTTGTAAAAAAATATTTTGTTTGAATTAAAAATAAACCCTTACATTTGCAGTCCGAAAAACACGGATAGCAACTGAAAAGTGGTTATAAAGATCTTTGAAAGATAGGAAACAACAGGGTAAATCTCAAGGGATTTACAAGGTAATCGTACGAAAATAACAATTAGATAAGACCGTTAATTTTTGAGATTAACAGTCAGGTCAACAACTCATTTACAATGGAGAGTTTGATCCTGGCTCAGGATGAACGCTAGCGGCAGGCTTAATACATGCAAGTCGAGGGGTAGCAGGTAGCAATACGCTGACGACCGGCAAACGGGTGCGGAACACGTACACAACTTACCTTTTAGTGGGGGACAGCCCAGGGAAACTTGGATTAATACCCCGTAAGATAGAGGGATGGCATCATCCTTTTATTATAGATTTATTGCTAGAAGATGGGTGTGCGGCTGATTAGGTAGTTGGTAGGGTAACGGCCTACCAAGCCAACGATCAGTAGCTGATGTGAGAGCATGATCAGCCACACGGGCACTGAGACACGGGCCCGACTCCTA
>JANYEX010000062.1 GCA_025359725.1 Chitinophagaceae bacterium | reverse complement strand
CACTAGAAAACATTTCCGTTGCACTGGAAAATATTTCCGTTGCACTAGAAAACATTTCCGTTGCACTAGAAAACATTTCCGTTGCACTGGAAAACATTTCCGTTGCACTGGAAAATATTTCCGTTGCACTAGAAAACATTTCCGTTGCACTAGAAAACATTTCCGTTGCACTGGAAAAAATTTCCGTGGTAATAACCCAAATGATTTTAACAATTGACAGGCTAAAGGCAAGGCAGAATTTAACAATTGGGGAAATATGAATTTGGGCGTACAGGATGTAAGACAGACTAAAAAGATAGCGAGTAATATTCTTTGTGCGGGCAACTATGGTGTTGCTACTGTTTGAAGGGGGGTAGTGGGTGCATAAAAGGCAATCGTTTATTTTTAAACTGATGGTTAATATAAGATTAAGTAGTTTGATGTGGGATGTAAGTAATTAAATGTAAGATGTTTATTATAAAGAACCCATGATTTGGGATACGCCGTTTATATTTTACACTCATATTTTGTGTTTTTATTAGAGTTATTGATTGATGAATAAAATAGTATTACAAATTTTTTATTGTAAATCAATTATTTACAGAGGTGAGATAAAAATAGTTTTGTAAAATGCGCTATTATTCAAAAACATACACCTACATTTGCCGCCCATTAAAAAAAGTCTGGTGGGATAGCATCAGCAATTAAAAATTTTACAATGAGTCATTTACATTTTACAACAAAACACGCCAACGCGGCTACCGTTACCCACAATTGGTGGATAGTTGACGGTACTAATCAAACCGTAGGACGTATGAGCGCAAGAATTGCGGCCGTCCTTCGAGGAAAAACAAAAACATATTACACTCCTCACGTTGATTGTGGCGATTATGTAATTATCATCAATGCAGAAAAGGTTGTCTTTACGGGTAACAAGTTGGAAGACAAGATGTACATCAACTTCTCTGGCTACCCAGGTGGTAAGAAAGAAGAAGCTGCTGGCGATTTGTTGAAACGCAGACCAGAAGCTTTGTTAGAAAGAACTATCAAGGGGATGCTTCCTAAAAACAAATTAGGCAGAAAGATGATTGGTAAATTATTTGTGTATGCTGGCGACAAACACCCGCATACTGCACAACAAGCTAAAGAGTTAAAATTCTAAATTACAAACAGCCGCCAATGAATGTTGGTGGCTAAAAGCAATAATAAATGGAAAAGCAAAAAAATGCACTTGGTCGTCGTAAGGAAGCCGTTACCCGTGTTTTCATTAGCAGGGGCGAAGGAAAAATTACTGTAAACGATAGGGATTATAAAGCATATTTCCCGTTGGTTTATTTACAAAACCAAGTGGAAGCACCTATCAAAACTGCTGATGTAGCAGGAAAGTTTGACATTGTTATCAATGCGCAAGGTGGTGGTTTGAAAGGACAAGCAGAAGCAGCTAAGTTGGGTATTGCCCGTGCGTTGCTAGAAGTAAACCCTGAGTTCAGACCATTGTTGAAAGCTGCTGGTCAACTTACCCGTGACCCACGTGGTGTTGAACGTAAGAAATTTGGTCATAAGAAAGCACGTAGAAGCTTCCAGTTCAGCAAACGTTAGTATTTCGCCAGCATCCTCTTTGGGGATGTTGGTATATTATTATATTTTTTCAAACAAATATGCTTTAATAGTCCTTTAGATTGGATTGAAAAGCTTTAAATCGCAACAAAATGGAAGCAAACACTTCATTACAACAGCAACTGCTTGAGGCCGGCGTACACTTTGGTCACTTGAAGAAGAAGTGGAACCCTAAAATGTTACCTTACATTTTCGCAGAAAAGAAAGGTATTCATATCATTGATTTGAATAAAACTGTAGATCATCTTCAAGATGCAGCAGCGGCAATGAAACAAATTGCAAAAAGCGGTAAGAAGATAATGTTTGTGGCTACTAAGAAACAAGCGAAAGAAATAGTTTCTGAATCTGCAAAGCGTGTAAACATGCCTTATGCTACTGAAAGGTGGTTGGGTGGTATGCTTACCAATTTTAATACTGTTCGTAAGAGCGTAAAGAAAATGCAAGGTATTGACAAGTTATTGAACGATACTAGCGCGGAAAGCCTTACTAAGAAAGAAAAATTGACTTTGTCTCGCGATAAAGACAAATTGGAAAAAGTATTAGGCGGTATCGCTCAAATGAGCCGTTTGCCTCACGCTTTGTTCTTGGTTGACATCAGCGTAGAGCATATTGCATTGGCAGAAGCAAAGCGTTTGGGCATTATGACTTTTGGTATGGTAGATACAAACTCTGACCCTAACAAGGTAGATTTTGCTATCCCTGCAAACGATGATGCTACAAAATCAATTGCTATCATCACTAACTACATCACTGCTGCAATTGCAGAAGGTTTGGCAGAACGTCAGGCTAACAAGGATGAAGAAGATGTTCATACAGATGATGCTGGTAATGATAACGAAGCACAAGCTCGCAGACTAGAACAAGAAGCGCAAGCAGAAGGTGGTCGTGGTCGCAGAGGTGCTGGTCGTGCACCAGTAGATGCAAATGCACCAGCAGGTGGTGGTGTTAAGCGTCGTGCACCAATCAATACTAACAATCGTCGTCCAGGTGGACCGGGTGGTAGATAATATCAAGAACTTGTTGCAGGTTATTGGATACAAGTAATACCTGAAACCAGTAACTTGAAACTTGCAACCGTTATGGTAACATTAAAATAACATTGATAAAATGGCTGCATAGATAAACTTTGCAGCCATTTCTAAATTTAATAACTAACCATTCCACAGTAGTGTGGAAAGCAAATTGAAAATAATATGAGTACAGCAGTAGCAATTACAGCAGCAGACATTAACAAGTTACGTCAGGCAACTGGCGCTGGTATGATGGATTGTAGAAAAGCACTAACCGAAGCGGGTGGTGACTTTGAAGGTGCAATAGATTGGTTGCGTAAGCAAGGACAAAAGGTAGCTGCAAAACGTAGTGACCGTGAAGCAAAAGAAGGTGTTATTATAGCACAAACTTCTGCTGATAACAAGACTGGCTTTGTTATCACTATCAGTTGCGAAACTGATTTCGTTTCTAAGAATGCAGACTTTATCGCTTTTGCTCAAAGCATTGCTGATGCAGCAGTGGCTAATGATGTAAAAAGTGCAGAAGAATTGAACGAAGTATCTGTAGATGGAGCTAAGGTTGCTGATTTAATTAATGATAAATTGGCTGCAATAGGTGAAAAAATAGGTATCGCTCGTTTTGAAAGAGTAGAAGCACCCTATGTAGCTTCTTACATTCACGGTACAAACCGTATGGGTGTATTAGTTGCTATGAGTAAGGAAGCTGCTGATGCTGGTAAGGATGTGGCTATGCAAATAGCTGCAATGAACCCATTGGCTGTTGATGCTGATAGCGTTCCTGCGGAAACTGTAGAAAGAGAAAGAGCTATTGTTATTGAAACAATGAAGGCTGACCCTAAAATGGCTGGTAAACCAGACGAAATGGTTGCTAAAATTGCAGAAGGTAAGTTGAATGCTTTTTTTAAAGAACAAACATTAGTTGCGCAAGCTTTCGTAAAAGACAACAGCAAAACTGTTGGCGATTACTTAAAGAGTGTTGACAAAGACCTTTCCGTTACTAAGTTTGTAAGAGTTGCTTTAGGTTAATATTTTGAACTACTACATAAATAAAGAGCGGCTATCCAAATTGGGTAGCCGCTCTTTTTAGTAGTATTGATAAATCTACCAAATCTTTATTCTGTCTTTTTCTGCTTTATACATTTTGTCACCCTCTTTTACATCGAAAGCTGTATAGAAAGGAGTAAAGTTTGAAAGAGGTCCGAATACACGCCATTTATCTGGCGAGTGTGGGTCTGTATTGATGTAAACCCTTGCCAACTCATCTTTTAGTTTGCTTCTCCATACCTGAGCAAAGGAAATAAAGAATCTTTGGTCGGGTGTAAAACCATCAATCCTTGTGGTATCCTGACCTTGTTTTGTCATTTTAAACGCATCGTAAGCAATTGCTAAGCCGCCATTATCTGCCATATTTTCGCCAGTAGTCAATGCCCCATTAACGTGTAAAGTATCTAGGATTGTAAAACCGTTGTATTGGTTAATAACCAGTTTACTCTTAGCTACAAACTGTAGGCTATCCGATTTGCCCCACCAGTTTTTAAGGTTGCCGTCCTTGTCGTATTGTGCGCCTTGGTCATCGAAGCCATGCGTCATCTCATGCCCAATTACCAAACCTATACCTCCATAATTAATGGCATCATCGGCTGCAGGATCGAAGAAGGGGAACTGTAATATCCCCGCAGGAAAAACTATTTCATTAAACAATGGATTGTAATAAGCATTGATAGTAGGCGCGGTCATGCCCCATTCCGTTTTATCCACGGGCTTACCTACTTTGTTTATCTGATAGTTAAACTCATTTTGACTACATGCTTGCAGGTTCTCAAAATATTTGTTTTTATCAATGGTCACCTTACTGTAATCGCGCCATTTATCTGTATAACCAATTTTCTTTAAGAAGGCATACAACTTGTCTTTCGCTTTTGTTTTGGTACTATCACTCATCCAATCTAGCTTGTTAATCCTTGCCTCGAAGGCTGTACTTAGGTTATTTACCAAATCGAGCATCCTATTTTTTGCATCCTCAGTAAAATATTTCTTTACATATAACTGCCCCAATGCATCACCCAAATTGCCATCAACAGACCAATACATTCTTTCCCATCTTGGCTTTATTTCTTGTTGCCCGCTCAATGCTTTTTGATAATCGAAACTTGCTTTTACAAAAGCACTACTCAATACAGATGCGGCCAACTTAATTCTGCTTGCCTTTAGATAGGCTTTCCAAACAGGCAGCGGAGTTGTGGTTAGTAGTTCGTTGACTTTTGCATAAAAAGCAGGCTGATTTACATTTACAGAATCAGCCTTTACGCCCAATGTATTGATAACAGTTACCCAATCGAAAGCAGGCATTTTCTTTTGTAAATCTGCAACTGACAGCTTATTATAATTGCTTTTTGGGTCGCGCAACTCTACGTTGGTACGGTGGCTACTAGCTATTTTCTTTTCTAAATCATAGATGTCTGCAACGTTTTTTACGGCAGTAACAGAATCAGTTCCTGTTAGGATAAATAACTTTTTGAGGTATGTTTGGTAGGCTTTCTGAACAGCTATTGTAGCAGAATCGGTCTTAAAATAATAGTCCCTATCTGGCAAACCTAGTCCCGATTGATAGAACGCCAATATGTTCATGCTACTATTTTTATCGTCGGCGGCAACATAGGGCGCATACAATATTCCTTCGTTTTGCGTTTGTTGTTTTGCCACAAATGCAACCAAGCCCTTTGTGTCTTTTATACCATCAATTTCTTGCAGTGTAGGTTTTATGGGCTCGTAGCCGCGTTTTTCTATGGTTACTGAATCCATGCCAGAAGCATAGAAATCGCCAACCTTTTGTTCGATGCTTCCATCAGGATTGCTTCCCTTCGATACCTCTTCCAAAATACCTTTTATATGTTCTTTAGTACGGTTATAAACATCCAGAAACGAACCCACACTACTCTCTGTAGAGGGGATAACGGCGGTTTTTAACCATTTTCCATTTACAAACTGATAAAAATTATCTCCAGGCTTTACACTGCTGTCAAACGCTGAGGTATCGATAAATTTTTGAGTGGTATCAGTTTTTTGCTTACATCCTACAAAACCAGTTAGCAAAAGAATTGCCGCCAGCACTAATTGATTGCTTTTCATGTTTTTTTATTTTATCAGTATGCAATATATTTAGTTTTTATTGATAAAACTTTTTTGATTAACCAATTCTATTCTCAGGATATAAATCTGTTAATAATTATACTTTCCTTAAAGTCCTCAAACGCAGTTGTGATAGCTTATCTATACGTTATTTAAGAGCCGTGAAAGATGATTCAGGAGCCGTGAAAGGTGATTCAAGAGCCGTGAAAGGTGATTCAGGAGCCGTGAAAGGTGATTCAAGAGCTGTGAAAGGTGATTCAAGAGCCGTGAAAGGTGATTCAGGAGCCGTGAATGATGTTGTAAACTAAAAAATAAGAGAACCTAAGCTACTAAATTGGGGGTGTAAATCTTTGTCTTAAGTGACATAGGTAGGGTTTTATGGTCAGGATTCATTACACAATACAGTCCCAAATATACCGTACACAACGGTAATAGTTAATTACAATATTTTGTTTAGAGAGTGTAGCCCACTATTCATTACTTTCGATTTTTATTTTTCTTTATGAAGAAAGTTTTTTTATCAATAATGCTTGCCGTCGCACTTTTTGGATGCGGCACTAATCAAAATCCCGATCAAGGCAATAATATTTCCATACAGGCCAATGCCTTACCAGGATTTAATGTAAATAATTTTGCAAATCTTGCAAAACGGACAAGTAACCCTACCCAAATTGAGTCGGCTATTAATGCTAACGACAATGATATTAATAACCTTGACCTAGACAAAGATGGGAAGGTTGATTTCTTGAAGGTGGTAGAATCGCCTAATAAGTTGCAGGTGGTGGACGATGTAAATAATACAGATTCTGTTGTGGTAGCCACCATGAACATTACGCCCAACCAAACAAATGATAGAGCCGATATGCAGATAAATGGTAATCCTAGCTACTGCGGGCAGGATTATTACTACCATTCTTCTTTTAGTTTAGGAGAAATATTGTTGCTATCCTACATGCTTAGTCCGCACAGGTACTATTACCCAATGTACCATTATGGCTATTATCCATCGTATTATCACAGTTACAGCACCACCACTTATCGTACTGTAACACATAGTTATAACCCATCTGGGGGTAGTGGTTCTTTTCGTCCATCGGTAAGTGATAGGAGTAGTTTAAGTAATCCTGTACATTCACAGCGTTCTTTTTCTGCAAGAGATGCTTCAACACCAGTAAAGGCGGGAGGTTTTGGTAATAGTAGTGGTTCAAGAAGTTCGTCTTTTGGTTCTAGTCGTTCATCATTTGGTAGCGGAAAAAGCGGGTTTGGAAGAAGGAGGTAAGCATTTTAGCTGTTAATTATTAGTGATAAGATTTAAGAAATAAAAATAAAGGGCCATCTTACTAATAACTAACCACTAACAACAAAAAAATTATTCATTAAATAAAATAAACAATCATGGGACTATTTGAAAGAATATTCAGGATAGGTAAATCGGAAGTAAATGCCGCAGTAGATAAATTGGAAGATCCAATAAAAATGGCAGACCAAGTATTGCGAGAGTTGAAAGATAGCTACCAACAAGCAATTACTGGTGAGTCGGAGGTAAAAGCTGCTGCCTTGCAACACAGAGCAGAAGAACAAAAAGCTAGGACGAAAGCGGGGGAATGGGAAAAGAAAGTAAACGACCTTTTGGACTTGATTGAAGAAGGAAAACTGAATGCTGCAAAGGGAAACACGTTGGCAACAGCCGCCGCAGAAAGCCATGATCAGTCTGAAAAGCAAGCCAATGAGTTTGCGGCGATGGCAGAAAAAGAAGAGAAAGCTTTGGCAGTGATGGAAACAGCCATCCAACAATTAAAGGATAAAATAAGCGAGACTGAGAACAGGATTAACCTATTAAAGTCGCGCGCTAAAACAGCCGATGTTAGCGAGAAGATAAACAAAACTTTATCTGCCGTAGATACTGATGGCTTGATGAGTACGCTGGATAGGATGGATTCTAAAGTTACGGCAACCGAATTTAGGGCGCAAGCCTATGCCGAAGTAAGAGATAACACGCTTTCTTCCGAGCAAGAGATTAATAAGATATTGGGTTCTACTTCCGCTTCCTCCGCTTTGGATGCGATAAAAGCAAAACGTAACGCTAACAAAACTGCATAAATCATGGCACTGACAGCAACCGACAAAAAGACTTTTGCGAGTATCATACTTTTAGATGAAATCATTAATAAAGACCGAGTATTTACTACTATACTGCAATCTGACGACAAGGTTTTAGAACCTTTGTTGGTAGCATTGTTGGCAAAGGGATACCTTTCTGTTGATGGAAATAAGTATCAGGTAACCAAGCTGGGCAATGAAACTTTCGATAATTTCATGAAACGCTATAATGAGTTTCTGAAAATGTATGACATCTACTCTTTTGTAGATTTAGAAAAAGGGGAATTTGCTTTCAGTAAATACTTTGATGTTGATACCGATGATGAGTGGGATAAGTACAAAAACAACGAGCGTTTTGAAGATTTACGCATTGCCGTTGCGCTGTTTAAAAAGATTAATCCCGCAGAGATAGTATTTATGTCTTTCCTAGATGAGAATGCTTTTGATACGCAAGCTACGGGTTGGCAGATAGACTTAGTGGATGATGAGATTTGGAAAGAGATAGAACATATTTGCGAAACTGCCATTAAACCAGAAGACCTAGGCGATGATGCAATAGAGGATATGGTTAAGCAAGGGGCGGCGTTGTTGATTGAAATATTGAAGGAAGAAGAAAAGAGGCAGCAAGAGGATCAGCAAAATAATAACTATAACAACACCGGAGTGGTAGAGGAAACGGTTGTAGAAGAATCTTCTTATTACGAGCCTTATTACGACCCATTCTATGTATCACCTTTCTGGTTGGTGCCTTTGTTTTTGTGGTAGGAAGGTAATTAAGCATTAGGTAGTAAGTAATAGGTAATAGGTACAGGGTGCAATTTATTCTTGATACTTATTACCTACAACTTACAACTTATCACTTAGCAGCAAACATCCATCGCCATAACTCAAAAACCTGAAGTTGTTTTCTAAAGCATAGTTGTACACTTTACGCCAATCGTCGCCAATGATAGCAGCAACCAATAGGAGAAGGGTAGATTGTGGCTGATGAAAATTAGTCACCAATCCTTTCGCAATTCTTAGTTGGTAACTCGGTGCAATTAAAAGTTGCGTTTTGGTAATGAGGTTGGTTGAGTTGTTGGTTTTCATCCAATCCATCAACCCCAACAAAGCTACTTCCTTTTTAATATCTTGTGGTAACTCGTAAGCATCCCATTGAAATAGTTCAAGTCCTTCCTTTAGACTTATGTCTTTTCCTTTATTACTCATCACTTTTACTCCCAACCAATACAAACTTTCCAGCGTTCTTAGCGAGGTTGTTCCCACAGGGATGATAGTTTTGTCCGTTAGTATGCTTTCGATAAATTCAATGGATACGTCAATAAACTCTGCGTGCATTTCGTGTTCGTTCATGGTGGCAGCACTAACGGGTTTAAAGGTGCCTGCCCCAACATGAAGGGTAACAAAACTGTGGGTAATACCTTTAGCAGCAAGGCTGTTAAAGAGGGGTTCAGTAAAATGTAGCCCAGCAGTAGGGGCAGCAACACTACCATCGTGCCTAGCATAAATGGTTTGATAAGTTTCCTTATCTGACTCTTCAACGGTGCGGTTAAGATAGGGTGGGAGAGGAATTAACCCTGCCAAATGTAGTATCTCTGCAAAACTTAAAAGAGTGTCATCCCATGAAAATTCAATTAGAAAATAATCATTCAATCGTTCAATCATGGTGGCAGTGAGGTAAAGTTCTCCACCATCCAATGCAATAGATTTAACCAACGACTCAGACTTCCACTTTTTTGCACCGCCTACCAAACATTTCCAGAAGACCCCCCCTTTTTGTAGCATGGCAGTGGTAATGTCTGCATACTGATTATCAGGTTCTAGACAAAATATCTCAATTACCCCACCTGTAGTTTTAGTAAAAAGTAACCTTGCCTCAACCACCTTGGTATTATTAAAAACAAGCATAGTATCGGCGGGAAGATGGCTTGCTAAATCTTTATAAATGCTTTCTGCAATTGCCCCATCCTTGTATACCAACAGTTTGCTGGCATCCCTTTCGGGCATAGGATATTTTGCAATCTGTGCATCAGGGAGGTAATAAGTATAATCGAGAATAGATAAATCCTTGGGGTGATTAGATTGCATATTATTGTTTTGAACCCTTAAATTAATTGGAATAGAAATAAATTGAGATAAATTTAAAGACATCAGTTCGCTACATTAGAACTAGTAGCTTATTTCATAAAGATAGAAAAGCGCTTGAATAATTTACTCAAAGGCTTTTCTTTTAATTCATATTTCATAACTAAAACCTACTCCATATTCTGCCTCAACCATCTTTCTATCTCCTCCAATGGCATGGCTTTTCTCTTGGCGTAATCTTCTACTTGGTCGGGCTGTAGCTTACCTACACCATAGTATTGGCTCTGAGGATTGGCGAAATACCAGCCGCAAACCGAGGACGCAGGATACATGGCCAGGCTTTCGGTGAGTGTGATGCCAATGCTTTCGGTGACATTGAGCATATCGAACAACTTGTATTTCTCGGTATGGTCTGGACAGGCGGGATAGCCGGGCGCAGGACGGATGCCGAGGTATTTTTCGTGTATCAACTCGTCATTGGTCAGATGCTCGTCGGTTGCATAGCCCCAATATTCTTTTCTTGTTTTCAGGTGAAGGCACTCCGCAAAAGCCTCTGCAAATCTATCGGCAAGTGCCTGCAACATAATCTTATTGAAGTCATCCAGATTAGCTTCGAAAGCCTTTATGTGCGGCTCGATACCATCGATAGTAACGGCGAAGGCACCGAGGAAGTCACTGCCCCCATCCCCTAAAGGGGGGTTATAAGAGGTTGGTTTTATGAAATCGGCTAGTGATAGATTTGGTTGACCAGGAGCTTTTTCTATTTGCTGGCGCAAGAACTCTAATCGTGTAATTGCTTTCTCACCACTCACTACTGACAAATCACTACTCACTATCACACTATCCCCCTCGCTTCCTGCTTCCCAGAAACCGACGGTTCCTCTGGCGGTGAGCCACTTTTCTGCAATGATTTTATCCAATAGCGCATTGGCATCATTGTACAGTTTGGTGGCTTCCACACCTACTATTTCATCGGTAAGGATGGCAGGGAAGTTTCCGTGCATTTCCCACGCGATGAAGAAAGGTTTCCAGTCGATATATTGTCTTAGTTCATTCAAATCGAAGTCTGCGAACACTTTAGTACCCGTAAACTGAGGCTTAACAGGTTGGAATTTATCCCAATCTATTTTAACCTTGTTAGCCAATGCTTTGGTATAAGTAAGGTAGTTCTTGCTGGATTTCTTATTGTCGAAGCCGTGTTTCAATTTTACATATTCGCCATAAGTCTGCTCTAAGAAGGCAGGCTTACTGTCATTGCTCAACAGACTACCCGCAACGGTTACGCTACGGCTGGCATCCAACACGTGGACAACGCCATTACCATATTCGGGGGCAATCCTAACGGCAGTGTGCATACGGCTAGTGGTTGCGCCGCCAATGAGCAAAGGTTGCTTCATTCCCCGACGCTTCATCTCCTTAGCCACGTGAACCATTTCGTCGAGAGACGGGGTAATCAAACCACTCAACCCGATAATATCTACCTTATGATGAAGGGCTGCATCGAGTATTTTATCGGTAGGCACCATTACACCTAAGTCGATAATATCATAGCCATTACAACCCAATACCACCCCAACTATATTCTTACCAATGTCATGTACATCACCTTTTACCGTAGCCAATAATATCTTGGCAGCCCCTGCACCTTCCTCATTGATAGTACCCGCAGCAATGTGTGCAAGGCGGCGTTCTTCCTTTTCAGCTTCGATATAAGGAGTAAGAACAGCAACGCTTTTCTTCATTACACGGGCACTCTTTACTACCTGCGGCAAGAACATTTTGCCTGCCCCGAATAAGTCGCCCACAAAGTTCATCCCATCCATTAATGGTCCTTCGATTACATCCAAAGGCTTGGCATATTTTACACGGGCTTCTTCGGTATCTGCATCTATATATTCAGTGATACCATTTACGAGCGCATGTTTTAATCTTTCCTCCACTGAATTGTCGCGCCATTTTTCATCCCT
>JANYEX010000120.1 GCA_025359725.1 Chitinophagaceae bacterium | reverse complement strand
ACACTAAATTTAGAACAACCTTAATAATTACCTTGATGAGTTTCATTTTAGGTTTAACATAAGAAGCTTTAATGATGCAATATTGGAAAAACTATTGATTAAGGCTGTCAATTTTAACCCCGTAACCTATAGGCAGATAATTAAAAGCGAACTAAGTAGATAGTCCTTTAAATTAAATATTGAAGTATTATTTTCTCAATTAGGGCTTCTTTAAGCGAGAACGGAATATACCAACCTTTATCTTTACCACATGAAAATTACACTTTGTAGCATTGGAAAACCACATGATAGTTTATTAAAACAGACAATAGAAGATTTTACTAAACGTATATCTAATTACTTTCCTGTTGATTGGCTTATTATCCATCCACCAAAGAATGTTGGTGTTCTTGCTTCGGATGAGTTAAAAAAAGTCGAAGCTGCTTCTCTTTTACAACAATTAAGTAAAGATGATTATTTGGTACTATTAGATGAAAGAGGAAGAAATATTAGCTCCCCAGAATTAGCTAATCTAATACAGCAGAGAGGAAATGAAAGTACTAAAAAAATAATCTTTTTAATCGGTGGTGCTTTTGGGGTTGATGAATCTATTGCCAAACGTGCAAATTTCACATGGAGTTTATCAAAACTTGTTTTTCCTCACATGATTGTACGTTTGGTATTAGCTGAACAAGTTTATAGGGCATGTAGTATTATCAGAAACGAGAAATACCACCATGATTAATGAAAATTTTAAATTAAGCTAATTATATCTACCTTACTTTTGTCTGGTACAATTATTGGCAATTCAGCTAAAACAAAAAATTAAATTATGAAAAAGTTACTTATGTCAACCTTAGCAGTACTTGCTATTGTAGTTTCAATTAGTGCGCAAAGTTTTTCTCTGGGCATAAAAGCAGGAGCAATCGGGACGAAGATTGATGGTCAGGACTTTCAAACGGGGTATAATTTATCCTATCAAGGTGGGGCATTTGCCGAAGTAGATTTGTTAGGTAAAATAGGTATCCAACCTGAGTTATTGTTTAGTCAAACTAGTTCTAAAACAGTTTCTGGACCTACCAATGGTACTACTCTTGCTTCTGGGTTAAACGCAAATACTGCGTTTACGCTTAGTTATTTGTCAATCCCTGTATTGTTGCGTTATAACTTTGCCAAGTTGTTTACCCTAAACCTAGGGCCTCAATATGGTATTCTTTTAAATAAGAACACTAACCTACAAACTAATGGTAAGAACGCATTTAAATCTGGTGATTTGTCTGGTGTTGTTGGTTTACAAGTACACCTTAGTTCTCTTAGGGTATATGGTCGTTATGTATTTGGTTTGAACAATGTTAGTGATGTTGCTAACTCTTCTAGCTGGAAGAACCAACAACTAGAATTGGGTGTGGGAATTAAGGTTCTCTAGTAAAAACCTAATTGAGTGAGTGAGTGGTTGCTTCGTGTTTCGCATAGACGTTACCCATGTTGTTTGGTATTACATTAATTTTAGAGTAGGTCTATTTTGCCGAAGCCTCTCCCCTACCATTGACGGCATATTTATCTTCGGCAAGATGCCTACGGCATACTAATACATAATAAAAATTGGGCAAGACTCTTCCGCAAAATAGCCTCCAACTCTTGACCAATTTTATTTGTTAATAGTTCGTAACGACAACCGCATGGCCGGTAGATCGCTTCCTATCCCCAACTCACAACCCGCTATTCCCTCCTTTCAAATTATCACTTTTAATTCATAACTGGTGCTCTGTCCGCATCGCAAACTTTTTACCACACTTAGTGTACTTACTCTAACGACATTCTACATAATTCTCTAATGTTTACAGTGGAAATCTCAAAAAACTCTATCATTACACAAGGGGAACGGGGCCATTTAGAATAAAAAGTCCTTCTTTTCCTATTTATTACATGGAAGAAAAAAGATTTTAAGGATTAAATATTTATTTCTCAAATTTCTTTTTTATTCTAATTTATTTAGTATTTTAGATACTAAAACAAATTGCTTTTATTGGTATTACATCTATTCAAGCGTTCAGAGAACGATTTAAAACAGATATTGATTGTTATAATTTTTGATTGAACAGAAGTGGGGTGGTGGTTTTAAGTGCATTAAATGTGGCTGTGATAAATTGGGGAAGGGGCGTTGTTGGTTTTAATAGGCGTTGCACAGGGTGCAAATATGATGAATCAGCCACAGCCAACACGCTTTTCCACAAGAGTAAGCTTGGGTTGTAAAAGCATTTGAATTTGTATTCAGGATAAGTGAAAGGAAGGAGGGGATGTCCACCAATGCACTTGCAAAGTAGTTCTCGTGCCAACAAAAAAGTGTTTGGTTATTGAAAGCCAAGTGCCAGAATGCAATGCAAAGTTCTGGCAAGTACCCTCGGAAGACCAAGTGGAAGTGGATGAGTTTCTGGTAGGTGGATTTGATGAAAACCAGCTAGGCAGAAGCAATGCAAGTAAGCAATTGGTGGTATTGGGGGTTGAGGAAGTTGAAGACAAGAAAGGTAAACAAACCATCGGCAGGGCTTGTGTTAAGGTCATACAAAGTGCTTCGGCTGACAATCTGAAGACTTTCTTTGAAGAAAAAATCAGTAGCGACTGTTCTGTAAAGGGATACCTTCCATTGAAAAAAGATTGGCAGATAGAGCAGGAAATAAGCGAGGAAGGTAAAAACTTTAAAGAGCTAAATACACATATAATGAACATTAAATCTTGGCTGCGAGGAATGCATCATAAGTGTGAAGGACACGTGTTACAAAATTACCTTGATGAGTTTCATTTTAGGGTTAACAGAAGAAGCTTTAATGATGCAATATTGGAAAAACTATTGATTAAGGCTGTCAATCTTAACCGCGTAACCTGTAGGCAGATAATTAAAAACGAACTAAATACTTAATCCTATAAATTTCTTTACTCTATTTGAGTAGTTCACAAGGCTTTAAGCCAGTGTGCTTTTTAAAAGCAGCAGAAAAATGCGAGATAGAAGAATAACCTAGCGCTTCCGATACATCAGTAACACTCAATCCCTTTTCATACAAAAGATATTTGCCGTGTTCCATCCTTTGTTGTTGGAAGAAGTCGAAGATGGTAGTGCCAAATAGTTCCCTAAACCCTTGTTTTACATAACATTCGTTCATGGCTACCTTTCTGCTTAGTTCCTTGATGGTTATTGGGTTGCCAATATGTTGTAATAGTATTTCACGTGCTTTATAAATTCCTTCTCTGCTACGTTCGTCTTCCAAAAACTTACAGTTAAACCCTTCTTGTTTTTCTTCAACCAAACAATCTAGGCTAAACAAAAGCAACTCTTGTATCTTGGCATTGATATAAATATTTTCCAACGCACCAGAGTAACTATGATTTAGTAATGCATCCAATACATTTCTTTTCTTACTACAGATAGGAAATAGTTTGGTAAAAGTTTCGGTATGCTTAAAAGCCAATACCTCGTCCTTCTTATTTTTAAGCTTGGTATTGCTAGTAAACTGACTTAAAAAAGAGGAAGAAAAGTGGAAATTAAATACATCAATGGTAGGTTGCTTTCCACTACAGTCCGTAGGTTTGTCCTTGCAACCAGCACAACTTCTATCGTAGCAATATTTATTTCCCGTTACACAAAACCTAAGCTCAATATAATTATTCGAAGGGGTAACCATATCATAATGGTAATGCATCATCCCCGCTTCGTCCGAAACCCATTCGTGTTGCGCATAATAACGGTTTATATTATAGTTTATAGAACCCGGAATTTGTTGTTCCTTGTGATAAAGCACATCCATGCTAGGTTCAATGCCTGCTCGATGAGCCAATTTTAGTATACTAGTAGCTTCTGTCATTCTGAATTATGTTTGTATATGCAAATATATTGTGGAAAAATAAAAATATCTACCTTCTATTCCATCAACGATTATAAAATTACTTAATTGTGACAAATCTTGCGTCATCTTTGTTGTAGAATACTGAAAAATAATTGATGAATGGAAAGTATTTATCCTTCATTGTTGTCATGTTTCACAAGGTTGTAGCTGCAATCTTCCAGCCCTTTTGGCTTAGTGAAGGCTCAGCCAGAAGGAAGCCAGAAGGGCTGGAAGTCAAAAAGGTTGATTATTTTTGTTTTACCACAAATAAAAATAATATGCAACAAGTTTACCATTCCAACACTTGGACAAATGTACACATCAGGAAGCATATTCAGGCTGCCGGTTATGGCAAACGCAGGGCAAACGCCACTAGTGTTCGAAACCTTGTATAATATACAACTTATGCGAATCAAGGGTTGAACCTATTATAGAATAGACGAGAAGTAAAATTCGTTAATTGTTTATGCAAATAAATAACCTAGTAAAACTTTACTTCCACGTCTGCGACAAATATAAAGAGCAAGTATATTTTGAAGTTCAAACACACAGTAATAATAATGAACAAGTAGGCTTTATAACAGACGAAGAGTTAATAACGATTTATCTTTTTTGTGTTGCATATGAAGAAAAGTATAGAATAAAATCAATGCATAAATATATCAAAAATCATTGGCATTCTTTGTTTCCTGTGCTTGCATCTTATCAGGCATTCAATGCAAGATTGAATAATTTATGTGATGCTTTCCCTGTTTTATTAACAGATTTTATGAATCGTGTGTCCATCAGTTCAGATAGTTTAAAAATATTATTAGGTGATTCATTGCCTGTAATAACCTGTTCACATAAACGGGGTGACAAAGTAGCCAAAGAGCTTACGGACAAAGGATTTTGTGCTACCAAAAACTTGCATTACTATGGTGTGAAAATACATTTGCTTGGGCTAAGAAGAGCTTCAAGCATTCCTATGCCACAGTATATTAAAATAACACCAGCAAGTGTTCACGACTTAGCAGCCTCAAGAAATATTTTAGAAACTATCAATGCCGATATAAGTATTTTAGATAAAGCTTATGCCGATGCAGACTTGGCAAAACGAATGCAACAAAATGGCAATACTTTACTAACCCCTATCAAAGATAAAAAAGGTTGGGCGGCTGCTTTAAAACAAACAGATCAAGCATTTAATGACATTTTTAATGAAGCAGTTTCATCTATTAGACAGCCAATAGAATCTCTCTTTAATTGGATAAATTAATTAACCCAAATGCAAAATGCTTCTAAAGTTCGTTCCGCTAATGGACTTAAATTGCATTTGTATGGAAAAATAACGGTTGATCTGATGATAATAACTAATTTTTAACCCTTGATTCGCATAAGTTGTATATTATGTAAGGTTTCAAACACTAGTGGTCCGACACGTGATTTTTAGACCGAAACAAGCCAAATTGCTTTTGACATTGAAGGAAGGCTTTTAGAGAGAGTATAAAGTAGTTTGTGTAAACAGCTTTTTTAGATATTGCATCTGCTTTTAAAAATAATTAAAAATTGGTTCAACATCAACCGCCAGTGATTTATGGGTTTGTTCCAAACCTCTTATCTTCGTTTCATTCTGAAAAGATAATAACTACACTGTTTTTAGTGCCTCTATGGCAAAAAATAAACTTATGCAAACTGCTTACATAATAGATGCCGTTCGAACGCCCATAGGAAAATATGGAGGCAAACTGGCTACTGTGCGTGCCGATGATTTATTGGCTGTTGTCATAAAAGCGTTGGTGGAAAGGAATCCTTCGATAGATGTGAACCTGATTGAAGATGTAATTGTGGGTGATAGTAACCAGGCTGGCGAAGATTGTAGAGATGTGGCAAGGATGGGTGCATTGTTGGCTGGGCTGCCTGTTTCGGTGGGGGGCAATACCGTAAACCGCCTTTGTGCAAGTGGAATGCAAGCCGTGATGGATGCTGCTCGTGCTATTATGTGCGGCGAAGGATTGTTGTACATAGCTGGCGGTGTGGAAAGCATGAGCCGCGCGCCTTTTATCATCCCGAAGAGTGCGGGGGCGTATAACCGCAATATGGAAATGGTGGATAGTACCATTGGGTGGCGGCTGACAAACCAGAAACTTACTGCCTTATATCATCCGTATAATATGGGCGAAACAGCAGAGAATATTGCTAGGCAATGGAACATCAGCCGTGAAGCCCAAGACTTGTTTGCTTACCAATCCCAGCAGAAATATGCCGCGGCATTGGCAGCAGGAAAGTGGGCAGATGAGTTAATTCCTGTTCCTCTATCGGACAATGCAACACCTACTTATTTTTCTGTTGACGAACAACCAAGAAATACAACCCTCGAAAGATTAGCTGCTTTAAGACCAGCGTTTGTAAAGGGCGGAAGCGTTACAGCGGGTAATAGCGGTGCCATAAATGATGGTGCATCGGCATTATTGATGGCTAGCGAGGAAGCAGTAAAATTATTTAACCTGAAACCAATAGCAAGAGTGGTGAGTATGGCAATAGCAGGGGTTCATCCAGATATTATGGGAATAGGCCCTATACCTGCCACCAAAAAAGCATTGAAAAGAGCAGGGCTAAACATCAACGATATTGGGCTAACAGAACTCTGCGAAGCATTTTCTGTTCAGTGTCTTGCTTGCATAAAAGATTTGGGACTGAATGAAAAAACTATCAATGTAAATGGTGGGGCAATTTCCTTGGGAAATCCGTTGGGTAGCAGTGGTTCGCGTATTGTTGGAACATTAATACACGAAATGAAACGCAGCCAAACTAAATATGGATTAGCGACAATGTGTGTGGGCGTTGGGCAGGGAGCGACTATGATATTTGAGGGATTATAAAAAAGGTGGGATAGAAAATGATTCATCAAATTCTATCCTACCCCTAGTTCTTAATTTGATTTAACCCTTCCAATGGCTACGTTTAAACCAAAATGTACATTGGTAGAACGTACCTCATCCACTTTTGTAAAGGCAAAAATGTTATCACTAGCCAAATAGATTTGTATTGGCAATAAATTTAACGAGAGACCTAAGCCGAAATTGCTCGTTTTGTTTATCTGGCTAAAGCTTGCAGAAACATTCAATATTTTCCCAAGCTCTTCGTTTAAACTAAGTGCAAGACCAGAATATAATTGCCCATCTAAGAATCGGCCGTACAATAAAATGCCAGCATCCAATCCTTTAGCTAAGGTGTAATTAGCACCAGCGAAAACTTTTGTACTCAAACTTGTTTTGTAAGAGTTATTTGTTTTATTGGGATAGAAAGTATGTTTTAAACTATCACTCAAAGTATCCAAATAAGGTTTGATAGATGAGCCATTAAAGAACTTAACAGCATCAAAGCCCGAGAAAGTAAAACTTGTTTTGTTAGGATCACTTTGATAATTATTCACATTGCTATTCCAGTTAATAAACCCAAAATCTATTACACTAGCAGAAACAGTAAGCTTATTAGTAACTTTGTAAGAAGCCCCAAAATCGACCGCAAAGCCTTTGTTAGACCCAAAAATATTGCTTCCTGCTCCATTATTATTGATAGTTCCAGTGTCTATCAAAGATGAGTTAATCTGGATATCAGGCGTAGCAGTCATTGCATAAGTAGCAGAATCAGTAAACACGCTCAGCTTTGCCGATTTAGTATTTAAGTTGGCTATACCAGATAATATTTTAAGCTTTCCACCATAACTTAGTCTACCATCTTTGGTAATATGTGTTACTCCAAAGCCATATTCTGCATAAGCCGTAGCATTAAGTTTTAGTTCGAGGTTTGCTTGTTTACCCAAGAAGGAAGTATTACCCTGAAGTATAAACTGCATCATATCCTTTGTGTAAGCAAGGGTGAAATCCGTTACTGCCCTAGCAGAGAAGGAATAATAATTCCTTTTTACCCTTACACCAACACCCAATATGTTTGTACTAGCAGACATTGAAATCAGGTTTTCTGGGGAAAGCTTGCTCAACATGTTTGTGGTGTTCAATACAAGAGAATCATCCGAAGCACGTTTCATCACTAAATCTGAAAAAGCAAACCCACTGTTAGAAAGTCCAAAGGAAGTTGACGAGACAACTGGCAGACTTATGTTTATCCTTGTTTCTGGCATACGCCCTGGATTCAGGTACATATTTTCATTTACAGATTTCATTCCGTACAGGGTAAGATCTTCTTGTGCAAAAGCAGTATTTGCTACAACAAGTAGAAGAAGTATGAAGAGTGTATTTTTTATTAATTTCATTTTGTGTGGTATTAAACGTTGGGTTAATAAGTTAGTTTTTTAATTTAGCCTTAGCACCAAGCTTTACATCGATGGTATAATTATGGTAAATTTTTGCGTATTGTTTTCCATATCCAGCTGAGTAAACGGAACCAGTAAAGACTACCTTTTTAACCTTGCTCAAGTTGGCGACAGCAGTACTATCTAGTTCAAAATCTGTTGTCGTAGCTGTTTTAGAAATAACCATTCCCGTGTTAGGATCAATAATGGCAGGGGCTAGTAGTTGTTTTGTTGAATCAGTTAGCTGATTAGAACCTAAAGTAAATATTGTCTTGTAATTAACATCTTTAAACTCTAAGAATGCATTTATACCAATGGGAAAGCCATTATTAAAATAGGTTCTTAGCGTTAAGGACTGAATATTCTGCACACTACCAATGTTGTAATCGAAGGTGTCTTTTGTTAAGTAGTTATTCAATTTCACATTCAATGGAATTTGTATTTGTGCATCTATCGAACCACTGCTTGTATCCTGTATAAAGTTGTAATGTTGAACAGAAGAAGAGCCAGGATTAGAAACAGAAGAAAACTGCGGGTAGAAAGAAATAGGTAGTTTACTAAAAAACTGTGGAATGTTTAAAAGTGCACCATTGCTTGGCGGATTATTCTTATTCATCGTGAGCGTATCGTGTGTAGAAACACCTAATTGTGTAGCACCATCAATAATGAAAGGCGAAGGCGTTATGCCAGCAGTATTTAATGAAAACTTGTTGTTATTAGCATCAGTACCGTTAAGTTGATTAAAAACAAAACTAATGGGTACCCCAAAAGAATTTCTGAAAAATAACTTCACAACGGCATCACTAAGGCTAAGGCTACCAGCTGCCTGAGCATACTTGAAGATATTTAAAGGAACACTATCGACCTTAGCTGTAAAGAAATTTTGTTGTAACACATCGCCATAAATTGTTTTGAAGGTAGGATTGTTTACCTGAGTTGTGAACGAAACAGTTCCTGTAGTCAATGGCGAAGTCTTTATAAAAGAAATACCGTAATCTAATTCCAAATAATTACTAGTCGTGCCGCCATTAGACATATCTATGACAAGATTGCTTAAATCAAAAGAAACAGTGGTACTGCTAGAAGGGGCTACAGGTATCACCTTGCTAATTGATACTCCATTGCTTTTTATACCAGGTATAGTTGCGGTTATACTACAACTATCACTAAAGGTATTCTGCACTTTAAGAATTAATGTTCCAGTTTTCAAAACAATAGTATCGATATTCATTGGATTAGCTTGTGCCGTTGAAAGATTTATTGTTTGAATACCAGTTGTAGTAAAAGTAGCACCAGAAGGAGCTAAAGTAAGTGCCAATTGTTCAGTAGGGCTTAATGACCTTGTAAAAACTGTAGGTGTAGAAGTTAATGCTGGTATAAAGTCGCTTGTATGGAAGGTTGTTATACTCTTCTGAAAAATAAAGCTCATTGAACTATCATCGTAAATCTGCAAGTAGCTATTCGCATCTGTTAGGTTAATATTGTTTATACCTACTGTACCCGTTACTAAAGCTGTTGCAAACTCTGGATCCCATTGATTGGAAGCAAATTTGTTAAAGTCGTAGGTGTTTTTTGTACAGGAAGTAAAAAAGCCTGCTGCCGTAGCGAACAATAGCAGAATTACTAATCGCAGTTTTTTTGTTAGTTTCATTTGTTCTATTTTGAAGAGTTATTTATTAATGACACAAATGTATAAGATTATTTTTAACAATTCTTTTTACAATCAAATAAAGTGTAAATATTTTTCTAAATTCTTTAAATATCTAATACGTACCTTTACCCCGTAAATGATGTTTTGCCGAACTACTTAAAGGAATCTGAATTTACTGTCTCTAAAATAAATTTATATGTACCAACTAATTTACTATTCAACAGCAAGCGCAGACCTAACAAAGAATGATATAGAAGATATATTAAACCAAGCTAGGGTTTTTAATACCTCAAATAATATATCAGGTTGTCTTTTGTTTCATGAAAGCTTTTTTCTTCAAATACTAGAAGGTATGAGGTAGTAATAAAGGAACTTTTTGAGAAAATAAAGAAGGATACACGACATACAGGCGTTAAATTTTTAGTTGATGGCAAAACAAAAGAACGAGCCTTCAACAAGTGGAGTATGGCTTATCGAGAACTTGATGCAACAGACCTAGACGAAATTAGCAAGATGCTTTTAGATGAAAAATTGGTAGGTCTTTCCGAAGTTACAGCCAATCCCACACACGCTACAAGGATATTCTGGCACATGGCTCAGGAGTTTATAAAAGAATAACGTTGAAATTTTCCTTTTATCCCATTTCTGTTCCTTTATTTTGGTGTAAATTAAGTACACTGATGTATACATCAAAACGCCATAAGGACTCTATGCCTTTGTAGCGTTAATTATGGCGAAAATTTTTCCACACCCGTGTTACTCAATTCCTCTGTGCTAGGTAAACAGTGTATGAGCCTTTTTCGGGCTATTCATTACTTTACATACCTTCAATTTAACTTTGCCGCACGCAGTAAAAGAACCATACTAGCCCATTTAAGTAATATAGACCTGCACTTTTTTTATGTAAGATACCATAAATCACATGTCGATAAGAATCAATAATGACTCTCCGACCAGAATAAATTACCCCAACTAGCCGCTGAAAGTCTACAGCATTTTTATCCTTGTATTTTGAACAATAACTCATAAAAATAACAATAACGGGTTTTATCCTAATTCATATGGAAAGGCGTCTATTGATAATAATGTTTCTTTATTTCCATTAGTTTCGCCGCCTAATTAAAAAACAATAAGTATGTCTTTAGTAGTAGTAGGGTCGATGGCTTTTGATGCAATTGAGACCCCTTTTGGTAAAAGTGATAGGATAATAGGTGGCGCTGGCACTTATATAGCTTGGTGTGCTAGTAATTTTACTGGCGTAAAACAAATTTCTGTTGTAGGAGGCGATTTTCCACAAGCAGAATTAGATGCGCTAACTGCCCGAGGTGTAGAACTGGAAGGAGTGCAGATTAAAAAAGACGAGAAGACTTTCTTTTGGAGTGGACGTTACCACATGGATATGAACACCCGCGATACATTGGTTACCGAGCTAAATGTGTTGGGCGATTTTAAACCCGTTGTGCCAGAAAGCTACCAAGATTGTGAATTTTTGATGTTAGGAAATCTTGCCCCTGCCGTTCAAAGTAGCGTGATAGAACAACTGAAAATGAAACCTAAGTTGATAGTGATGGACACGATGAACTTTTGGATGGATATAG
>JANYEX010000048.1 GCA_025359725.1 Chitinophagaceae bacterium | reverse complement strand
CACACACGGCATACTGAACGTGAACTATCTAAGTAAACATCAACGTTTTCGAGTAGCCTAGTGTCCTTTAAGTGAAACGCAGCACCTGAATACAGTCAATGATGTCTATCCACTTTGAATAAGTCTTTGTGTCCCTTGTGGGAAAATAACCCTTTCTCACACTAAATTTAGTTAAATCATAATAATTAATCAAATACACAAGCAATAAAAAAAAGAAAAACTGGTGTAAGTGATTGAAAGTTGCTAAATCAACAATTATTTTGGAGTTTCAATATTTTTATGGACAGCAAGGCTTAAGAATTGAAAAATTAATCTCAAAAGTTTCTTTTTGGATAATAAATCTGAATTAGGGTGTTCATAAAATATAAAAGTCTCATTCACGACTGTAAATGAGACTTTTATATTTTATGAACACTTTTCTTTCTTTGATTAGTGCGAGAAGATATAGGCTGTGTTTCTATATCCTAGATTATTTAAGTACCAATCAGCATTCTGAGCTCCACTACTTTGTGCCCAATTTGCTAAATAAAGGTACGCTTTTGTTACGCTTACACCTTCTATTGGGTACGGAATAGTAGCCGGAACATCTAAAGCCCAAGGTAGGTTGCTTTTGTTTACATAATAAACCCCAGAGGCAGGAACAGATTTATCGTCATCTGCTCCAAAATAGCTAGTATTTACCAAACTAGTTGGCTTTTTATTAGCCATGTGTAATTCTTTACCACGATTCTGGTTGATTATTAAATATGGGTTTATACTTATTGAAGAAGGGGAAATTTGATTTTGAACAAAAGAAATAGTTACATTAATAGTATCTGGTGCTACGTAAGGTGTACTCGCAATTGTATTTACAATTGGATTGCCATTTGTTGTTGGCAATACCCTCGATGCATTATCCAATACAATTACATTAGCGTAAGTTTGATTTCCTTCTGTGCCGTTTGCAATAGTTGATAACCAAGTAGGTGATTTTGTATTAGCACCTACAACACCCGTAACCAGACTTGGAGATAATCCGTCTAGCTGAATACCGAAACCATTTTGATAGTTAGCACCAGCTGCCCTAACTACCAAATTAGCCTTCAATTCTACAACTTGGTTTGCAGCATTAGTTACGGTATTGTACTGATAACCCATAACCAAATCATTAAAATCGTAATCGCCATTGCTAGGCCAGTTATCTTCAAAAAGATATGTGCCATAACCAGCGGAAGGATAATAGTTATTGAAAGCCCTAGTTGGATCGGTAGGATAAGCATCATAAACATCTGCTACACCATCGCCATCTGTATCGGTCAATGTAGTTGTAGAACTTAATAAATAAGTAGAAAGTGTTCCGTTGGTTGGTGCACTCGCATTGTATTCTACCACCGCAAAATAATATTTAGTATTCGCAGTAAGTCCGGTTACAACAACACTATTTCCTGTTCCATTATACACCACATATCCGCCACCCAGTGCAGAACCTATTCCATAAATAGAATTAGCAACAGCAACTGTACTTTACAAAGAGGCGAAAGAAGAAAAAGCTGTTATTGGACTTTTGCTTGCAACAACTACTCGGTTTGTTCCATTTCCTATTGTCCAAGAGGCACTTAAAGTAGTAACATCTACACTGTTAAAAACAAAATTTGTTGATGATACAGTTGGGGTGGAAACAGGAACTGCAACTGTGCTGGTAAAATTATAAGAATGAATTTCACCGCCTGCTGTCTGTATGTAAGACTGCCCAATTACCTGCCCTTCTATATTGCTATTATTGGATGACTTAGCAATTGTGGCAAAAGGTGCAAAAATTGTTCCTTCTATTGCGTTGTTTCCAGAGAAGGTTAGAGATGTGGTATTGTAAAAGTTATATAAAATATACTGTGCATTTGTGCCGCTAATGCCAGCAGTATTAAAGCTACTCCAGTTAAAAGTACCTGCCGCATTAATATTTAGCACCAACAAATGATTGGCATCAGGAGTTTGTCCATTAAAAGTAAGTCCTTGAAAATTATTTAAATCAGTACCAACAATATTCAAAAAGGTAGTACCTGTTGTGAGTGTATTAATATAAATCTGAGCGTTGCTACCTATTCCGCTATGTGCAATTGCTACGGCGTTTTGGTTGGGTGAGTTATAAATAACAGTATTATCCTTAGCAGTGCTCATACTTGTTGATGTAGCCTGCATGGTAGCAAATGCTGTACTAAAATTAATTGGACTAGGCTGAAAAACTGGATTAACAGTAGCACTTACTCCAAGGGTTGGCGCGCTGGCAGATAGAGATACTATTGGCGAGCTGTTATAACTAGTGTTTGGCGTAATACGAATAGGGGAGGAGGCATTGTTTTGGTCAACATACCAAGCCTTGCTACCATTCTGATTCCCAATTATTGCGTAGCCATTGTTTAAAACCTGCAAGCTGTTGCCGCCGCTATAGTTTACCTTGCCAGCTACAAGAAGCCCAATGTTTACTTTATTTACCTAATAAGAAAAATTGCTATGACTACTAACATTATAGTTGCCGCCAATAGTAAGGTCGCCACCTACAGCTACAGGTCCTTCTGTTTCGCTGGTTTAAAATTCTGCGCCACCATTTACAAATACGTTAAAGCCTAGTGCAGGTGCTGTTGGACTTTGGGCTAATAGTCCCGTTGCTAAAATGACAGAGAATAATAATGTAATAAATTTCGTTTGGCTATTTGTGTTGATCAAGTTTGTCTTTTTCATTGTGTGTGTTAATTTGTGTTGTTTAGTTTAAGTTCATGGTTACACTTCCGTTATTGGTAATGAAGGTTTTCTTCACTCCACCAAAAACAACTGTTATTGTTTTATAAACGGATGGAATGTTCAGTGTTGTAGAAAAGCTGGTGCTACCATTTTGCAATTTTTGGAAGATAACACTGTTGTCACTTCCCAATACTTTAAGTATCGAGTTGTAATTTTTGTCTATCTGCCCAGTAAATTTAAAAGTTAATGTACCTGCGTTGCTCCATCCAAAGTTAGAGGGGGCTTTAATACTTGCGAAAGAGCTAACTGTTTCGATGGGTGGAGTACTGGGCGAAGTCGCTTCTTTTTTACAAGATGAAGCCGCTAAGGTTAGCAAGCAGATGGCAATGGTCAATTTGCCTTTGAATGTTTGTTTAAATTGCTTTTTCATTGTTGTAATATTTGAAGCAAAAATATGCCCTTGCAAAGGTGAGAATAATCCCTTAAATGGGGGTGAGCTATTTTGCGCTATTGTATCTGTGGTATTACTTTTAAAATTTGATAGAAAGCAAAATGATTGTTAGATGGGATTATTTACTCGTTGAAGTAAAGAAGTAAAAAAACTTCGTTATGGAAAAATATAAAGTACTCACCTGAAAATGTCTTTCCATCCACTCTTTATTTCTATATGCAAAATGAAAATGGGTGCATGCAAAATGAAAACAAATTCGTGCAAAATGAATTTGCATGGATATAAATCACCATGAACAATTAGTTAATATTTTTTTTCTTTTGAGAAATACAGAATAACCCAATAAATGTAAATAGACCATTGATGATTAATAACTCTAATCCAATCTCAAAGTTGCCAAATAATTGCTTTTGATAAAAATCTAAGATAAAGCATAGCACTGGCGCAGCAACACAAACAATTGGAACAAATCTATCTAGAACAGTCCTCTTAGTAAGTATGCTAAAAGAGAATAAACCTAAAAGAGGACCATAAGTGTAGGCAGCCACCTTGAGTATAACGCCAATCATGCTTGGGTTGTTTGCCCATTTATATATCAGAACGAATAGTAGGAAAATTACGGCAAAGCTGAGGTGTACGATGTGCCGTATTGTTTTCTTTTTTGCTTCATTCCATTTACTACCGCGATTCATTCCCAGAATATCTATACAAAACGAAGATGTTAGTGCGGTGATAGCACCATCTGCACTGGGAAAAAGAGCAGAGATAAGGGCAATTATAAATATAACGCCAACAAATGGAGGCATGTAATTTAGCGCAATAACGGGGAATATTTTATCGCCCTTGGCAATGATGTGTTGCTGTTCTGCAAAAAGATACAATAAACCACCCAAGAAGAGGAAAAGAAGAATTACAAACAACATCACTGTAGCCATGGTCATTACGTTCTTTTGAGAGTCGGATAGTTTTTTTACAGAGATATTCTTTTGCATCATTTCTTGATCCATCCCCGTCATGGTAATACTTATAAAAGCCCCCGCCAGAATTTGTTTTAAAAAGAAAGTTTTGCTATTAGCATTTGTGAAAAAGATTTTACTATAGCCTTTTGTGGTAATGGCATCAATGCTATCAACGAAGCCAAGGTGAAGATGTTTCAATATGTAAACCACACACACTACAAGTCCAATAAGCATACAAGTTGTCTGAAGAGTATCCGTCCAAACAATTGTTTTTACGCCACCCTGATAAGTGTATAAAATAATCATTGCCAAAATAATAAAAGTGGTTACCCAAAAGGGGATACCAAGGTTTTGTAGGATGTTATCCTGCAATATTTTTACGACAAGATATAACCTAGCTGTGGCACCAAGTATCCGCGAAAGAATAAAGAAGGAAGCTCCTGTTTTATAAGAAACAGTACCCAGTCGTGTATTTAAATAGTGATAGATAGAGGTCAATTGCATTCTATAATACAGCGGCAGAAGCACATAAGCAATTACTGTATAACCCAGAAGATAACCCAGCGTAATCTGAAAATAGGCGAAACTATCTTTCTCTACCGCACCTGGTACACTCACAAAGGTTACCCCACTAAGGCTAGTGCCAATCATCCCGAAGGCAACCAACATCCAGTTGCTATTTCTATTTCCAATAAAAAAAGATTCATTATTACTGTTGCGCCCAGTGTACCAAGCCACCGTAAGCAGTACAAGGAAATAGGCTACCACAAAACTAAAAAGCACAACAGGGGTCATAAGCGAAATAAAAAGTGGCAAGTTAAACAGAATTGTACAAACAAATTAGGGTGCCCCATTCGGAACACCCTAATCGTCTTTAAAACAACCATCTACATACTAATCATGAACCACCATAATGGGAAAGTGGCTATGAAAAGCTAGCTCTTTGGTATGGCTCTTTGTAAACAATGATTCTAGAAAATGATGTTTTTTGGGTACTATTACCACCAAGTCAATATTGTTTTTTTCTGAAAACTCGTTGATGCCATTGGAAAAAACAAAATTTTCTGTGAAATGAAATTTGGGTGAGTATCCTTCAAATAAATCCTCAAATACAAAACATTCTTCGGAACTTGAATTAAAAGTGTAATCCCCAATTTTTGCAACATGCAATATGTTCAAGTCAGCTTTAGTTTCGTGTAATATATTTTTAATATGTGCGGTGGGTATAGATTCTTTTATATCTATGAAATCAGAAACGAGTAATATTTTATTCAATCCTACGAAAGAGGCCTTAGCAGGAACAATTATAACGGGAACTGATGCGTTTTTACCTACAATAAGCGAATTACTGCCAATAACACTTTCTGTAAAAGCACCGCCACCAGTAATACTCATGATAATTAAATCTACATTTTTCTCTTTTTCTGTTTTCTTGATGTCTTCTACAAAAAAGCCGTAGTTAGCAATTGTCTCTAGTGTTACATCCGTATTAGTAAGCTTTTTCAACTTGGCTTCAAAATGAGTTAATCCAATATTAGCGAAACTAGTTAAATCTTCAATATCCATTAATTCCTGATTAATAAGAACAGGTTCAGCTGAGACTACACTAAAGTTTACAGGCATTGTATAGGCATGATAAAGAATTATTTTCTTCGCATTCACTTGTTTAGCAAACCCAACAGCATAGATAGCTGCATTCATTGATTCATCCGAAAAATCTGTAGGTACTAATATCGTTTTCATATAGCTCACTTTAAGCAACAAATTTACTTATTAATGCAATAAGTTGTATAATCACAATCATCTTTTTAAAATATTTTATACTTTTTAAAAAAATGATTAGGGATTTTAGCATTTGGGAAGACGAATAGGATAGGAGGAATAGTGCAATTCAATATAATGTTGGGTTGGTCGTTCCATAAAAAAAAGGTCCACAATTAATTTGTGAACCTTTTTTACAATTCTTTATTTATTAATATTACTTATACATTATCTCATAATATTCATCTGCCATCCTGTTACTGTCAAATTGGTGACGAACATCATCCATGCCAGTTTTAACTATAGAACGCCATTTATCTTTATGGTCATAATAAGTAGGAAGTATTTCGTTTTCAAGTATTTCATATAATTTATTCAAATCATAATCATCTTGTTCATGAACATTCATGTTTTCATAATCTGCTTTTGGCACTACGAAACCATTTACACCATGCTTTACAAACTCTGGTATCCATCCATCGTCAGTACTAAAGTTTACAGCACCGTTCATAGAGGCTGTCATGCCACTTGTTCCGCTAGCTTCTCTTGGTACACGAGGGTTGTTTAACCAAATATCTGCCCCTTGCTTTAATCGTCTGCTGAGGGTAAGTTCATAGCCTATCAATACAGCTACATTCTTATATTTCTTACTCAAATGCACTAAGTTATTAAAAGTACCAATAGCTGGATAATCAAATGGGTAAGGTTTTCCTGCCCAAATAATCTGTACTGGATATTTTGCATTACTTAATAGACGCTCAAAACGTTCCATATCATACGTAAGCATATCCGCACGCTTATAACCCGCAAAACGCCTTGCCCAAACAATGGTCAACACATTAGGATCAAATATTTTTCCTGTTTGATCTGCAACTATCTCAAAAGCACGTTTCTTTAAATACCACTTCCTATCGTCAATTCTTTCATCTTCACCTGTTTCGTTAAAATGATATAATCTTTCATCTGCCCAGTATGTCCAGTTTTGTGCGTTTGTTATTGCTGTAATCTCACAAATACCGCTATATTTCCCCCACATTTCTCTAGATACTACACCGTGTAACTGTGATACACCATTTGCTTTGCGAGCAAAACGTAATGCAGCCAACGAATGATTGAATTGATCGTCATGTGTGCCCGTAAGTCGCCTTACTTCGTCAATGCTAAGACCACAGAAGTACCCCATCTTATGGCATAGGTAAATATCGTGTTTCTCATTACCAGCTTCTTCTGGAGTATGGGTTGTAAAAACCAAATGTTCTTTTAATACATGAACACTTCTAAACTTATTTAATAAATAGAATGCAGAAGAAATTCCATGTGCTTCATTTAAGTGATAAACTTCTGGATTAAAACCAATTTCATCCATCAATTTGGCACCACCAATACCCAACAACATAAATTGAGCAACCTTAGTTGCTGTATTTGCATCGTATAAACGGTGAGAAATCGTCTGAGAGACATAATCATTCTCAGGCATATCTGTACTAAGGAAGAACAATGGGGCAGTATTAAATACTTCTGGGGCTAAATAGAAAGCCTTTACCCATACTGGTGCATCATGAATAACAATTTGGAACTTAATACCTATGTCTTGTAGGAAAGAGTAGCTCTTTTCCATCCAAGCAGGTTGCAAAGTTTGGTCTTGGTTGCGGGTTTGGTCGTAATAACCATACTTCCACATAATACCAATGCCTACCATATTCTGTTTTAGCTCATAAGCACTACGCATGTGCGAACCAGACAAAAAACCAAGACCTCCACTGTAAATTTTTAGTGGTTGGTGTACGGCAAATTCCATCGAAAAGTAAGCAGCTCGCTTTGTGTACTTTTCATTAATCTCGTAAGGAACCTGAAATTCTCTAAAATTCATAAAATTGTTTTAATTGTGTGCAAGTGCAAAATAAGGGTTATTGTTTAACATGTAATTATTACACATTTTAAATTATTGTTTTTAGTGTACTTCTCGCTTTTTAGTAATACTTTTTTTCTCTCCCGCTAAAATATTTTGCAAAGTGATGATTTGTTGTTTCTAAATAAAGATAACATTAATCATTTGTCTGCCTAGCAATGGTACGTTTTGTTGTTATTTACTTACTCCAGCTAAAATAAGGGAATTAACCTCAATAAAACTATTCTTTCAGGATTTTATTGCCTGCAGAGGCGATTGATAAGGTCTTTATGAGTTGGATAGAGTGCCGAAAGCTCATTTTTCTTTGCCAATTCAAAGTCTACAAAGTCAAAACCTGGGGAAACCGTACATCCTACAAAGCAATAACTACTATTGCGTGCAGGCTCGCTGGCAAACCAACTGTTTGCAGGTACGAATGACTGAAAAACCTCCCCATTTTCAATATCAGAACCTAGTTTTATAGTGTAACAATTACCATTTGGTTCTATTACATAAATAAGCAGTGTCTGCCCCGCATAAAAATGCCAACATTCATCGCTTTTAATCCGATGGAAAGCGGAGAAATTAACTTGTTCCAACAAAAAATAGATGGCTGTACTGCAATTTCTGTCGCCAGAAAATCCTTTAGGCAATGCTTCTTTTTGTATGATGGCATTACTCCTGTATGTTTCCTTATAATAACCGCCTTCGGGGTGGGGGAGTAGCTGGTATTGAGAAACTAACGTAGTAGCAGTGGTCATTTTCAGCAATTAATTAATGATAGTCTTATGATTAATCCGTCAAGCGTAAATCGTAAATTGTAAGGAAATCCCTTGTGTTTGTCTGAATTGGCAATAATTTGAAAAAGAAATATTTTAAAATAATCAAACAGCGTCCCCCTTACGATTCCCGACTACCGATTTTCGTATTACAGTACCAATGCACTCGCACCTAATATCGCAGCATCAGATTCTTTAAGATTACTGAATACCAGTTGCACTTTATTTTTAAATACCTGATACAAATTCTTCTCCATCGCTTCTTTGGTAGGGTTCATTATGTAGCTTCCTGCTTTTGTTAGTCCTCCAAAAAGAATAATTGCCTGTGGAGACGAGAACATGACAAAGTTTGCCAAAGCCTCGCCAAGTATTTCACCCGTAAAATCGAATACATCTTTCGCAATTACATCTCCTTTTAGGGCACACTCATACACTATCTCGCTTGTTAGAGAATCTTGAGGGAAATTTCTCAATAGACTAGGCTTTTCTGGGTGTTTTTCCATAAATTCTATTGCGGTTTGGCGAACACCCGTGGCACTAGCATACACTTCCAAGCAACCACGGCTACCAGTAAGCTTGTGTAAGCGACCATTGTGACGAACAATAGTGTGCCCCAACTCACCTGCAAACCCATCATTACCAACTACCATCCTGCCATCTATCACAATGCCGCTGCCAACGCCAGTGCCCAACGTAATAGTTATAAAATGTTTCATTCCCTTCGCCGCACCGTACATCATTTCGCCCATTGCCGCAGCGTTTGCATCGTTTGTAAGCATTGCTTTCAATCCAAACTTCTCATTAAGCAAATGCGCCACAGGCACAATACCTTTCCAGTGCAGGTTGGCCGCATATTCTATATTACCCGTATAAAGATTACCATTTGGCGCGCCCATTCCTATACCAATAAACGCTTCCTTGCCGCCAACTTCATCAATCATAGGTTGAAGTTTCTCGTGCAATTGCTGAATAAAAAAATCTATAGGCTTTTCGCTATCGGTAGGTATTCTGTCTTGTTTAAGGATATGACCATCTTTATCAACAATACCAAATTTTGTACTTGTACCGCCAAGGTCTATACCGATGGCGTATTTCGGGTTTGTAGCATTACTCATAATTTAGATTTGAATACAAAGATAGCCGTATAAATATTTCAATTAATTTATTAACTGATGTTACGCAGTTTTATTCACATTAAACAAAAATTACCATGTTTGCACACTAGACACATAGTATTTGCTATTAGCTTAGAAAAGAAAACATAGAAAAAAAGTTTCACTTTTTAATACTCGAGTCTATGTCTACTTTAAGTGCAACGTTTTTCACCTTATTTTTCTTTTTCTATGTGACTATTGTGTCTATGTGGTAGAAAAAAGGCTTTGCTTAGGATGTTTATAAATGTGCGTAAGGTCAGTTATTAAATAGCACAATGTTTTTTCTTTTGGAGTAAAATAAATTCCAGCTTTATATAAATACAAAGCAAGGGCAGGGTGCTAATTTCGAACTATCAATTTAACATAATATAAATTATGAAATTCAGATATAAATTTCAGATAGATTAACAAAGTTAACTTACACCCTTTAATCTTTTCAAACACATAAGAAACGTATAAATGTCTAGAATCAATTTAAAACTGCCTTTTGATGATTTGCTACAATTGCAAACTGCCTGCTATAAGAAACATTTTGATGATGGTCAGGAAAGTGTTCTGATAAGTTATCTAGATACTGCTAAAATAGACTTTGCAATGGATGTTGCCGATGGCGCAACTGCGGCTGCGCATAATATTA
>JANYEX010000037.1 GCA_025359725.1 Chitinophagaceae bacterium | reverse complement strand
TAAAGCTGTATGATGTTCCAGCACAAATACTTGCTGTTGTGGTAGAAGTACTTGTTGGCTTAACTGTCAACAGCAAGGTAGCAGCACTGTCGCAACCTACATTGTTAGTTAGGTGTGATACATAAGTACCCGCTGTTGTGTATGAAGTTCCATTGAAGCTATAAGATGTTCCAGCACAAATACTTGCGGTTGTTGTAGAAGTACTTGTTGGCTTAACTGTCAATACCAAAGTAGCAGCACTGTCACAACCTACACTGTTGGTTAGGTGGGCAACATAAGTACCTGCTGTTGTGTATGTTGTACCATTAAAGCTATAAGAATTGCCGGAACAAATACTTGCCCTTACAGTAGAAGTACTTACTGCTTTCACTGTCAACACCAAGTTAGCCGCACTATCACAACCTACACTGTTGGTTTGGTGTGATACATAAGTACCCGCTGTGCTATAAGAAGTACCATTGAAGCTGTATGTTGTTCCAGCACAGATACTAGCTACGGTTGTAGAAGTAGAAAGAGCGTTGACTGTAAGTGTGACTGGATTACTTACAGCAGAACGAGACGTTACACAAGCATTACTACTTGTAAGAGTACAAGAAACGACACTGTTGTTTGTTAACGTACTTGAAGTATAACTAGTAGAGTTAGTTCCAACACTGCTGCCATTTACTATCCATTGATATGATGGATTAGTACCACCATTCGCAGGGGTAGCTGTAAACGTAACACTTGTTCCTGCACAAACTTTTGTAAGAGGAGTATTAATAGTAACAGAAGGTGTTACATATTGAGCCACGGTAATCCCAATTGTACTGCTAGTAACAGTTGGGGCAGTAAGACATTGTCCACTGCTAGTAAGAACACACTTAACGCTATCGCCATTTACAAGTGCATTATCATTGTAAACATTTGAATTTATTCCTACGGCAATACCATTCTTGTACCATTGGTAAGTTGGTGTTGTGCCGCCATTTGTAGCCGTAGCAGTAAATACCACATCTGTACCTGCACAAATGCTTGTAGAAGAAGCCTTCACTGTTACAGATGGTGTTACATTGGCTATTGTAGTAACTGTTTGAGACAGGCTATCTATACAACCGAAATTACTTATTGTTACTAATTGTACAGTGTAAGTTCCTGCACTGATATAAGCATGTGTAGGATTTATAGAAGTAGCAGTACCAGCATCCCCAAAACTCCATGCAAATCCATCAGACCCACTGCTTATTGAGGATGTGTTACTGAAACTGAAGCTATTACTTGCCAAACACTGGCTATTGTTATTTATTGTAAACGCAGCAATAGACTGAGGATTAACTGTTACTGTTTGTGTAGTGCTGTCTGAACAACCAGATGTGCTAGTAACAATCAATTTGATAGTGTATGTACCATCTGTAGCAAAAGAATAAGTTGGACTTATTGAGGTAAATATTTTTCCATCAATTGTCCAAACACTATTAATTGATCCAGAGCTTATTGTACTCGTATTGGTGAAAATAAAGTAGTTACCGTTCAAACATTGAGTAGATTTGCTAACCGTAAACGATGCAACAGGAGTAGAACTGACCTTTATCGGCAAGCTTGCTGTAGTTGTACATGTTGTTGATGAATTGGTAACGACATATTGAATAGTATCTGTTCCGAATGATACAGGTGTAACATTACCATTATTGTCTATTGTAGCAATACTGCTATTAGTACTATTCCATGTACCGCCACTTGTTGTGTCTGCTAATGTTATACCAGTGCCAGAACACAGAACAGAATTACCAGTTATTGCACCAACAACTGGAACTGAGCTAACCACTACAGTATCTGTAGCAGAATTAGAACAACCATAAGTTGGATTAGTATATGAATAACTCACCACTGTAGTTCCTGGTGTAACAGGTGTTACCAAACCAGCAGTATTTATTTTGGCAACACTTGTATTGGAACTTGCCCAAACACCTTGTGTTGTTGAAGTGGTAAATTGAGACGGTGTACCAATACAAAGGGCATTATTGCCTTGAATAGTACCTATAATTGGTAATGCAACAATATTTCCGTTACCAAATACGGTAGAAGTACAACCTGTTACAGAATTAGTAACAGAATAGGTTACTATCACTCCACCACCTGAAACACCAGTAACTAAACCTGTAGTTGGAGTAATGGTTGCAATGGTAGTGTCATTAACACCCCATGTACCACCAGCAGTGGCATCACTTAAAACCAAAGTATTACCAACACACAATGTACTACCACTACCAGAAATGGAGGCTACAGTAGGATTGGCATTAACCGTAAAATTAGTAGTTGCAGAACTGTAGCAAGTAGATACATTCACCCTTGGATTGATAACTGTACAATAAACTGAGGCTGTGCCTGCCCCTACCGCTGTAACAAGCCCAGTGTTACTTACTGTAATAACAGATGTATTACTACTGCTCCATTGGCTAGAACCTCCATTAGGAACTACTGAAGCATTATAAAGCTGTGAATTCTGACCCACACATAAGCTAGTATCACCGCCAGTATTAACAACAACCTTAGGTAACGCTACAACTATGAGATTACTATTTGAAACTGTTGGACAAAAAGTTCCACGTGCAATAATATATTGAATGGTTGCTGTACCTGATGATACACCAGTTACAAGACCTGTACTAGCATCTACAGTTGCAACAGCGGTATTATCACTTGACCATGTACCGCCAGTACGTGTATTCGTAAATGTATAGCTACCCGCAGCACACAAAGAGGACACCCCCGTGGTAATACCTCTTGCACCGCTTGAATTAACAGTAATATTTGTACTATCTGTATTTGTACAACCTACCGCATCGGTATATTTATATTTAATCTTTGAAGTACCTGCTGCAACCCCAGTTAACACACCTGCAGTATCAATAATAGCAACATTTGTACTTCCGCTACTCCATGCGCCACCCTTAGGTAAATCGGAGAGCGATATTGTAGAACTAGCACATACAGTATTATTACCAGTAATTGTACCAAGAGTAGGTAACTTATTTATAACTATTGATTTAGTAACACTTCCTGAGCAACCATTACCTTCATTGATTGAATAATTTATTGTTGCACCACCAGGTGATACTGGTGTAACCACACCGTTGGTAATATTCGCAGAACCAGTTCCACCGATAATAGACCATATAACGGTACCATTAATAGTAGAATCGGTGAAAGTAGAATTAGTGCCTATACACAGATTTATATTACCCACAATAGGTGCAACAACTAATGCCTTGGTTACTGTTACAACTACGGAATCAGTCCTAGAGCACTGACCATTTGTGGCAACACAATAAACAGTAGTATTACCTGTATTAGTTTTACTTGCATTTAAAGTACTTGACAATGCAGATCTGTTGGGAGGTATATTTAATGTTCCAACAGCCGTATTGCTGCTAGACCAATAAGCTGTTACACTATTTGTAAGGCTTGAAGTAAAGACAACAACACCTCCTGCACAAGTAGAATTAGATCCAGTGATAGTAAAGGCAGCAGGTTTAGGGTTAACTGCTATAGATGTAGTTGCAGAATTATAACAACCGTTCTTATCAGTAATACTGTAAGTTATTACCGTACTACCAGAGCTTATTGCCGTAACAAGACCAGCAGTATCAACAGTCGCACTTGCACTACTTGAACTCCACAAACCACTAGTACTATCATTCGTTAATCTTACCGAAGATCTATTACACAAAGAAGTGTCAGTAATACTGTTAGCATTAACATTTGGCAAGCCATACACTATAAAGTTCTTGATAGAAGAACCAATACAACTTCCCGTACCTACGCTATATTGAATGGTAACAACACCTGGTTGATTCGTAGTGATGTTACCGTTATTGTCAACTGTTGCAATGGCTTGGTTACTACTGCTCCATGTGGCAGTAGGATCAACCGTGGCGTCTGTAAGCTGAGTAGTGTTATACAAACAAATACTAGAATTACCTTGTATTGGTGCTACATAAACACTAGCAGCTACAGTTACTGGAAAAGTAGCTGTTTGCGTACATCCACCCGCAGAGGTATAAGTATAAGATACAGTATCAGTGCCTGTTGTTTTACCTGTTACCAATCCTGTATTATCTATGGTAGCAGTCTTACTGTTACTAATAGACCATACCCCACCAATAGTATTATCAGCCAAAGTAGTAGAAGAGCCTATGCAAATACTGTTAGTACCAGTAATAGGATTAACAGCTGCGTTTGCGTAAACAGTAAAAACAGTTGTAACAAAGGAAGTACAACCCGAAGCATTGGTTACAGTATAGGTAATAGTAGCAGTACCCGCAGCAACTGCTGTCAATAAACCAGTACTGCTAATCGCTGCAACGGTTGGTTTACTACTAGTCCATACACCTTTTGCTGTAGTATCTGATAATTGAGTTGTATTTCCCGCACACAAAGAAGTAGCCCCGTTAATAGCCCCTACAACTGGCAAAGCGTTTATAGTAACTAACAATCCAGCAGTAGCGGTACAGCCACCGCTTGTTACATTGAAATAGATTGAATCTGTACCAGCTGTTGTACCTAGTACATTTTCGGTTCCTGCCCCGCCAAAACCTCTCGAAATAGTTGCATTACCGTTACTTGAACTCCATGTTCTAGTGATATTAAATCCACCCGCAGTTGCATCTGTCAGGGTTATTGTATTACCAACGCATACATTATTAGTAGTGTAAGCAATAGTATCTGCTACAGGCGTAGCAGTAATATTAACCCCTCTAGTTACTGTTCTGCTACATCCGTACATATTCGTGACCACATAACCAATAAATACGTTATTGCCAGCTGAAACACCAGTTACAACACCAGTACTACTATCAACTGTTGCTACAGCCGTATTATAGCTTTTCCAGTAGGCACTCCCACCAGTTGGGGCAGGTGTAGCATCGGTAAAAGTAGTAGTAGTACCCGCACAAATAGTAGTTGCACCATTAACAACAATGCCTGATACAACAGGCGGACCGCTTACAACAAATGTAGTGGTAGCCGTATCGCTACATCCTGTAATAGCATTCGTAACGGTGTAAATAATATTTGCAGTACCCGCAGTACTCAAAGTAACAATACCAGTTAGACTATCTATTGTTGCAACAACCATGTTATCACTACTCCAAATACCATTTTTAGTAGCGTCATAAAGAGTACCCGTTCCTGCACCACAAGTAACTGTATTACCCGTAATGGCAGCAACTGTAGGTAAAGCCTTTATAGTTACTGTAAAAGTATCAGTGGTTGTGTTAATCCCATCACTTGCTTGAATTACAAAAACATCTTTACCAGTATAATTAACTGGAGGTGTATATAAAGTGTTAACTGGCGTCAACACTTGTGCAGAATTTTTATATGTTTTTGGAATATTGGTAAAACTTCCATTTTGTACTTCACTTAAAGGAGTATAGGAAATGAACTTTCCAGTACTAGTTTCAAAAACTGACAGATAATTAGAGATATCAAACCCAGGAGAGTTCTCGCAAATACTAAAATTTTGAGACGTTCCATTGATAAAATACAATGGCTTTGTTTGTGCGAAACTTGATAAGCAAAAAGAACTAACAAGCAATAGTAAAAGTAAAACTCTAAGTTTCATAATTTGAAGTTTTTTATAAAGAATAGTGATGACACCAATTTGTTGAATGCTGCTTCGAGACAACAAAAAAGATAAAAAGTTTAATAAAAAAAAGACTAATAAGCTACAAATGTTAACTGTAAGCTATCAAATGGTGCAATTATTTCGGCGAAAGCAGCGTTAAACAAGATAAACTAACACAATATTTCAAATACTTTTTCGTTTCAGCGAAAAAATTAAGTGTCAAAATACAATATAATTGAGAAGCGGAAGAATCGTTAATCGGCAGGAACGGTAATCGCAAGTTAGCAACTAGCCTAGCGACTACCGCTCCTCACGATTCTTCCGTTCATATCTCATATTTCATAATTCATATTTCTCCTACGCTATCACTGCGCTAAAGAAAGCTCCCCGAGGGCCGTAGGCTCCTTTTCGGGTTACCCAACGGGCAAAAAAATAAATCGTCATTCCTTTTTGCGACAACTGATAGGTGCTAGTAATAAACCATTAGCTCGCTTTTTTAATTTAGAAAGTAGTTTGTGGGGTCAGCACCATAGTTTGTGGGGCTAGCACCATAAAGCTAAATCAGTCACAAAAAAAGTTAAATCAATCGCTTGCTACTTAAAAATTATTAGACCTCTTCGGAAATTCATTCTAGGCAACAAACTACTTTCAAAAACAGTAAATCGTCCTTTCGAATCATGCACCCAGCGAGCTTGGAAGAAATAGGAATGACATCAGCTTTCGCCACGAAAATCAACCTGACTGTCACACTGAGGCATTAATTAGCGTTTCTCAAGTTTGTTGAGATGACATGTATCCTCTTCGAAAATCAGCAAGACTGTCTCCCTGAGCTTGTCGAAGGGCAAACATCTTCAAAATATGTCTATTCATTTTTAAACAATTGAACCACTTGTCATTAGCAGCCTGTCGAAGTCGGGATGATATGTTCACTTGTTTGCACTTCGACAAGCTCAGGGAGACAGTCAGGTTAATTTTCGTGGCGAAAGCTGATGTAATTCCC
>JANYEX010000326.1 GCA_025359725.1 Chitinophagaceae bacterium | reverse complement strand
CCCGATTGATGAGATTTGTCTCCCGATTGATGAGATAAGAGGCGTGCATGATGATTTATACAAGCAGAAAACCATTGAAAGGGCGGGCATATTGAAGCCTGGCAGCATCCACGCACTACGACATAGTTTTGCCACACATTTGCTGGATAGGGGTACTGATGTAACCATACTACAGAAGAAATGGGGCATAACGACATCAAAACAACCATGCGATTTGCATACTAGCAAAGAGGATTTATTGAAAATATAAAGCCCATTGGACACATTAAATTTAGATGTATAAAAAGTTGTATTATCGCATTTGCGCAACAGAAACAAACTAGCGCATATTTAAGAGTTGGCTGCAAATTTTGTGGAAACCCGTTGCGAATGCGTCTTACTTGACATGATGAAAATATTACTATCGCTTGTTGCCTTATTTCTGACTATTTCAATGAAAGCTCAAGTTGTTGATGAGAAAGTTCAAAATGCAGTAAACAGTCTGAGGCAGGCTCATGTTGACACTTTCTTGATTTACTCACTAAGTTGTAATGGTGGACTTATTCCTTTGGACACATGTGCATATGAACAGACACAGTATTTGTTTTGGACAAAAAATTTAAAGACATATTTAAAGCGGTTCGACTATTGCAAAGAGTACAAACCTATTCAGCTTGACACATTAAATCCTTTGAACTTTTATTTCACTAATCAATTGCTCATTGCAAAGGAGGTAATTAAACAGCCGACATACTATGAAGTCAAAAAGACGAAAAAAGGGGTTGACACTATTTTAAACACAATAACTGTTGACCATTCATGCTATCACAAGTTCGACTTTGTACTTAATAAAGACACGACTTCAAAAGTCATCGATAATTTTGACCTTAATTACATAAAGTTTGACAATGGGAAGAAGAATATTTATTACAGTTACAACCAGCGAACTAAACAAAAGCAGTTAATAGACATGGTATCAAACATTCTTGACAGCTTAAAGCGGGACAATAAATTTGAGACCGAGTAAATCTGCAGCCAACATTCGGTTTGGCAATATGGTGGGGCGACGAATATATTCTCAGCTTTTTTGTTCGCTATTTGGCTTCAGTTCCAGCCGACGAATAACGCCGAGCAATAGAATAAACAATAAACTTTTAGTTATAAATTCAGCAGCGGTTACGGGCTGACGATTTTCAAATACCGCCACATCGCCAAGCCCTGTTCGTTGTGCGTAATGCTTCGTGACAGTTTACAGTTGGATAGAAAATACAAATATTCAGTACTATTCATTACATTTGACACTATGAGAGCAGTAGAAACAAATACAATAATTGTTGACGGTTATGTTGGACTTTTAGATAACTTAAGTACAAACAACAAGCTTGACCTTATATCTAAGTTGACAGATTCGGTTAAGAGCGACCTGGCAAACAAAAAATCGTCATTCAAAAAGGCTTTTGGTGCCTTTGACTCAAAAAAATCTGCCGAAGAGATTATTGAGGAAATCCGTAATAGCAGAGTTTCTACTAGACAAATTGAATCATTTTGAAAAAATATCTCATTGACACCAATATTGCCATTTTTTACATGAAAGGCAAGTTTGACCTTGAAGCTAAGTTTGGCAAAGCAACTGCGGACAACTGCTTTATTTCTGAGATGACTTTAGCAGAACTTAAATTCGGTGTTGAGAAAAGCGAGAAACCCGAAAAGAATAAAAAAGCATTGGACAACTTTTTAACGGGTGCACAAATACTTCCCATTTTCCATTCGTTGGACTTGTATGCAAAAGAAAAAGCACGACTACAAAAAGTAGGTATGCCAATAGATGATTTTGACCTTTTGATTGGCGTGACTTCAGTAACGCACAAGTTGACAATGGTTACCAACAACACAAATCATTTTGAACGTATCAGCGGAATTAAGTTGGAAGATTGGACGACCACTTAATAGCACGAACGCACAACATCAGTATTGTAAATATGGCTGGGAACGGAACAAACTCGGCTTTAGTAGTTTCTTTAAGCTTTTGTTCCCACTCGCGCAAGTCTTCCGAAGGATGAATTGTTTGTAATAGTCAAGCCAGTTTGTAACTGGAATATGCTTAGATGAAATCTAGCTTGGCGAAGTGTTCCGAGGCTGTTTATTGTGCTTCAGTTCGGGCTGCACATTATAAATTTGGCACAGAATAAAAATAGCAGTAATATTACAATTATCAACTTCGGTTATCGGCTGACGGAACTAGAATTCCCCAACAACGCCAAGCCTTTTTCGTTATCCTAAAGCGAGGACCGTTAATTGAAGCTAGTGGTTAATTTTCACAGTTTATTATCGTTTATTGCAAATACATTTTCTGCTAATAAAATTGTGACTTTGCTGGCAACATATTAGAAAAGTAGATAAAAGGGGCATTTATTTCTACAAAAGTAAAGTGCGGCTAAACCTCATTGGTTGTGGCTGCACTTTTTGGTTAAGGCTACCCTTATTATGTAAAGGAATGGTTCTTAATAATTAGAAAAGTACCTACTTCTATTAATGCGTAGGTCGCGCAGAATACCTGCTTTGGGGCTCAGGGTAATATTGAAAGAACGAAATAACCCTATTGGGCTAACGTTGATAGCCATCTGCCAGCAGTGCATGTCTCTTGTAATAAACATACTCAACTGTTGTAGCTTATTTTGGGTGAGATCATAATAACCCGTAGCTCCCATCTTCCATTTCTCGGTAAGGCTAAAATCACCATTGAAATTTACACTAGAAGTAAAAACATCCTTGTAGCTATAGTTAGATTGTAGCTGCTTACTGTAATTTAAAGAGTAGGAAAAAGTAATAGACCACGGAATATTAAAATCTGTGAACTCTGCCGGGTTGCTTCGGGCATATTGCAACTGTTGCTGCTGTTCTTCTGGGGTCATAAAAGGATCTAAGGGAATACTATCCTTGCTTGATTTTCCATCTTTTGTCTTGCTTTTAAAAGAAGTAGAAATAGCTAGATTGCCAGAGGTAACCCTGCCAATGTTTAAATCCTTCCCATTCCAATAATAATACTTTAGGTCGTTCCCATATTTATCAACTTTGTAAGGATCTACAGTAAAGCCAGAGGTAATATTGATTACCTTAAATAAAGTACTACGAACATAAAAACTAATATTGCTGAGGGCAAAACTATCTGCCAACAAATTATAAGAACCGTTAAACCCAAAACCATCTATCAGCTTTACTTTTTTTGTAGCATCACGCTTGGAAGTGTCTTGCAAATCCCTCACTTTCATCTCGAGGGTATTATCAACGCCAAAACTAACAGAGCCAGAGTTCCCCTCTGAATAGGCTCCAGGTATTACTCCATCAAACTTAGAAAACGATTGAAAGTGCCCCCCGCCAAAGGTGTCAACTTGTGTTCTGTAATAATTCTGACTATTAAGGTCTGGAGTATAACTAAAGCCAATACTTGGTCGCATCTCATGGCGTATGGCTACTATGTTGCTCTTTTTATTGAACAAATAAGTGCCAAATATTCTAGTGTTAGCACTTATTCCTATGCTAGCTTGGTTGGCCGTATAAAAACCTTTGTGTATCATCGTATCTACCTTGCTGTTAGCAGCATCCCATCGTCTAAAAAAAGTTTGACCATACCATTTTTGCGCAAAAGAAATACTAGGCGATATTGTAACAGGCCCTAGAGAAGGAAGAGACAAGCTAATAGGAATACTGTGTGTTGCACCCCATTGTACCGTATCCAACATTCTCCTAAAGTTGAAAGCAGTATCGTAAAACGCCAATTGATTAGTCAAATTCCCACTATAACCAATACCTAATTTTTCGTACCACTTTGGTGTGCCTACCATTTCTTTTTTCTGAAAAGGATAAAAAGTAACTACGCTCCCAGTAACCGTTGGCAACACAATGTTTACTAAATGGGTGGTACTGTTCTGGCTATGATCGAAGGAAAGAGATATGTTGGCTTTATCCTTAAAATTCTTTGAGTAGTTTATGGATGAACTAATTTGGTTCTGAAAATTGACGAACGGGTTGTTCAAAACTGTGGCATTATACTTTGTACTACCAAAGTTTACATTGGCACTAAAACTGGTACCTGGTCTTACGCGCTGATCCTGACTGTGACTCCAGTTAATCATAAATGTCTTTACTGTCGTAAATTCATCTGGTACAAAACCACCCTCGGTTGCGGTATTTAAAGATCTTGTGTGTTGAAAAGTGACGTTTAAATTTCCTGTGTACCTGTATCTCTTCATATATTTTGGGTTAACACTAAGCGACCATCCTCCATAAGAATAAAGGTTGCTTCGGGTGGTAACATCTAAGTAGTCGCTAACAACTTTATAGTATCCCAATCCTTCCAATCCTAGTCCATAACTTTCACTCATGGCAAAAGCCGGCGGCAAAACACCCGAATGTCGTCCTTGTGCCAAAGGAAAAATACCAAAAGGAATACCAATAGGGATAGGAACGCCCTCTACCTCTGGAGTAGTTGGTCCAGTAACTGCTAGTTTATTAGTAACCAATTTTATTCTTTTAGCCCTAAAAGCAAAGTGGGGTGTATCAAGATTACAAGTGGTGAATCTTGCCCTGTATCCATAATAATCTGTACTGTTGACCTTTTTTAAAACCTGTGCATTTATGTACATCTCACCATCTTGCAGGTAAGTATTCTTGGTAAGACCCTTTAAACTTTTTAAACTAAAAAGAATAGAGTCGCTTATTGTTTTGGTCTGTCCTTGTGTAAGATTAGGCTTGCTGTAAGGGTTGCCAGTTGTGTCTTTTGCTCCGTAAGCCTGTACAATCTGCGTTCCAGAATTATATTTTATCGTTGCAGCATCAAGATTTACGTCCTTGTTAGATACTTTAGCCTTGCCGTATAAAGTAAATTCTTTAGTAGGAATAACGAGAACGCCAGAATCTGATGCTTCATACTTAATCGGTGCATCCAAACTATCCCTGGAAATATTGATAGTATCTATCTTCTGAACAGAGTCTTTTTTATTTAGCAAAGAAGTATCAGTATTGATATTTTTTGAAAAAGAATCTTTTCTAATTGAATTTATTTTCTTCGGAAGGGTGTCACAATAAAAGAGTTTATTTGGCCGATTAATCGAAGGGTGCAATTCACTTGCTGTTAATTGTTGTATAACTATGAATAAACTTATCCAAGCAATAGCTGCCCAGATTGTTTTTACTTTATTTTTACACAGTTCATACATATATAAGGTGACAAAAATAGTCGGTAAACCAACTGTAGCCTAACTTATGAAATAATATTAAATACTTTAACTTTTATTGAGATGATACTGAAAAAATATATAGTGTTCTACATGCTCGGCTTCTGCGTATTGCTTTTAACTTCTTTTTCTACAAAAGATGGCGATTTGCAGAAATCTAGGTTAAGAAAAATAGTGATTGATGCTGGTCATGGAGGGCATGATAGCGGCGCACCAGGTAAATATTCCAACGAAAAAGATATAGCCCTAGCTATATCTTTAAAGCTAGAGCAGTTAATTAACGACCAAATACCTAATATAGAAGTTGTTTTAACAAGAAGGACTGACGTTTTTGATTCACCAATAGAAAAAGCAAAGATTGCCAATCAAGCCAAAGGTGATTTGTTTGTCTGCATTCATTGCAATAGTGCAGACCCAATCAGGCATAGCGAATTTGTTGGTTATAAAACGGAAACCTATCGTAAAGGGCATAAAAAACATACACGTGAGGTGAAGGAATACCATACAACTTACACTCCTAATTCTGCTAAAGGAACGGAGACTTATATATGGGGGGCGCATAGGAATGATTTGAAAGTGATAGCTATGCGCGAAAACCAGAGTTTATATCTTGATAGTACAACCGCCAAGTCTGTAGAGGGCTTTGATGTAGAATCACCAGAGAAAATGAATTTTATAAACCTAAAAACCCGCCAATACTTTGATAGAAGTGCTTATTTGGCATTGACAATTCAACAAGAATTTGCAAAAGCTGGGCGTATAAATAGAGATGCGTTGCAAAGGCAAGTAGGTATTTGGGTATTACAGGCAGTAGCTATGCCAGCAGTATTAGTAGAAACTGGCTATATCTCTAACCCCGAAGAAGAAGATTATTTAAATAGTCCTACTGGTCAAACCGAAATAGCACAGTCCATAGTTAACGCCATTAAGCGTTATAGAACCTCTTTGGATAATAAAACTATCAGTACAGA
>JANYEX010000296.1 GCA_025359725.1 Chitinophagaceae bacterium | reverse complement strand
ATCAATTTCTTCAAGTAATGCTGCAATTGCGTCTTTGAAGGGTTCGAGATTGGCTAGTTGTTTGATGAGTGTGGTAGCATAACTAATGATATTGTTGCGTGCTATATTATCGAGCGTTTTAACGTCTAAATCTTTGAGTACATAGTCCACCGCATCGCAACAGAACATCTTGCAAACAATATCACTTGCTACTAGCACATTGGATATACCTACGTAGTCTAAATCTAATGGTACGGTTGCGCCATCTTGCTCCAAAATGGTTTCTATTGCCATCAATACATTTAAATCTACCGCATTTTCGTAGCGCAATACATTGCCAAATGTAGTGTTGGACGCTACACAGGAACGCGCCATCTTTAGAACGATAAGCATTGCGCTGTAAGAATTTGTACCCAAGGAAATTTGCATCGTTAAATCGTCTGCCATTTTTGTTGTATTTAAACTTGTTTATAATTGTTGTAAGTAGTCGTTTTGCCTAAGACGGATTGTAATCCGTCTCTACAGTATTTATTATTGATGAAGGGTCGTATTAAGCTTTGCGCTCATTAGGTTGCATTCTTAGCTGTAGCCCGCCTTCAATATCTTTTTTATAGGCTTCATATACTGTTTCGTAGGTTATATTGAAATCGAAGGAAAATGTTGCTATCATCGCTTCGATATAGCTTTTGGGGTTGAACCCACTGGCGTGGCAAAATACCAACATCAGCCAGCAAGCATTATGCAGCCGCTCTACCAAAATAAGGGCTTGGTCTCTTGTAAAGTTTATCTCAGATCTGCCACCACTATCTTGCGCTCCCGTTGTGGTTACACTTTGTTCTGCCAGCATATCTCCCGCCAAACAATAAAACCGGGCATCTTCATCGTGCAGGTAAAATAGCACCAGTGGCATATCGTACATCTTATGAAACCATCTATAATACTCCACCTGTCTTTTCCAATAGGTTTCGGGGAAATATATTTCGCTGTCCTCTATTTCTGTAAACTTCAACTCTATCCCCAATATCATTTTTTCTATCACCTGCGGATAGTGCTGCATGGTGGCAACGATGTCCTGAAGCATCAATACTTCTCCCTCATGCACGAGGTCTTGCGTAACATTTAAGGTTAAAGTGTGGTTTTCTGGTAGTTGGAGGTATAGAAATAGCTCTTTGTACTGATTTATTTGTGGGGAACCTGCTGGAATAATATAAACGGGCGTATTTGCGTTCTTCATTTTTATTGTAAAGAACCCACTTTTTATTTACAATCCACTATTTATTATCTGGCGGGGGCGGTATGGTGAGCAACCCTCTGAGGGGTGTTCACCATTTGTAACTTGCGGTAGTTGTTAGGTATAATAATTCTATTTTATTCATTCTAAACTATTTAAACATTGCCTGAGGAATTTTATTTTTTATTTATTTTCAAAAAATGATTTTAAATGAAAAATAGTACTATACCTTTACACCTCGAAGGCTTGGATAGGTAATTGGTTCGCCTATATAAGTGCTTCAATGGTTACTGCGAATCAATCAACTTTTTTCAATGAACCCCCGCATTTCTCTCAAGCTAAGTTTCCCAGCGTTTTAGCAATATAGAAGTTATACGTATTACGTTATAAGTTTTACGTGTACTCCATCCTGTAATCGTCAACCTACAACCTAATACTTTAAAACGTACTACGTAATACTTAAAACGTACTACGTACAACTAAAAAGTTTTCATTCAGCATTTAAAAAAAATAGTCATGACAAATAGACAAGCGGCTCAGGAAACAAGGAATGTTACGGTATGTGCTTTTTTGGTAGTTCCTGCAAATGCAGCCATCTTTACGGCAAATGTTGCCTTTAGCACCATTGCCACTAAAATGCAAGCAGATGGTGATGCGGCGGTAGTTGCGGGCAATAATGCCGCTGCCGACAATACGGGGTATAGCTTGGATAAGGTAATTGCAAAAGAAGCTGCTAGCGAAATGGCTGCACAACTGTGTGCTAGCAGTAAGGTGAAACTGGATATGCTGGGCAATAATTCCATTTCTAAATCGCTGAACGGTACTGTTACCTATTATTTTGCGGCAAAGGTTGCTATCTGTGGCAATAGGTTGATGAACGTATATAACATTATGAATACTAATTTGACACTAATTACGCCAGACTACCTAATAGCGGCACAACTGACTGCTTTTCTTGCTAAAATAAATACATACACCACCACAAAGGGCTCTAGCTCTTTGATAAACAACAATAGCCCTGTATTGACAAAAACATACAGTACTGCTATGAAATTGACTAGTAGCGATGTGGTAACCATTAAAGAACTGGCAAAGTTTTACAAAAAAACACAGCCTGTTTTTTATGCGGGCATTATGAAGGCTTGCAAAATGCCGGCTGTTACGGTGCGTCATACACCTGTAATAATTACCATTACCGATGCGCATACTACTGGCGTGTTGGCTGGCGTGGATGGCACATTGACAAAATCGAAAGAACTACCAATAAGCAATGTAGCTGGTGTAATGACTTACGCAACTGTATCGGCTGGTAATGCAACAGCTACATTTGCTAAAGCTGGTTACATTACTGGTATAAAAGCAGTGGATATATTGAGGGGTAAAACAAATACCTATTCAATAGCATTGGTTCCGGGTGTAATGACTGCTGAGCAGGAAGAGGAGGTGGCAAGTAGGGTTGCACAAGCAGTTGCCGACGAAAATGCCCTTATTGCAGCAAAGAAAAAGGCAAAAAGAGATGCCGCAGAAGCCAGGGTTGCTGCCAAACAGAAAGTAGTGGTAGAACCTATAGTGGAAGGTGTTGCCGCTGCTGCCGAACCTGCGGCAGAAACGAGTGATGCCGCTGCAACTAAATAGTACCAACTATTGTTACACCTCGTTAACACCTTGTTGCCACTATTTTGGGCGGTTGGTAAAAACACTTCGGCTGGTAGCTAAAAATAATCTTTAAGCTTTTGGTGGCGTTGTTATAATCGTTTTCTGTTTTTAATACTTTCCAGTTCATCATCAATCTATAGGTTTATAGCAAACCGCCTGAGGCAATAGGGTTAAAAATGGCAGCGTTTGGTTAAGCTTTTCCAATGTCTCATAGTATTTTACCCCAATGTTCAAACCATAATAGTAGCCTTGCCTGTTATCGTAATAATACTTTTCTGTGGGTATCCCCCATACGGCATTGCCTAAGTTTTCAGCTAAAAACCATTTCTCCAACAACCTTGCAGCCCTGCCATTTCCATCAGCAAACGGGTGTATCTTGGCAAATAGAAAATGTATGCAGGCAGCATAGTAAAGCACTTGTTTTAGGGTAAGGTTTTCGGCTATCAATGTTTCAATGTCGGCAAATAGCTTATCATTTTCTGTTGCACAAATTGGGGTTCTACTGCCAAATAAACAAGCCCGCTCCATCCCCTTATTTCCACCATTCCCTGCCTGTACTTTCCTTTTTGGCTTGGGGTGATGTTGTCGAATGTAGCCGAAAGTGTGGCGTGACATTTCAGTAAACCCTTTTGGCTTAGGCTATATCGTTTGGCATATTGGTAGGCTTTCAATAAGTTTTCTATTTCGGCTACTTCCTTGCTGTTTAGCTTATTTTCTTTGCTTTGGTAAAAGCTGTTTAGATCGAGCGTACTACCTTCAATTTGTGAGGATGCAACTGCCCCCGCTACCATGTAGTTTTTAAAGTCCTTTGCAGTTAGTTCCTTTTTTTCTAACTGATTAAAACATTCCTTTACACCCCCCTTTACTTTTTTCTCAAAGTCCTTTAATAAATCCGTTTGTATTATTTGAAGTGGCTGCATAATGGATATGTTGTTGAATATTTGTCGGTTGCCTTACGAAGATATGGTTTTTGGGCATAAAAAAAGCCCGCTATAAAAGCGGGCCTTGTGCCTCAGGCGGGAATCGAACCCGCACCTCCGTTGCTGAAGACAGGATTAAGTCCTGCGTGTCTACCAATTCCACCACCAAGGCTGCCAAAAAAAATTCCATCTTACGATGGAATTTCTGTGTGAGCGAAAGACCAGGCTCGAACTGGCCACCCCGACCTTGGCAAGGTCGTGCTCTACCAAATGAGCTACTTTCGCGTTTTTGTAAGAACTTCTTTTTGTTTTTCGGACTGCAAATATAGTAGCCTGAGACGAAAGAAGCAAACTTTTTTTAAATTTTTTCTTATTTATACTCAGGTTTATACTGAGTGCTGCTTTGAATTTCTACATCGGGATGCCCTTTGTAACGAGCTTGGTATAGTCTTAATGAATTACCAAATAATCCACCTAGTACGCATATAACAGATAGATAGAAGATGAATTTTGAAGAGTTTACCCAACTTTTGGTAAAGTCTAAATTTGTTTCTTCTTCATGTGTATGTTCGTGATGACTCATAATTTTAGAATTGCAATGCAAAAATAGGGTTCAGGACAATATGATTGATGATTACGTTGAAACATTTTTTAATCTTTACTTGTTTTCCACAATTTCATGGAAATATTGTTTTCCTTTTATAAAGTATTGAGTTACTACACAGCCTTTATACACGCCTTTTAATTCCTCAATTGGGATTCTTTTAAGAGAATGGGTTTTATACCCTTTTAACCATATATTCAGGACTGAAAAGTGTGCTTTACAAATGGCTGTAAAGAAATATAAATCCCCGTGAAATAAGCCCTTCCATGCAGAGATAGCATCCAGTAAAAAGCGAAACGGTATAATGGTTAATCTTTCTTTTACTGTTAGGTTTTTGGAAAGCATTAATAAGTTATTGCGGAAGTTGAGAAAAACCTTACGCCCGCCTCTAGGTAAAGTTCCTGCACCTACATGATAAACAACCGATTGTGGCACTACCATTATCCTGTAGCCAGCTAGTTGCATTCTCCAACACAAATCTATCTCTTCCTGGTGGGCAAAAAAGGAAGCATCTAAGCCCGTTAGTTGGTGAAATACCTTACTTCGTACAAACATAGCAGCGCCACTTGCCCAAAATATCTCTTTAATATCGTCATACTGGTGCTTGTCTTCTTCTAGTACATCAAACACCCTGCCGCGGGAAAAAGGGTAACCCAATTTATCTATCCACCCTCCACTAGCGCCAGCATATTCTAATAAGTTTCTGTTGTAAAATGAGATAAGTTTCGGCTGACAAGCTGCAATAGATTTATCGCTTTCCATTAAGTTAATAATGGGTTCTATCCAATTGCTACTAACTTCTACATCGGAGTTTAGCAAAACATAATACTCACTTTCTACAAGCCTCAATGCCCAGTTGTACCCACCTGCAAAGCCATCATTTTGCTTGTTTATTAGTATTTCTGCCGTAGGGAAATGTTCTTTTACAAAGGCAATAGAATCATCTGTAGAGGCATTGTCTGCAACGATTATACGTTTATTGGGATAAGTACTATTAAAGACCGAAGGAAGAAACATTTGCAAATGCTTCTTGCCATTGTAGTTTAAAATAACGATAGCAACTGAGGGCTGTGACAACTAGTATAGTTTTCGGCGAAAATAATGGTTTAGACATTTTACTGTCATCTAATTTCTTAAACAATATATCTAAGCACCTTCCTTGCCTAACTTACTATTCTTTTTGCCATAGAAATTATAAATAAATAACCCAATTCCCATCCATACAAAAAACCAAAGCCAACTGATGGCAGGTATTTCGGTTAATAGATATAAACAAGATAGAGCCCCAACAATGGGTATGACTGAATAATTACGGAGAAAAGAAAGCACGGCTACAACTATTAGTGTGGCGATAAATAGTAAGAAAAGAATCTCTTGAAAACCTTCAGTGCCCATTTGGGTAACTGCACTAACGATTCGATTATTTAATCCTGCAATTATCAAGATAGCCAAAGTAGGTAGTATCCATTTGCCATTGATATACGGCAATCTGAAAGCACTCTTTTTGGCATGTGTAAGTTTGGGTAGTACAAGCACGCCAAAACATACCAGTACAAACGCAAACAAAGTACCAATGCTCGTAAGGTCTGTCATTAGGCTACTAGGAAGGAAAAGGGATGGGACGCCCACTAATACACCTGTAATAATGGTAGCAAAGGCAGGTGTTTGAAACTTAGGGTGTACTTCGGAAAACTTCTTTGGTAGCAAACCATCGCGGCTCATGCTCATCCAAATTCTTGGTTGCCCTAACTGAAACACTAACATCACACTTGTTGTTGCAATAACAGCACTTACTGAAATGATGTAACCAACCCACGTGAGGTGTATCTTTTCGAATACATAAGCCAAAGGGTCATTTACTTTCAACTCACTATAATGAACCATTCCTGTTAAAACCAAGGCTATTAAGATATAGAGTACGGTGCATATTATCAGCGAATAAATCATCCCCCTAGGCAAATCTCTTTGTGGGTTCTTACATTCCTCAGCAGTAGTAGAGATAGCATCGAAGCCGATATAAGCAAAGAATATGGCTGATACTCCCGCAAGTACTCCACCAAAACCGTTGGGCATAAAGGGATGCCAATTGCTTGTTTTTACATAGAAACTACCTATTACAATAATGAGAATGATTACCACTATTTTAAACGCAACCATAAAGTTGGTTGTCTTCTTGCTTTCTTTTATACCAATATAAGCCAATGTAGTGATGAGAACTACGATGCCGAAAGCAGGTAGGTTTACAAAAAAGTGTTGACCAAATAATACAGGTGCACTATTCCATGCTGCAATAGCAGCCTGCATAGTATCGGTTAATGGCTGATGTGCGGCAGTAGCTTTTGCAGCTTCTTCCACAATGGCACTAACAGAAAAAGGATCGTTTGCTAACCAATCTGGCAGGTGTATCCCTAATCCTTGTAATAGGTTATTGAAGTATCCACTCCAACTTATTGCTACTACGATGTTGCCTATAGCATATTCTAAAATCAATGCCCAGCCGATAATCCATGCTACAATTTCACCAAAACTAACATACGCATAAGTATAGGCACTGCCCGCAATGGGAATACGACTGGCAAATTCTGCATAACAAAGTGCACTAAACCCGCAGGTAATAGCCGTGATAATAAATAAGATTGAAATGCCAGGACCACCATTGTAAGCAGCAGTACCTATCGTAGAAAAAATACCTGCACCTATTACCGCTGCTATACCCATGAAAGTAAGGTCTTTTACCCCCAAAACCTTATTTAGCGAATGTCCACCATGCCCATCGCTCAAACCTGATTCACTATCTGCAACTATCTTTGTTATTGACTTTTTTCTGAACAATGAACTCATTTATCTTGTCTATTTGGGGTTAGAAACATACTAATTTCTTAGTTGCGGGAAATTAGTACGTATTTAGGTATAAAAATCAAAAACAAAATAAATCGGTTAAAAATTAATTATTACTTTCACATTCAACTCGAACTTAACAACCATCTGCGTATCGGTGATAATTTTTCAGGGTTTAATGATAGAGCAGTAAAAAGTAGCTGCTTCTTTTGCGTTACCACCAAACCAAAGGCATGGATAAATAGGTTGAATCGTATTGAGTTATGTTGAACAAATATATCCAGTAATGATGGGATAAACGGTTTCCCCTACATGAAGAAGGGGGTCACTGGGCTCATAAATATTGTAACCCAACTCATTTAGTCGTGTACTTAGTTAATATAAACCCTTGTTTTTATCAATCAAAAAGAAAACTAATTAACCTGAATTACCATAGAGGTTACACTAATAGCGTAAGTAGTTGTAACTGTTGGATTTGCAAGGGCTATAAGTCCACATTTTATTGTAAAAATTACTATTTGATGCCTGCAAGGAAGAATAACTTACAGGACATGGATATGGGTTTGCCAACAAAGTACAAGGATTTAATGAAGGATCATTCAACGGCACAGTAAGGCTGCCCGTGGTAAAGACACCAGTTGTGCAAAGAGTTACAAACTCCAGTGCTATTGGCGAGGAAGTATTTAATTGATTGCCACAGTTGGCATTTATACTAGTCCTATCTCCACGAATATTTATGTCATATTCAATACCTGGTATAAGAAAATCAAAAGTACTTGCTATAGAAACCCCAATGGCTATTCTTTACAGTCGTTAGGTTGTAGGTGTACATACAATGTACAACCGATGCACCACTTTTATAATTTCCTACCCTTTACCATGCTTCTTTTTTAGTACTTTTATTTTGATGAAAGTATCATCGAAGTAACACTCCATTCCCCTTCTGTTACCGCAACTACCTTTCTCTTTAAGGGTAATCTGGTTGCCCTCAAAGTTGAAGTCTATTATACAAGGATCACCAGCCTGACTATAAATACCTGTATTATCATCGGTCATGGTCATCATTCCTTTTAGTTCTCCTGTACATGTACCTTCTTTCTTTTCAAAATGAATAAAGAAAGCATACGTCTTTGCGTCTTTGCCATCACGAATGGAAATAAAGTTTTGCTTATCAGTAATATATTCCCCACTCAATTTATTTTTTCTTGGCAATGTATCAATGGGATTCAATATCACACCAACCTTCTCAGGATCTTCATTCGTGTCGTTGATAATTACCATAAACCCACCCGCACTATTATATACCCATCCCACCCGAGAAAACTGAATCTGTTTTGTCTGCTCATTTACCCGTTCCTTACTTACCGTAAACGTAGGTTCTTTGTTAATGGTAAGTTTATGTATGTATCCATCCTCATCTTTTTCGTTGGTTAGCAGTTCTTTTCCAGATAAAAACTTATTATCTTTATCAAATACCACAACCACTTCTTGTATTAAGTCTTTCTGAATAACATTAAACAGCAAATAAACCTCCTTGTCCTTATCAAAACGCCCCACAGGGTGTAGGGTATATGCCTTGTTGGTATTTATTATCTGATTCAATATACTATCCGCAATAAACTGGCTTAGCACGGAATGACTAATGGTAACTGTATCTGCAAAAGCATCTATATTAGTATCTGCCACTGCGTAAGGTAAAGTGATAGGTGCAAACGCCGCCATAAAATCGTTTATCTTAATGGGAGCTTCGCCTGCTAAATCAGCCTTTTTGTGCTTACAGCTACTAAGAACAAGTGCGATGAGGATAAAGAATAAGAAAGTTGTGCTTAGAGGTGTGTTGTTTCTTTGCATGATAAAAATTAAAATAATGCGATAAAAGTAGTGGTATTCACAATAATAATCCAGTTACCAAATTATTAATACACTAAAAGACCACCCGCAAAACAAAAAGTCTAGGACAAGAGCGGAACATCCTTATAAAACTAAACATCTATGTGTTAAAAAAAGTAGCTAGATAAAACGAATTTAGATAGTAATTTACAGGTAAAACTAACCCTAAATACCGGCACCCAATAGCCATCAACTTTGTCGATAACTTGAAAATAATGCCCTGTTGATAGCTTAATAATTGTGTTACATTTACTCACTATCAGCTTAAAATACTTCTACATTTAAGAAAAATGATCTAAAATCGCTGCCTTATTGACAAAAAAGGCTATTTTATGTAATCATATTGTCGCTTTATGATTAGGTAAACTTGTTTTTCATATTCGGTTTACTCCCTCTTTATGCAAAAAAGCCCAGATATTGCTACAATTAGTCGGTTTACTATTAAATATCGTCAGGTAACCATTTAATACCCTTCCATTACTATTTAATACCCTTCCATTACTATTTATAAAA
>JANYEX010000031.1 GCA_025359725.1 Chitinophagaceae bacterium | reverse complement strand
GGTTCATAACGCTTATGACCTATGAGACGCTGCATCTCTAAAGCGGAGAATCCTTTCTTGGTAAGACTCATCAGGTATAATGCCCATAACCATACACGGTAACTTAAATTTGAATTTTACGCACCGTTCCTTGCTTCAAGCCAGTGGCGAAATTACATTCTCTACAACGCCACCTGCTCTCTTTTTCATTCCAACTAAGATGTAATGAACCGCAATGCTCGCAACTTATGCCATACAATTCACGCCTTGACTTAAAGAAAGCTTTACAAGTCTGTTCATCCGAATAATTAATAAAGAAGTCCGACAAGCTCATAACCTATTAATTTAGCCAAATTTAATAAACTAATTAGAATTGCCAAATAGCGGATAGCCATTAAAATAAAACTCATAACTCCTCTCCTACTTCCTTATAATCATCCTGTTTTCAAATAACCATTCGCTATCTGTTTGCATAGTAATTACATATACACCTCCTAATACAATGCTGTTTGTAATATCAACAGACACCGTATTTAACCCAGCTTGTGCTTGGTAATTTTGGGTGTAAATCTTTTGCCCAGTAGTAAGGTTTATAACAAATAAATGGGTTGCCTCGTTGCGTTCTGCTTTAAAAGTACAATTGAACCTACCGTTGCTTGGGTTGGGATAAACTAACACTTGCTGCTGCGCTTTTACTGGAACAACTACTGTATCCGCAGCAATTGTGTCTGTAACTGGGGCAGGAACAATCGTATCGTGGGTGCTTGAGAAACCAATATTGCTAAAAGTACTATTGATGTTTGTAACCTTTCCTGTAGGTATTTCTATTGAGAAAACTACTTCTGTAACATCAGATAAATCAATAGCCTTTTTGAAAGCAGGACTAGTAAAACTATCTACACTGATAGAATACGCCTTGTTAGAATCAGCTAAAGGCATGGTGAAACTGTATTGGTCGTTCCAATTGTTGATAGCATTTTTTAGTATAGTAATATGCAACCTATTACCACCGTTTGCTGTAAAATTCAATTTGCTAAAACTACTTAAATATACTGTTGCACCACCACCGCTAAGCATTCTATATATAGAAACATAGCTAGCAGTACTTGCCTCTATGTGGAAGTTACGATACAAAGGGTGGTCGGTAGTATAAGTATCTGCGGGTGCATTTAGAACGGTGTAGTTGCTAACGGTAGTTGTAGTATCATGGTTAACAGCCCAATTGCCATCGTTTACGTACACCAAATCCTTGATGGTATCATTCACCAACATATTGATAATTTGCTCATAAGTATCGCCAACTTTAATGCTGAGAGAAGTAGTGCCATAAGGATTGATTGTAAAAGCATAGTTTGTTGAAGCAGTATCTGTCAACTCATTATTTCTTTTTGCAATTGAAAAACTGGCTGATGTATTCGCCGTATTATTTTTTACTGACACCTGAAGGTTTGCGCCAACTCTAGCAATAGAAGTAATATAAACAGATGGAACAACAGATGGCGTACCGATAGCTTCTATGGGCGCAATGGCAGTAACTTTTTTAATTACTTCTATTATCATATCGGTAACCAGATAAGGTTTTGAAGCCCACAATTGGAAGTTATACATTACATCTTCGTTTGTATAATCATTAGTTAACCAATGAGATTGGAAAGAGATGGTGCTTCTACCAGCCTTTTTACCAAAACTAAAGCTTGTTGAATATTCGATGTTTCCATTGGTTCTTTTTAAAGCATAACGAACAAATGTTAGGTTTTGGATGGTAAAGTTTTCGATACTTACTACCTCAGAACCACGAAGTCTATCGCAAACTGGCTTTGTATGAGAATAAACACTACCTAAAGTTTTTGTAGAGAAAGCAACTGCCTTACAAACAGAATTCTTGGTGAAATCCAAAGACATAACATCAACTGCGTTGGTAAAACCAATAATATCCGAAGGGGTAGAAACGTAAGCAGTATAACCACTGTCATACACTTTTTCGGGTATTAAGTCGCCCAAGCCAAGGTTGCTATTTAATGTGGTATTTGTTATTCCGAAAGCTGCAATCTTACTGTGATTAAGTTTTGGAGTATTGCTGTAATTGATAGCACCATTTGTACCGCTTTTATATTGTTTAAACAATCTTTGACTAATAATATCACCCAAGCTTTTACTTTCTAAACCACCTGTATTGCCAGAGAAAATAACCTTTCCGTCTGGAAGCATTTTAGGAAAACTATCTCTGTTTGCAACAGCGTTGTTGGCAACAACAGTTGAATAAAACATTACATCGTTAAAATCATTGTCGCTTCCTTTATCGCGGCGTGTATCTTCAAAACCAACTACTAGCCTACCAGAAGCAGAGTCATTGATAACTATCACATGTTTCTTTAAAGAATCAACTGGTTCTGGGTTAAAAGCAGGGTTGGCATATAAAACATAAAGGCTGTTTGTATCCTTAGTATCGTTCCAGCCATTAGCTACCAAAGCAAAAGCAATAGTACTGTTAGCCGGAAACTTGCCCAAATAAGCCTTGCTACCAGGTTGTAAGTAACCACCAAAACCAGGTGTAGAACAATTTGGAAAAATGACAGTCAAATCCTTATTGGCAGGGGCAGCAGTAAGCGGCGCATTGGTAGGATAGGTATAGTAGGCTAGTCCGCTTCTGTACCAACCACCTTTTTTGATAAAAGTTACCCATACATCTGCCGTTGCGGAAAGACTAATAGTAGAAGGGACGTTTTTGGCAATAAGTTGGGGTTCGTAAATAGGTACAGACCTGCTTTCTGGCAAAGTGGCACTTAGGTTGTTTAGAAAGCTACTGTCTATCAAATCACTAGGCGTTACCAAATAATTAGGAACACCTTCCCAGTTGTAAGTGCCCATGTAGCTAAACTGGGCTTTTGTGCTATCAAAAATGCCCAGTAGCAACACTGATAAAATAGTTGAGAGAATAAATTTCTTCATTTTGAGTACTTTTTCTATTGCAGTACAAAAATGGCTCATGTAAAATCAAATTATTCCCCCTCAAATGAATGGTAACGTCTCTTTGAGACTTGAGCCGTAACTAAATTTAAGCTAATTATCTACCCCTAGAAATAGGGGGCTTACCACTTAAAGTAGATAAATTAAATAGGCTGATAGGCAGCAATGCGTTGGCAGTTTGTTAATATTGTATTCATGATTTGTTAATAATTTTATAATCTAGCGTTGATAAAATGATAGCAGTCTTAGTACAATTTTGCAATCAAACAAAAAATTCGATTATGATTAGGAAATGTTTTACCAGATTATTTGCAATTGTCTTGTTAATAAGCACTTGCATTGTTTCCAAAGCACAAGAAACTACATCAGACATTGTTGGTTCTGTAAAGGACAATGGAAAAGCAGTTGCTGGCGCAACAGTTACCGCAATTCATCAGCCTACAGGCACCAAGTACGTAACAAGCAGTCGTAAGGATGGTCGGTACAACATCCCGAATGCTAAAATTGGCGGTCCCTACAGTGTAGAAGTTAGCTATGTTGGTTACAAGACTGAAAAACAAGACAACATATACTTGTCTTTAGGTCAGGAATATAAAGGGGATTTTAGTTTGATAATTGAATCAGCTAATTTGGAAGCTGTAACAGTAAAAACAATTCGTCAAGATAAAAACTTCAATAACTCCCATACAGGTAGTATTGAAATTGTTGGACGCAAACAATTCGAAGAGTTGCCAACAGTATCAAGGTCTCTCAATGACTTTGTAAAATTGACACCCAGTGCAAACGGACTAAGTTTTGGTGGTACTAGCCCTGCTTATAACTATGTAACCCTAGATGGTGCAAACTTTACCAATAGCTTTGGTTTAGGTACTGTTGGTGGTATCTTAGGTGCGCAAACTGGACAAACCCCAATTAGCTTAGATGCTATTGATCAGTTGCAAGTTAGTGTTTCACCTTTCGACGTTCGTAATGGTAGTTTTGCTGGTTCTGGTATAAACGCTGTTACTAGAAGCGGTACAAACCAAGTAAAAGCATCAGTTTATACTTATTTAAAAAGCCCAGGCATTCAAGGTTACAACGTTGACAACGTAAACATTGCTAGACAAACTTACAAATACTCTCTTGAGGGGGTTTCTCTAGGTGCACCAATCATTAAGAATAAGTTGTTTATTTTTGTTAACTTTGAAAAATTAAGACAAACAGCTCCTTATTCTAACTATGTTGGTCAAACAGCTAGTGTTCCTGCCGCAAATGGAACAGTTTCTCAAACTGATGCGGATACACTTGCTGCTTTGAGACAGTTCTTGGTAAGTAAAGTTGGTTATGACCCAGGCGATTTTCAAAACTATTCATTCAATACGCAGAGTGATAAATTAACTACTAGATTGGATTGGAATATTAACAGTTCTAACACAGTTACTTTAAAATATAACTACTTTAAGTCTGAAGCAGACCAACAACCAAGTGGTTCTGGCCCTGCTGCCAGTGGTTATACAAGCGTTAGCCGTGGTGCAAGCTATACTTTCCTACCTTACAAAAGTGTTGGCTATGGCATCAACAACAACTTTAATATTTTTATCGCAGAACTTAATACTAAGTTTAGCAATACCATTTCCAACAAATTCCAGATTGGTTACTCTGCCATAAGAGACCCTCGTAGCTCACCGTCATCTAAGGTTTTCCCTCAGGTTGACATCTTGAGTCTTAACCCAACCATCGGATCTGGCGGTACTTCTTTCGGTACTGAACAGTTTACTTATGGCAATGCTATTAACACAAATGTTTTCCAATTCTCTGACATCGTAAGCATTTTTGCTGGTGCTCATGACATTACCTTAGGTACTCAAAACTATTTCAAAAAGTATGAAGATTACTTCGCACCACAGTTTGCTGGTTTATATCAGTTTGCAACTTTGCAAGACTTTTATAACAGCGTAAATAATGGTACTGGTTCTCAATTCTACACCAATGAGTACTCTGCAGTTCAAGGAAACAGCTTCCCTGCTTCTAAGTCTGGTTCAAACGAATGGAGTGTTTTTGCACAAGATAAATATCGCTTGCTAAACAACTTCACTTTAACTTACGGAATCAGGTTTGACGAAAGAAGTTTTAATGGTTTATTTATCAACAATCCAAATTTTGGAGCACTTTCTTTCAATAATCAAACCTATAATACAGGTTTGAAACCAAAGAGCAATCTAGCTGTTTCACCACGCGTAGGTTTTAATTGGGATATTAAACATGATAAGACTTTACAAGTAAGAGGTGGTATTGGTATCTTTAATGGTGCACCTCCGTTCGTTTGGTTAAACAACCAATCTGCTAATAACGGTATGTTATTCGGTCAAAATGTTTCGTCAACTCTAACAGGAACTGGCAAGGTTACGCCGACAGGTGGGCTTCCTTTCAATGCTACAGTTAATACCTCTGCACCTTCAAACATTGTTTCGCCAACGCAATACACTGTAAACATTACAGATCCTAATTTCAAATACCCTTCTTCATTAAAAGGAACTTTAGGACTTGATAAGAAATTACCTGGTGATGTGATTGTAACAGTTGAAGCTAATTGGACTAAGGATATACAATCTGTTTTCTTCAAGAATGTTAACCTTAATGAAGTTGGTGGAACTCAACTGGCTGGTGCTGATAACCGAACAAGATATGCAGGAACAACAACACAAACAGTTAATGGTGTAAGTGGTGTTTCTGTTGCTGGTAATGCTTATTATCCTACTCTTACAAATCCAATAACTAAAGCTTCACTTAATAGTGCTACACAACCTGGTTTGTCTAGCGTTATCTTGATGACAAATTCAAACAAAGGCTATTCTTATGCTTATACCGCTCGTGTACAAAAGACGTTTAAAGACCTTTTCACAAGCATAGCATACACTTACAGCGAAGCAAAAAACACCAATGAATTAGGTACAACTGCCGCTTCATTGTGGGGTGCAAGACCAGTAATTGGCGATCCTAATGCAGACGTTACAGGTTATGCTTCTTATTGGCAACCACACAGAATTATTGCTAGTGCAAGCTATAAAATACCTGAAAGCAAATATTCATCTGCTTCTATTGGTATAATTTACGAAGCTGCACCTGCCGGCGTCACCTCATACATTTACAATGGTGATGTTAATAACGATGGCAACTCTGGCAACGACTTAGTTTATATTCCTAAAACTGCCAACGACATCAACCTAGTAAAAGTTGGTTCTGGTGCAAACGGAACAAGTACAAGTACTGACCCAAGAACAGCTTCTCAAATATGGGCACAGCTAAATAACTACATCTCTCAAGATCATTATTTAGCTTTCCACAGAGGGCAATATGCACAACGTAATGGAGTAGTTTTACCTTGGTTTAAAAGAGCAGATTTGAACATTACGCAAGATTTTTACATCTACTCAGGAAAGAATAAGGACAAGCATACCCTCAGATTTACTTTGGATGTTCTTAATCTTGGTAATTTCTTAAATAGAAACTGGGGTATTTACAAATTGCCAACTTTACCAACATCAAACGGAAATATTCAGTTGTTGAAGTTTGAAGGTATATCAGCAAGTGGCAAGCCTAGTTATTCTTTCCTTTATTACGATTCAGGCAATCAGATACCTGCCACAAGTTCATTTACTAACAATACTGCTACAAGTTCTCGTTGGCAAATGCAGTTTGGTATCCGTTATTTATTTAACTAGCATTAACTTAAAAATATCTTGTGACTATTGTGCCCCGCAACTGCGGGGCACTTTTGTTTATAGCAATTATTGAATGATTTAAAGCTAAAATTCTATTGAACTGAATAATTTAAAGGCATTCCCCACCTATAATTCCTTCTAGGATTTGCTTTCCTGTTCCAGAAATTGGATTCCTAGAAAAAATCTTTTCATTTTTATCATTTAATCGATGATATAATAACTGATTGAATCTAGAATAAATCAAGACATATTCATCACAACCAAATGTTTCTCTACGACGTTATTACCGAATAACTAAATTTGCAAACTCTAAAGGATAGGTTATGATAGCAACAATGAATGATGCAGAAGCAATAGTGGCGAACGTAAAAGACGCGGATTTACAAAGGATTGGCAACAAGATGTTGAATAAAGAAAGGATAAGTTTTGATGATGGGGTGATTTTGTTTGAGAAAGGATCATTGGCTTATCTGGGTGCTTTGGCTAACTACGTGAGGGAAAAGAAACACGGCGACAAAACCTATTTCAATAGAAATTTTCATATTGAGCCTACCAATGTTTGTGTATTCAGTTGTAAATTCTGCTCTTACTCTCGCGTATACGCCCACAAAGAAGAAGGTTGGGAATTGAGTATCGACCAGATGATGGATATAGTAAAAAGCTACGACGGCAAACCTGTTACCGAAGTACACATTGTTGGCGGTGTTCATCCAAAGATGAACTTAGTTTTCTTTACCGATTTATTGAAGGCTATTAAAGCCCACAGACCCGAACTGCACATTAAAGGTTTTACTCCTGTAGAGCTGGATTATATGTTTAGAAAAGCAAAAGTTAGTGTGGAAGAAGGAATGAGGATAACGCACGAAGCAGGATTGGACTCATTGCCTGGTGGTGGTGCAGAGATATTTCATCCTGAAATAAGAAAACAAATTTGTGATGACAAGGTAGATGCTGAGGGTTGGTTACACATTCATAAAGCGGCGCACGAACTAGGAATGCACAGCAATGCAACCATGCTTTATGGACATATTGAAAGCTTTGCGCACCGGATAGACCACATGGATAGACTTAGAACTTTACAAGATGAGACTGGTGGATTCAATACTTTCATCCCATTAAAGTTTAGGAATAAGGATAACGATATGAGTCATATTGCAGAAAGTACCATCGTAGAAGATATGAAGGTATATGCTGTGGCTAGGTTATATCTGGATAATTTCCCGCATATAAAAGCCTATTGGCCGATGCTTGGAAGAAAGAATGCGCAGCTAACATTAAGCTTTGGAGTAAACGATATTGACGGAACGATAGACGATACTACTAAGATATATTCTATGGCTGGCAGCGAAGAACAAAGCCCAACAATGAATACAGAGCAGTTGGTTACGCTAATAAAACAAGTGAAAAGGGTACCCGTAGAGAGAGATACATTATATAATGAGATAAACGTGTTTTAATAAATATGAGTTACGAACTGAAGACTTCTACTTAATTCATAGCTCATATTTGACTTAATAGTTTTCTAAACCAATACCCCGAATTTTTGATGGTTCTTAGTTGTGTTTTAAAATCTACATGCACCAACCCAAAGCGGGCTTTGTAGCCTTCTGCCCATTCAAAGTTATCCATTAGTGTCCATGCGAAGTAGCCCTTTACATTTACCCCTTCTTGTTTTGCTTTTAATAATGCTTGCAAATAGTCCTGAAAATATTGAATACGGTGGGCATCGTTAATCACTCCATTCACCAAAGTATCTTTAAAATAAGCCCCGCCTTCACTGATAATAATATCTTTTACTCCTTCATAAGCACTAAACCTTTTTACCATTCTATGAAAACTATCTGCGTTTATCTCCCAGCCAAAAGATGTATGTGGTACCTTCCGAGTCGTGGCAGACACCTCACTTGCCTGTACAAAAGGAATGATTGGGTTGTGTTTTACCGTGAGGGAAAAATAGTTTTGTATGCCAATAAAGTCAAAGTCAAACTTCATCCTTTCGGTATATTTCCAAGCTTTATTATGTAAATGAATCCTGTCGGTAAGGTTAAAACCTTCCTCATGTGGATACCCCATTCCTAAAGAAGGCTCAATAAAAAGACGATTTAATAATATGTCCATCCTGTTTGCCGCCTGAATATCTACTTCTTTTTCACTAAACGGCATTATTTCACTACAAGAAAAACTAGTCCCTACATAAGCATCTTTTACCTCTGCTCTTATAATTCTTCCACCCTCAGCCTGCGCCATGGCGGCATTGTGTACGGCAGGCAGAAAGTGCTCCAACCCTATCCTACCTGGCGCATGTTTTCCCACCATATATCCAAGGGTAGTAAAGCCCATTGGCTCATTTAATACAATCCAGTTTTTTACCTTATCGCCATATTCGTGCATGCAAACAGTTACGAATCTTGCAAACCATTTTAACATCAAATGGCTAGTCCACCCGCCTTCTTTCTCTAGTTCTTGGGGCAAATCCCAATGATATAATGTTACAAAAGGTATCAACCCAAGCTCCAAACACTCATCAATTACTTTATGATAAAAAGCAACACCAGCCTTGTTTGTACGTCCTGTCCCTTCGGGTAAAATCCTTGTCCACGCAATAGAAAATCTAAATACTTTAAACCCTAAAGCCCTTGCCAAAAGAATATCGTCCTTATAGCGATAATAAAACTCGCAAGCGTGAGAAGGTTTATCGCCGTTCTTTATCTTACCATTACGTCTGGCAAATGCGTCCCAAATAGACAATCCCCGCCCATCAATATTATATGCTCCCTCGTTTTGCTGGGCTGCAACAGCAACACCCCACAAAAAATCATCACCAAAATCAATCCCCTTCAATAGAATCCTTATTAATAAATAAATTAAGTACGGGTTTATCCAATCTCTTTTATCATCCAAATATTACAACTCGAATGCCCCGAATTACCCAACGGATGATCTAGTTTTACAAACCCACTTTTTTCGTAAATGCTTACTGCTTTTGCATAATTGGGCAAGCTCTCAAGATAAATTTTCTTGTAACCAAACGCTATTGCCGATGCAATACTCTTTTCCATCAATGCCTTACCTATCCCCTTCCCCCTTGCTTTTGCTGGTAAATAAAGCTTAACCAATTCTGCGGTATCCTCTTGTAGCCCCTCGGTTGGATAAACCCCGCAGCACCCCATTATCTCATTATTTAGGTGGGCAACCCAAAGAACAGACTTTTCTTTTTCAAACAATTCATACAAACTAAAAGTACTAGGATCCGAATATACAGTACCACATTTGGGGGCATCATGTTCCTCAAAAACAGTCCTTATTATATGGGCGAGCGACAGATTATCTTCTTTTTTTACCTGCTTTATAATCATATTATCCATCATCTTCATTCAAAGATATTTTATTCCTGTCAATTATGGCAATGGGGACTATTAATATAAATTTATACCACTCAAAACCATTGTTTTATTGAATAAACAATCAAATTGAGCCTTTTTACCAAAAAAATGGGAGAAAATGTAAGTGCTTTTAAAAAGAAGATAAATAGTTGCCCTCATTGCTTCATTTATAATTCTAAATAATTTTAAATATACTATAAATCAATAGCAGCTTAGGTTGTAGTTTATTTTAATAAGTAAAATATCCAATAATAATACTTAAAAAACAGTAAATTGATTGTTGGTTATTTATCATTACTCACCGAAAAAACTTCCTTCTATGCAAAAGCTAGTCTTTTATGTCCAAATACTTACCATTTACGTCCAAAAGCTATCCATTTTTGCCCATATCTAGTCTTTAATGGGTAATATTTGTCTTTTTACGTACAAAAGCTTGCCTTTTATGTCTAAATAAACTAGGATATGGACAAAAATAGATAGCTTTTGGACACAAATAGATAAATTTTAGTTTGCTAATAATAGCTTCTAAACATCTTGCAATAGTTATTGAATAACTGACCATTAATTAGGAAAACTGATAATTGGCAGTTAATAATTAAAAGGAAAAAAGAACTAGAGAAAAGGTTTTTTGGGAAGATTTCCAGTGTTTAGCTTGGTTTGAATGAAGGATTATAAATACCCTTAGTTTTGTATTTATGAAGGTTTTGATTAGGTTAAATCCTTTGTAATTGTAAGATCTGACAACTAAATGAGATATAAAGGTTTCGAACACTAGTGGTATTTGACCCTCCGATGAGGATATTTGAAAACCAACAATTTTACTTTAGAAATTTCCAAAAAAAAAGGATTCTATACACTAACAACCTTGTTTATACTCATCACATTCTGGTTTGCAACACTTGTTTTTTTCCTCAACATATAAAACATGGAACAGTTAGCGTTCTATGTTTCCTGCTACTCTATATAACTTCTTTTCATAAGCTGTAGGTCAATGCTACGAAGTAGTACTTCTATGTGGCCTTTTCTTTTTATACTTTCAACAACAGTGCTATTTTTTCTAAGAACCTCCTATATTTATTTTTTAAAAAATAAGCGTGTTTTCATTTATCAATAAATTTGTTTTTTCAAGTGAAAAGGGTGAGAGTGTTATGTTCCTAAACAACTCGTGTAGTATGTTCTACAGTAGATATCACCTCACCCTTTTTTATCTCTTTGAGTTTGAACAGAATGTAAGGAGTTGTGCGGGTTGCAACATCCAGAATATCCAACCAGTAGACAAAACGAAGGAGGATTTTTCACTTGAATCATTTTAGGGAAAACAGATAATGATGCAAAAATTAGTAAAACTAGTACTGGGCGTAGATGTGGCTCAGGATGAATTGGTGGTTTATTTAGGTAATATGTACGACAACTGGACACCAGAATTTGTAGTACACAAGACCTTTGAAAATACAGCGAAGGGCTTTTCTACCTTGTTGGACTGGGTGGCAAAATTGACTGATGAAAGCATTCGGGTGAGGTATATAATGGAAGCCACGGGCGTTTATCATGAATCGTTTGCCTATTTTTTGCATGACAAGGGGTTGGATGTACACATCATCGTTTCCAACAAAATCAGCAATTATGCTAGGACGCTGAATGTGAAGACTGTGACAGACAAAACGGCATCAGAAGCCATCGCGATGTTTGGACTAGAAAGGAAACGGGGCAATTGGGAACTACCCAAAGGTATCTACTGAAAATTGCAACAACTTACACGTGAAAGGGGCAATTGATGAACGAGAGTACAGTAATAAAGAACCAGTTGAATGCAGAAAAGGTTGGTGCAAAATCTAACAAAAAAGTATCAAAAGAGAGACGGCTAGGCTTGAACTGATAGGCGAGCAGTTGAAGGAAATCATGGTAGAGGTGTCCGAATTGATAATCACGGACAGTGAAACGCAAGCAATCGTGCTGTTGATATGTTCTATTACAGGGATTGGTTTGTTGACAGCATCAACCATACTTGGTGAGACAAACGGATTTGAACTAATACGAAACAAGAAACAACTGGTAAGCTATGCAGGGCTTGGTGTGAGGGAAAAACAATCGGGTACTTCGGTGAAAGGAAAGCCATCCATCTCGAAGAAGGGTAACAAGGATTTGATAAGGGCAATGCACTTGC
>JANYEX010000276.1 GCA_025359725.1 Chitinophagaceae bacterium | reverse complement strand
CCTGGCGTTACTTTATTTACTCAAATGTCTTTATTGGGAAATCTTACTCTACAGTCTGGCACTTTGTTATTTAAACCTACCTCTTCTACCAAATCCTTGGCACTTGGTGGAGGATTGATTAGCATCGGTGGTAATGTTGATGCTTCTTCTTCCAATGCTACCGTAATCTTCTATGGTACTTCGGCACAATTAATTCCAGTTGGAACATTTACCAATAATATCAACAAACTACAGATTGGAAACGCTACTGCTTCCGTTGTTACTATCAATCAACCAGTTACTGTTGCCAGCAACTTTACTGTTAGTTCTGGTGCTAGTTGTGCAATTGGCACTAATGATACCCTTACACTTAATGGACCAATTTCTGGTACTGGGGTAATCACTGGTTCTGATAGTTCTAGTATGATTGTAGCAGGAACTGGCACGCTATATTTTGATCAATCTACGCTTGGTACTTCCAACAGATTGAGGAATCTTAAAATTAATAGTTCTGGTACAGTAACCTTGGGTAATGCTTTGAATATTCATGGCACAATGACATCAACCACAGGCACTTTAGCCTCTGCTGGTAACCTTATTCTGCTATCCGATAGTACGGGTACGGGTAGAGTAGATCAGGTATTGGGTTCTATTACTGGCAATGTAACAGTGCAACGCTACATAACCGCAAAAAGTGCACGTAAATACAGCTTTATAGGTAGCCCAGTATCCCAAAGCATACGTAATGCTTGGCAACAACAAATTTACATAACGGGTGTGGGTACTGGTGGCACACCTTGTGGTAGTACTGCTGGTGATGGGGGTACTACTGATAAATACAACAGCAATGGTTTTGATGTTACCATAACTAACACACCAAGTATGTACACTTATGTTCCTACCCCAGTAAAAGGTAGCCGCTACACTAGTGTTCCTAATTCGGAGAGTACGAATCTAACGCCTGGCACTGGTTACTCAGTCAATATTCGTGGTAATAGAAATAGCCCTAATACGACGTGTGCTAATCAGCTAGCCACTAGTTCACCATTGGCTCCCGAGGCTGTTACTTTGAGTGCAACTGGAACATTAACTACGGGCAATGTAACCGTTGCGCTTAATAACCCTAGCATACATGCCTACACATTGTTAGCAAATCCTTATCCTAGCCAGATAAGTTATACTGCTTTCCAACTAAGCAACAGTATTACCAATAATAAAATGTGGACGTTCAGTCCGTTTGGCAATGGCAACTACACTACCTTCTCACAAGGTGCTATTGTAAATGGTGCTACTGGCTACGACAATACGCACGGTGATTATATTGCAATAGGGCAGGCTTTCTTTGTTGAAGCAAATACTAGTGGTAGCGTTACTTTCCATGAGAGTCATAAGGTTAGTGGATTGATTCCTAATACCAAATACTTTGGTGCAAACACTACCAAAACAATAAGGGTAGGATTAATGTCGGCTACTAATAGTACTTTGGATGAAATTCTCATTCGCTACAATTCTGAAGGTACAAGAGACTACAACCCTAATTGGGATGCTATTACCTTTAATAATGCTAGCCAAGTATTGGTATCATTAAAAGGAAGTGATAAACTGGCAATTGCTACGCATCCAGATGCAACAGTTGCTGATACTTCAGAGTTGGGTTTAACCAGTAAGACTGCGGGTAGCTTTACGTTATCATTTAGTGATGTTGAATCAATAGGCCCATCTCAAAAAATCATATTGATTGATAAATTCCGCGGTATTGCTGAGGACATCAGAAGTAATCCTACTTATGCATTCAATATTACTTCCGATACCTTAAGTCAGGGTAATAAACGGTTCTTAATAATATTGGGTGGTGCTAAGCCATTGCCTGTAAATTTTGCTAGTGTTACTGCAAATAAAAGCGGTACAGCTGTGGCTGTTAAGTGGCTTATGGCAGATCAATCCAGTATTTCTTCTTACAGTGTAGAAAGAAGTACTGATGGTGTAAACTTCAAGGCAATTGCGGCAGTTAAGGTTACCGCGTCTAGCACTTATCAGGTGCAGGATACTAATATCCCTGCTAGTGCAATGCTGTACTATCGCATTAGAGCAATAGGTGTGGATGGCAGTTATAAGTACAGTAATGTGGTTAAACTAAACACTAACAATTTGCCACTAGCCACTATTTCTATCTATCCAAACCCAGTTCATGACAAGCTGAAAGTAACACTAAATAATGGCTTAAATGGCACTTATAAGGTTCGCATTATAACTATTGCTGGTATTGTTGCCCACAGTCAGGCTAATGTTTTGATTGATGGAAATGAGCTAACCTTGGATGCTATAAACCTAGCTGGAGGAATTTATATGCTTGAGCTTACAGACGAAAAAGGCAATAAGCTGATGGATAAGTTTGTTAAAGAATAAAGAGGTTTAAATGTTGAATAGGGATGCTACCTCGAGTAATTGGGGTAGCATCTTTTTATTTAATAGTTGGGATAACCAATCTCTTCTCGATTTACAAATATTCTCATAAATAAGCAAGGCTAATACTCGTTTCCTCAAGATAGTAGCTAACGAGTCTGGTTGGTAATGGTACGATTGTCTCATTCTTATGCTCACGTGCAAAGGTCTTATGAGCACAAGAATAGGTCATTTCTAGAGAGAGTAGTATAATTAGCGAAAATAATAGTACTAGTCACGATAAAAGCCCCCGATTATTTGTAAATGGAGGTTTCAAAGGCAATGAGTAAGGTCTATAGTTCGAACTATTAGGTTAGTTAAGTGGTCAAACGCCATCCTTGTGAGCATAAGAACCTTGTATCAACTTGGTATAAAGTTGGGTGTGAGTGCATTTTGGGTTTAATCAAGCAGACTAATTTGTGAAGCAAGTAATTGATTAGTAGATATTTAACTAAAGATAGACTTGAATTGAAACAACACCTTATAAAGGAAGAAGATTTATTTAAGAGTTAGATTAATTAAATATTATCTAGGTTATTAGATATTGGTTTAATGAACTTATTAAAGAAATGAGGATAGATGAGGGGCAAAATTGAATTAATATGACGCCATTCTCTTCACTGCATTTGTAGTCTGATAATATTTATTTTTGAGACTAAAATAGCGATAAGAGTGAAATTGATATTAAAGCTAGGATTAATAATTGAGTCTCTGAGCCTTTTTATAGTTACAGGAATGAAACGAATTTATAGTTATCGAAGAGGAAAAATACTTATTTTTAGTTGTCTGTGGGTGTGAAAAAGTATAAAAAAGGAGATTTGGTCAATGATATAAAAAAAAGAAGTGGAATGTGAAAATTTTTTTAAAGATTCTTATTGTTTATACAAAGATACCCTTATCTTCGCAGCCCGAAAAAAAGTATGTCTAAACAACAATTAATAAAACAGGACGGACAGATTATAGAAGCGATGAGTAATGCCATGTTTCGGGTAAAGCTGGAGAATGGTCATGAGATACTCGCTACCATCTCTGGGAAAATGAGGATGCACTACATAAGAATCCTACCTGGCGACAAAGTAGGTGTTGAAATGAGTCCTTATGATTTAAGTAGAGGGCGAATTAATTTTAGGTACAAATAGGGTTCTAGGATGCAAAAAGTAAACATTAAAGTAAAATAAATTATAATGAAAGTTAGAGCAGCTATAAAAAAGCGTAGTGCAGACTGCAAGATTGTAAAGCGCAAGGGAAAGCTTTACGTTATAAACAAAAAAAACCCTAGATTCAAACAACGTCAAGGTTAGTTTATAACTATTTCATTAAAGTATTCATATTAAACACTTATTGATAGATGGCACGTATTGCTGGTATAGATTTACCAAAAAATAAAAGAGGCGAAATTGGATTAACTTACATCTACGGAATTGGTCGTAGTAGGTCTCGCGAAATTTTGAACGCAGCTTCAATTCCTTTGGATAAGAAAGTTAATCAATGGAATGACGATGAGCAAACAGCTATTCGTAACCTCATCAACTCAGAATTTAAAGTAGAAGGTGCGCTCAGAAGCGAAACTCAAATGAATATTAAGCGTTTGCTCGATATTGCTTGTTATCGCGGTCTTCGTCACAGAAAGGGTCTTCCTGTTCGTGGTCAACGTACCAAAACAAACAGTAGAACTAGAAAAGGTAAACGTAAAACTGTTGCAGGTAAGAAAAAAGTTGCTAAAAAGTAAGTGTTAGTAACCTAGTTTTATGATTTGTATCACTCAAATATAAAAAGTAAAAGTCTTCAATAAGGCTAATATATTATAAGTTATGGCTAAACAAGCAAAAGCACAAAATAGCGCAAAAGCTGCTGCAAAAAAAAGAATTGTTAAGGTAGAATCTACTGGCGAAGTAAGAATCAGTGCAACTTTCAATAACATAATCATTGCCTTTACTAACAAACAAGGTCAGGTTATATCTTGGTCTTCAGCTGGTAAAATGGGCTTTAGAGGTTCGAAAAAGAATACCCCTTATGCTGCCCAAATGGCTGCTTCTGATGCTGCTAAAGTAGCAATTGATGCTGGATTGAAAAGAGTTGATGTTTACGTGAAAGGACCAGGTTCTGGTCGTGAAGGTGCTATCCGTGCAATTGCACAAAGTGGTATCGACGTTACAATAATCAAAGATATTACACCTGTCCCTCATAATGGATGCAGACCTCCCAAAGCGAGAAGGGTATAGTGTTTTTATTTGCCTGTAATTATGCTTACAAGCTTTACTCATACATGAAGTTTGATTTAGTTTTTATGATTTTTTCACAAGCAATCTTCATTAATTAAAAAATCAAAAATAGTTGATTATGGCAAGATACATTGGACCAAAAACAAAAATTTCGAGAATCTACGGTGAGCCTATCCTAGGCAACGGCAAGTGGTTAACCAAAAACAGTAATCCTCCCGGCCAACATGGTGCCACAAGAAAAAGGAAAACTCTTGGTGAATATGCCTTACAGTTAAGAGAAAAACAAAAGGCTAAGTACACTTACGGTGTATTAGAAAGACAATTTAGAAAGACTTTCGTTGAAGCTTCAAAAATGAAGGGTGTAAAAGGTGAAAACCTCATCAAACTTCTCGAAGCAAGATTAGATAACACAGTATTCAGATTAGGACTTGTTGCTAGTCGCCCAGAAGCAAGACAATTAGTAGCCCACAAGCACATCACTATCAATGGTGATGTAATGAATGTTCCTTCATATTCTTGCAAGCCGGGTGATATCATCGGTTACAAAAACAAGAGTTTGGTTAACAATTCAATTATTGGCAAGCGTAAAGGTAAAAATCCAAAGTTTAGTTGGGTTGATTGGAATGATGCTGAGCAAACTGGTGTTTTTATTAGCTACCCTGAAAGAGAAAGCGTTCCTGAAAACATCAAGGAGCAATTGATTGTAGAACTCTACTCTAAATAGTATTTCGTCGATCTGATGCTAACAGCATAAGATTAACAAATTAGATTCACGTAAGCCTTCGGCTTACTAAACAATAATAGTATAACACTTCACAATATGGCGATATTAAACTTTCAAAAACCTGATAAAATAGTTCTTCAGAAAGTTTCTGATTTTGATGGTGAGTTTGAATTCCGTCCTCTAGAACCAGGATACGGACTAACGATAGGTAATGCATTGCGTAGGGTATTACTGAATAGTCTTGAAGGATTTGCAATAACTGGGATTAAAATAGAAGGCGTTGATCATGAATTCGCAACTGTGAAAGGTGTTACAGAAGATGTAACGGAAATGATTTTGAACCTAAAGCAAGTTAGATTTAAGTCTACAAGTGATGTTGATTTTTCTAGCGAAAAGATTAGTTTGTCTGTGAAAGGACAAACTGAGTTCACAGCGGGAATGATAGGTGAGGCTTCACAGTATTTTGCTGTAATGAACCCAAACTTGGTGATCTGTTTAATGGATTCCACGTCTAAGATTGATATTGAATTAACTGTTTCCAAAGGACGTGGTTATGTACCCGCTGAAGAGAATAAAGTAAAAGATGGTGCTTTTGGTTATATTTCAATTGATTCAATTCATACTCCAATAAAAAATGTGAATTATTCAATCGAAAACTATCGTGTGGAACAAAGAACTGACTACGAAAAGTTAATCCTTAATGTAGCTACTGATGGTACAATTCATCCAGAAGATGCGGTAAAGCAAGCTTCTCGTATTCTTATTCAACATCTGATGATTATCACAGATGAAAATATCACCTTCGATTCTAAGGAAGAAAAAAAAGATGATATTGTTGATGAGCAAATCTTACAACTAAGAAAGGTACTTAAAACACCTCTCGAAGATCTAGATTTGTCAGTTAGGGCATTCAACTGTTTGAAAGCAGCTAAAATCAATTCATTAAGCGAACTTGTTCAGTATGAGCAAGAAGATTTGATGAAGTTTAGAAATTTTGGACAAAAATCTCTTTCTGAAATTGAACAAGTATTGATTGAAAGAGGCTTGAGTTTTGGAATGGATTTGATTAAAATGGGATTGGATAATTTAGATTAAATTGTTCTTCTCTAACATAACTTTTGGATTGATTCTAAAACATAAATTGTAATTTAAAAATTAAATATTATGCGTCACGGCGATAAGATTAATAATTTAGGACGTAAGAAGGCACATAGAAAATCATTGCTTAGCAATTTGTCTTCACAGCTTATTATGCATAAAAGGCTTGTAACAACTTTAGCTAAAGCCAAGGCTCTTCGTACAACTATTGAGCCTTTGGTAACAAAAGCAAAGAAAACTGAGACAAAGGAATCTACTAGTCATCAACATAGAATTGTTTTCTCTCACTTGCAAAACAAGGATGCTGTTAAAGAACTATTCACAGTTATTGCCCCTAAGATTCTTTCTAGACCAGGTGGTTATACTCGTATAATTAAGTTAGGTATCAGAACTGGGGATAATGCTGAAAAGGCATTGATAGAGTTTGTTGATTTCAATGATGTTTACAACCAAATTGTCGAAGGTACTTCAGAAGCTACAAAGAAAACACGTCGTGGACGTGCAAAAAAGTCTGAAGTATCGGCTGTAGAAGAAGCAGAAACTGTTGTTGAAGTTGAAAATGAAGCGGCAGAGGGGTCAAGCAATGTAGTGTAAGAATTATTTTATACTAACTACATTCAGGTTTGCAATATTCATATATTAAATTTTACGTTGAAAATAAGGTAGTGATTGTTGCAAACCTGAATATTTAGAGTATATATAAGGAACTTCATACAAAAATGATTAAATTATATTACTAGTATAAAAAAAGCAAAATCTTATGATTTTGCTTTTTTTTATACTAGTAATAATTTATAAATAGTAAAACTGAAAAAATGACAAGTAAATTATCGAAAAAAGCAGTTCTAATGCTTGCAGATGGCGAAGAGTTTTATGGAAAGGCATTTGGAAAAACAGGAGTTACAACTGGTGAAGTTTGCTTTAATACTGGAATGACTGGATACCAAGAAGTATTTACGGATCCTAGTTATACTGGACAGATTCTAATTATGAATAATGTTCATATTGGTAACTATGGTATAAAAGATACTGATGTAGAAAGTGATTCTGTAAAAATCAACGGGCTTATAGCTAGAAACTTAGAAAGTGATTTTAGTCGGTTTCAAGCAACCGATACTTTAGATGCTTACCTAATTAAGAATAATATTATTGCAATAGACGATATTGATACTAGAGCACTTGTTACGCATATTAGAGCCAAAGGTGCAATGAATTGTGTTATATCATCTGAAATATTCGACCTTGAAGAGCTTAAGAATATCTTAGCTAAATGTCCAGACATGGATGGGTTGGAATTGGCAAGTACTGTTAGCACACAAGAGGAGTACGAGTTGGGAAATCCATCTTCTGCTTTGAAAGTATCTGTGTTAGATTTTGGAATAAAGAAGAACATATTGAAATGTTTAGTAGAAAGAGGTATTCATGTAAGGGTGCATCCAGCCAAAACAACATTAAAAAGATTAAAGGAATTTCAACCAACAGGATATTTTATTTCAAACGGACCAGGAGATCCAGCAGCTATGCCTTATGCAGTAGAGACAGTTAAGGAAGTTTTGGATGAAAAGATACCCGTTTTTGGTATTTGTTTAGGTCATCAACTTATTGCTCTTGCAAGTGGTATTAGTACTTTTAAAATGCACCATGGCCATAGAGGGTTAAATCACCCTGTAAAGAATATCATAACAGGTATCTGCGAGATAACGACTCAAAATCATGGATTTGGAATTGATTCTAAGGCGGTTTTAAGCAATGATAACATTGAAGTCACTCATGTTAATCTAAATGATGAAAGTATAGAAGGAATCAAATTAAAAGACAGACCTGCTTTTAGTGTACAATACCACCCAGAAGCTACACCAGGGCCACATGATAGCCGTTATTTGTTTGATCACTTTGTTTCATTGATGAATTAGTAGTTTTTTTGGAATTGTTTGCAATTAAGCAATCAAACGATTTGAAGTTTAGAAAAATCCCCCCTAATTTAAGGGGGTTGGTTTTTTGTGGAAAAAAAAGCAATTTTACAACTTAAATTGTAGAAATTTCAAGAGATTATCTTTCTTAAATCTGTTCTTTATTCCCTTCCTATGGTGTTTCTGATATAGAACTTTTTTCTGTCAAAGAAACTTTATTTATCAATTAGATAAAAAATCGTATTTTTAATATATAAACATTTTAAATATGATTTCTTTTGGGATTATAGAAGATGATCGTTCATTGAGAAGAAATATTGAAGAATGCATTACAATGCAAACAGATGTAGTTCTCAGTTTTTCTTTACACAGTGTAGAAGGGTTTTTAGAAATCGTTTCCATAACTGAAGAACCATATATTGTATTTATTGATTTGGGTCTTCCAGGTATATCAGGACTAGAAGGAATAACCTATATACGTAAGCACTGGCTTGATGCTCATATTGTTGTAATTACAGGCAATGACGATGAGAACATAATATTTGACTGTATTCAACGTGGAGCTAATGGCTATTTATTAAAGCCATTTAAGGTGCAGGATTTAATAGATAATATTGATATAATTCGCAACGGTGGCTCCTTAATAACACCACAAGTTGCCTCGAAGTTGTTTAATAAAATTTATAGACCACAGGAGTCTTTTATAGATATTACTGAAAGTTTGACTGCAAGGGAAAAAGATGTTGTTGATGAGATGTTGAAAGGTCTAACGTATAAAGAGATTTCTTATGCTCTAGGAATATCTGCTACAACTGTAAATGACCATATTAAAAATGTATATACAAAACTTGGTGTACGATCAAAATCAGAGTTACTAGCCAAAGTGCTAAAAAAGTAAATGCCTTAACTATTAAATGGATAATCAATCTTTATATAATCATGAGATAAGCAAGTTGAAGCTAATTTTAAATAGTTTCAGCGACGCTATACTCTTTGAATCCAAAGACAGGATTGTTGAATTTGTAAATCCAGCTTTCTGTAATTTATTTAAAATAAAATTCCCGCTCGAATCAGTAATTGGTTCTAATTGTGAAGAAGGAATAATTGCCGCTAGTTTTCAGTTTAAAAATCCCTCAAAGTTTATATATAGAATTGAAGAAATTATTGAGGAAGGAACTTTAATTGCTAAAGAAGAGGTTTATTTAAGAGATGGTCGGGTTATTTACAGGGACTATACACCTATAATAATTAACAATATTCTTGCTGGTCATTTATGGGTTTATAAAGAAACTTCTCAATTGAAGGATAAAATTGAGGTTAATACTTCAAATACTGGTCAGTTCTCTTTCGAGGAAATATTCTTTAATATACCCATTAATATTGCGATTATTGATTCTGAAAAGAGGTATCTATTCGTAAATGAATATGCTTTGCAGGATGCTAATAAAAGAAACTTTATTATTGGTAGAACTGTTTCAGAGTTTTTTAAATATTTTAGTATCCAAAGTGATAATTATTCAACCCGCGAAGAATATTTGGATAAAACGATAAATGAAGGTGTTGTAAGTGAGTTTGAATTGGATGGAACAAATTTACTTGGAAAGACTTGCTATACTAAAACTACTTTTTATCCGTTTTTAGATAATAATGGTAAGGTTGAAAAGGTAATTGCTTATTCGTTTGATATTTCTAAAGAAAAGGCTGCCGAAAAAGACTTGAAGGAGCTTATTAATCAATACAACGATGCTTTGGACAGTATAAGCGAGGCTGTTGTAATTGCAAATGAAGATTTGAACATTACTTATGCTAACAAAGCTTTTGATAACCATTTTTCACTTAAAGAAGTTGAAGACTCATCTATATTTAATTTTATAACATTTAAAAAGTACGAATTCTATAAAAACTTATTCTCTATAATGTCTGGTGAGAATGATGTTGTTGGAGGTAAACTAAGTGACAATAATGAATGGTACAACTATAGTATAAAAAAAGGGGGATTAGCTAACGAAAATAAACAAAGTGGAATTGTGGCGATATTAAGAGATATAACTAGAGAAGTTAACATGGAAGAAAACTTGTTAGAGGTTGTTAAGCGTGAAAAGGAGCTTAATGAACTCAAATCCGCTTTTGTAAATATGGTCTCTCATGAAATGAGAACACCTCTTGCTATTATTTCATCTTGTGCTGAGCTAATCCAGATGATGCTTGCTAATGGAAAGCCTAAGGAAGAAATAGAAACTTATGCTAACCATATTCTGAGTGAAGTAGAAAGGATGACTGCCTTCATGAATGATATACTAGTTATCAGTAAAATTGAAGCAGGAAAGATTGAATTTAATCCAGAAGCAATCTCTCTTCTTAGCTTCTTAGATGATATAACAAAGAAATCTTACCTACCTTGGAAAGACAACAGAAATCTTGAATTATCTATAAGAGGTAAGGAAAAGGTTTTCCCTTTTGGTATAAAAATGCTAAGGCATATCCTTCAAAACTTATTGGATAATGCCTTTAAGTATTCTGCAAATAAGCCATCGCCTAAGTTAAGGGTTAGATATAGCGATAGTTTTGTTACTTTCTCTGTAATAGATTACGGTATTGGTATTCATCCAGATGATGTTGAAAAACTGTTCTCTTCTTTTTCTAGGGGTAGAAATGTGGGTAACATAAACGGAACGGGAATAGGGCTGGTAGTTGTAAAATATTTTGTTGATCAGCACAAAGGTTCGGTAAGTATTAGAAGCAGACTAGATTCTGGTACCATCTTCTCAATCAAAATACCTTATTAATATAAGATGCCCCAAAAAACAATTTTAGTAGTCGACGACGACTATATGTTACTGCAGAACATTATTTTAATACTTGAACTATATGGCTTTTCAACCCTAAGAGCCACTGGTGCCAGAGAAGCACTTGAAATAATTGCCTTAAATAAACCCAATTTAATTATTAGCGATGTAATGATGGGTGATATTGATGGTTTTCAATTCCTGAAATTATTAAAAGAGAACATATCCTACAGAGATATTCCTGTTATTCTTCTTACGGCTTTGGCAGATGTGGTAGATAAAAATAAGGGAATGTCAGTTGGGGCTCAAGCTTTTATAACTAAGCCTTTTAATAGTAAGGAGCTTGTGAAAACTATCAATCAATTGTTGAAGTAGTTTTTCTTTTAAATAGAACGGGAAACTACTTTTACTTTTTTTTCCAAATGTCTTTTAATGTTAGATTTGTTTGGTGGCTAAGGGTTTTTACTTTGGGCTCACCGACTACTTGCTTTTGATAGATACTATTATGCCCTGATAAAAGATACGATACCACACAGGCAATAGCAACATAAACGCCGCAGCTACTACCAAACAATTCCATCGCCATAATACTACACGCTAATGGAGTATTGGTAGCCCCAGCAAATACTGCCACAAAACCCATCCCTGCTAATAACCCTGTTGGTAATGGAACAAAATAAGATAACGCATTGCCTAGTGCGGCACCAATAAAAAACAAAGGCGTTACCTCGCCACCCTTAAAACCTGCTGCTAAGGTTAGAATAGTGAAAGCCATCTTCAAAGCAAAATCATAAGGCGGCAGGTGGTCACCAAAAGAAGCAACAATGGTAGGAATACCCAACCCAATATATTTAGTCGTACCTATAGCCCAAACCGCCAATGCTACAATAATTCCCCCAATGACAGGACGGAGTGGGGGATAGGCAATTGTTGATTTGAAAAAAGCAGTTACATAATGAATAACCTTACTAAAAGTGGCAGCACACAAACCAAAGGCAATGCCAGCAATGATAGCGTAGAATAGATTAGAAGCTGAAATGGCGGGTATAAAATCTATTTTATAATGCGTGTGGTGGGTTTGCCAAAGCTTGGTAACCAAATCAGCAATGGTGGCGGTGGCAAAAGCTGGGAAAATGGCATCGTACTTTAATCGGCCTATTAAAAATACTTCCAATCCAAAGATGGCTCCCGCCAGTGGCGTTCCAAATACAGAACCAAAACCTCCTGCAATGGCACTAATTAATAATATCTTTCGCTCACTTTCTGTAAGGCGGAATGGTTTACTAAACTGGTCGGCAATAGCGCCCGCCATTTGCAGGGCTGTCCCTTCTCGTCCGGCGGAACCACCTAATAAATGCGTAACCATTGTTCCTAAATAAACGAAAGGTGCCATCCTGAAGGGGATGATTTCTTTTGGGTTGTGAATCGAATCAATCAATAAATCATTACCGGCTTCTATGTCTTTTCCTAGGTGTTTATAGAGTAATCCAATAGCAAAACCGCCGATAGGCAACAAGGCAATGAGCCACAAATGCGATTCGCGGAAGTTGGTAACCCATTCTAAAGATTGTAAAAAACCTGCAGAGGCCGTACCTATACAACTGCCTATTATAGTACATATTAGCAGCCATTTAAGTATATAGGGGGTAGCGGCGTATTGCCTAAAGAACAGACGTAAGCTCAGGGATATTCTTTTTGCTGGGGACTTTTGTTTAGTAATACTCATAATTTTCCTGATTAAATGTTATCCATCTACATTCAAAACCAGGCGCCATCAGCTTTTTAGGGCGGTTAATTAGGAAGACACCATTTCCTTTTCAGTAAGGGCACAAACATAAGAATTGTTTTTTAATTGAAATAACCTTAACAACAAACAAGTGTTAGAGGATACCAAAACAGGCAAATCATACCTAAGATTGCTACAATCTTAGTTGTGTTTGCTACAATCTTATACCAATTTACTTAATAAAAGTCTTATAAGTAGGGGTTGCATAAGTAGTCGTATGGGTTATTGATTTTATCCTCTCTATGTCCAAATACTTTTGAATGATATCATCCATGAATTTCTGCAAATCCTCCAGCTTCTCAAATACTTTGTTAGT
>JANYEX010000262.1 GCA_025359725.1 Chitinophagaceae bacterium | reverse complement strand
GAAAGGATAAATGGCATCATGAAAGGCGAGTATCTGGAAACCTATCAGGTGGATAATATCAAAGATGCAAAAGCATTATTAAAGGATGTGGTGGACTTGTCCAATGCCCAAAGACCATACACGAGCATGGATATGCCACACCAAATGAAGTTGATCAATCAAGAGAAACAAATAAAACAGAAAGATTATCAAAGAACTATTCTTGAAAACAACCTACTATTGTAAACCAATTGCAGGATTAAAAACACCCGTAAACTTATCACAGGATTATATAACAAACATGTAAACTTTTTTTAGGACGAGACAGGATTACTATAAGCCTAACACTTGTTTCATGTTGAATATTCCCTGTTTGCCAACTATAAATTCTGCTGCCAAGACAGCACCACCCGCAAACCCTTTACGGTTGTGGGCAGTATGAATTATCTCGATATCATCAATAGAAGATTGATATTTTATCTTATGAATACCTGGTGCTGGATTAATCCTTTCGCTAATAATTTCCAACTCTTCGGCATCATCACTTAAATGGTTCACCCAATGCTTTTTGGTAGTTATGTTTGCCAACACCTGTTCTGCCAGGGTTATAGCTGTGCCACTTGGGGAATCTTTCTTTTGTGTATGATGTATTTCCTCTAAAGAAACTTCATATCCTTTGTGTTTATTCATCAACTTAGCGAGGTATGTATTCAGCTCGAAAAACAAATTAACACCTATGCTATAATTACTGGCATATACCAACCCGCCATTATTATCATTGCAATCTTTTACTATCGCATCCCATTCTGCCAGCCATCCTGTACTGCCACAAACAACAGGCAAACCAGCAGCAAAACATTTCTTTAGGTTCTCTACGGCACTATGAGGGCTTGTAAACTCAATAGCAACGTCGCATTTGCTAAGGTTTTCTGTAGTAAAATCTTCAGGATTGGATATATCCAATTTAAGTATGATTTCATGCCCTTTTTCTAATGCTATTTCTTCTATAGCCTTTCCCATTTTGCCATAACCTATCAATGCTATTTTCATTAATTTTTCTATTTTAATTTCATTTAGTGACGAATACGCTTAATACTTGTATAAACTACTAAGTTTATGTTGGGGTTTTGTGGTATTGATGGCAAAACTTACATTCGGACTACCATTAACAATATTAAGCGATGGGCGTACATGCATACTTAAATCGCTACTAACATCAAAGTCCTTAAGGTGTGCAAAAACGGTGGCATCTACCACATTAACACCCCACATGATAGCAAACCACAGAATTGAATAGTCCCTATCTTTTCTAAATGAATTTCTGTAAGTCTCTAAGGAATATAAATCAAAATTTTTAAGTTGAGGATCAATTAAGTGTATTTCACCCGTATCACTTGGGTTTATGGATTCCTTATATCTTGCACTGTAAGCAAACTTTGTCTTTTTGTAATAACTATTATTGTAAAAGAAAGTATAAGCGGGTATTCCTACCGCAATCCAAGCAAGAGGAATCTTCCAGTATTCTCTGTTGTAGGCTTGCCCCCATCCTGGAAATAAAGCAGAGCGTTGTGTAGCTATTCTGGGTTTATGCTTTTTGCTTACTGACACATCTTTTGCCACCATTCCATTTAAGGAATCCTTGGCAGTGAAGTAATTCTTACCTGTGTTCTTTTGCAATGTATCAACCTGCGCTGATAAATAACAATTAGAAAGTAGTAAAAAGAAAAGATATAATATAATACGATTCAATAGCATGAAGTGTTAACTAACAACAACGTTCATTTGATCTAATATCTTGTTCAATTCTTCTAAAGAAAAATATTCAAGTGTGATACTTCCAGTTCCATTCTTTCCAACAACCATCTTTACTTTAGTACTGAAATGTGAAGCTAAGTTATCCTCAATCTTTTTATAAGCAGGCGGTAAACCTGCACTATTTTTCGCTTGTGCTGGCTTATCTGTTTTATATAGATTTCTAACAAGTTCCTCTGTCTGACGAACACTTAACTCTTTAGATTTGATCTCATGAAATACAAACAGTTGCTTGTCTACGGTATCAATATTTATTAACGCTCTTGCATGGCCCATGGAAAGACCACCATTACGGATAGATAATAAAATATCTGGGGGAAGTTTAAGCAAACGAATGTAATTGGTCACTGTACTTCGCTCTTTACCCATACGTTCCGCAACTTGTTCTTGGGTAAAGTTTAGCTCTTCCATCATTCGTTTGTAGCTAAGCCCAATTTCCACTGCATTGAGATTTTCTCTCTGTAGGTTTTCTAATAAGGCTAGCTCTAATAGCTCATTATCATTAGCCTGACGGACATAAACCGGAACATCTTGCAAGCCAGCTAGTTTACTTGCCCTAAAACGCCTTTCACCAGCTATTAACTGAAACTTTCCGTCGGCAAGTTTAGTTACAGTAAGCGGTTGGATAATGTCGTGCAACTTGATGGATGCAGCTAACTCGTGCAGTGCTACTTCGTCAAAATCTCGGCGAGGTTGTTTAGGGTTTAATACAATTTTTTCTAGAGGAATACGCTGCGAAGTAATTGCCTGCTCTACAACCTCACTTTTAAGTTTACCTTCTGTAGTCTGTAAATCAGTCTCTATGTTGTTCAACAAAGAGCGAATGCCTTTGCCAAGTAAATCTTGCTTTAATTTGGGTGATGCCATCTTATTTGTAGCTTTCAGCCTTTAGCAATTAGCTATTAGCTCATGTTTGTTTAATTATTAAAAACCAGTTGAATAGAAGTTTTTGTATTTGAGCTTAATTCTACACTAAAATCCTTTCCTCATTTGTCATTTTTGTCATCTCGTTCTTTTGCAAGATTTCTTTAGCCAGATTAAGATAGTTATTTGCGCCCTTACTGTCAGCATCATACAGAATAACAGGTTTTCCTACGCTTGGTGCTTCACTAAGCTTACTATTTCTATGAATGATTGTAGCAAAAACCAAGTCGTCAAAGTGCCTTCTCAATTCGCTTACTACCTGATTACATAAACGTAACCTTCCATCATACATAGTCATCAAAATACCTTCAATTTGTAAGTTAGGATTCAATCTGCTTTGTACAATCTTTACGGTATTCAATAATTTACCAAGTCCTTCTAACGCAAAAAACTCACACTGAACAGGTACAATCACGGCATTAGAAGCAACCAATGAGTTAACAGTAATAAGTCCTAATGATGGTGAGCAATCTATAATAACAAAATCATACCTGTCCTTTACTACATCAAGTATTTTTTTCATCACATTTTCTCTGTTGGGATAGTTTATCATCTCAATTTCAGCCCCTACCAAATCAATATGACTAGGAAGAACATCTAAATGAGGGATGTCACTTTTAAGAATTACATCCTCTGCCTTAACATTATTAACCATACAATCATACAAACTGCTGGTAATATTATGCAAATCAAAACCAGTACCTGTGGTACTATTTGCTTGCGGATCTGCATCTACCAACAATGTCTTGTATTCAAGTACAGCAAGACTTGCCGCCACATTTATTGCGGTTGTTGTTTTCCCCACACCTCCTTTTTGATTCGCTACACCTATTATTCTTGTCATTTTGTTTATACTTACCCTTGCCGGAGCAAGGAATTAAATTATTTAAGGTTCTTAGTCTTGCCAATCATACTACAAATCTCAATCGAAGTCAGTAAGTCGGCAAATGTAAAAGATTAAAATGCTAATACACCGCCAAATTAATGATTCTTTGATTATGTGGGTAAATTTATGTGTGTCATTTCATTAGTTTTAGGAAATTAAGTTATGCCGAGGTATAGTTTGTAACGTTATTTTGGGTTATCCCAAAGTTTCTAGCTGTTACATTTTCTGTATTATCCAGATTAGTCCCTATTTTACCCATATCTTAGCACTTATCGCATTCTTAACTTATGAGGGAACAACCGCCTGTTCTTACTTTAAAAAACAATTACGATTCTCTTCTTGCGGCCTTAATAGGTGCAGCATTTATTTTTACGCTAACAAGTTATCATTGCATTGGGATGTCGCCAGATTCTGTTTCTTATGCTGGTGTTGCTAGCAATATTTGCAGAGGAAATGGATTAACAGAGTTTAACGACACCCCTTTAATCATTTTCCCTGCGGGATACCCCTCTTTTCTTGCTGTCTTTTCTTTTCTTTTTAATGCTGATATACAATCTATTGCGCCTTGGCTAAATGGCTTCTTAATTGGATTAGTCATATTTATTACCGGATGTATTGTACAGCAGTTGAATAATAGGTGGTATAAATTGGGCATACTTAGCATACTTCCTTTTTGCTTCTGTTTGCTTGATGTTTACACGATGCTCTGGAGTGAGACTTTCTTTATTTTGCTAGCATACTTTTTTATTGTTTTCCTTAAAGAGTACCTCCTCTCCCCTACCCTTAAAAACCTACTTATACCTGCACTAATTACTGCTGTTGCTTGCGATACACGCATTGCGGGCATTAGTGTTTTGGCAACTGGGTTGTTGTTAATATTCATTCACAGAAAAATTCTTTGGGACAAAAAACTAATGCACTTAGTTGTCTATGCTTCTGTAGGAATTCTTTTATTACTGATAAATCTTATCCGAAACCAACATGAAAACGGAACCTTCACAGGTGTTAGGCAAAAGAGTATTACCCCCCTATGGTTAAATATTCAATACTTTGGGGAAACAGTGTTGCAATGGTTTCAACTTCCCTCAAACAGCCCAGTAATATCTCTTGCAACAGGAATATTAGTTTTATTAAGCCTTGTTGGTTTATTTATATACCATTACATTAAGCAAAAGCACCGAGTTACCTTCGAGGTAATCAATATAACTTTTGCTTTAGTCTATATTTTGTTCATCATCGAAACAAGTACTATTTCTAAATACGAGCGAATAAATAACCGCCTTTTATCACCAGCATTTATTCCTTTGTTGGTAGGAATTAGTTTCTGGATACCCACTTTTATATCATCTATTAAAAAGAATATTTACAAATTGATTTTCATTACTTTATTTTCAATAGTATTTATTCTATTTCAAATAAAACAAGTAGCTGCTGCAATAGACCTCCATAATCAGATAAAGGATGCTGGCATACCTGGCTATACCGAACTAGATTGGCAAGAAAGTGATATTGTACAGTTTTTAGAGAAGAAGCAAGCCTTCTTTAAACAACAGTACGACATCTATTCTAACGCTAACGATGCCGTTTATTTTTACAGTAAATTGCCTACCAATAGGTTACCAGAGCCTGCACAAAAGCAAGACTTAGAGGACTACTACGACGAAGACCCTCACTACGTTGTTTGGTTTACGAACGACTTCTATAATCCTGCAATTATTTCATTGCAAGAAATGGAAAAACATAGGCACTTAGACACACTTGCCAAGTTTGACGATGCGGTTATCTTTTGGAGTATTAAGAAAAAATAAACGGTGTAGCTATATATTATCGTGCTTTAATAAAAATTGTTTGCTTTACTATCTCAGCCATCTTTACTTTCGGTTCTGTACCTCTCCCCCACTGCCATGCTGCCACTGTTACAGCAATAGGGAACTTGCTTTTAGGAGGAATTTTTGTAAACACAACCTTCCCATTTTCCACAATTGCAGGTCCTGCAACAACATAAAATCCTACTGGCAGGTGTGCATCTGAAGTAGCCACTAGTGGCACTGATTTAGTACCAACAGTTACATCTGGAATGCTACTAAAACTAATTTTTTGCACTGTGCCTACTGTATTTTTGGGTAAAGTAAGCCCACATGGTTGAAAGATTGCCCTTATCGTATCTGTGCCACGTTGTCTTGCCCCAATATAATTTGCCGTATTAGGCCAAGAACGATCTAGTGCAATACGAAACCTGCTATTACCCAATGGTTTAAACTGACCACTTACCCATTCCACTGTTGGCTGCCACGCTACTTTTGCTAGTGTTTGTCCGGCACCTACAAAGTTGTCGGGCAGCTTATCTAACATGATGCCTTTTACGGTAAATGTTATCCCATCATCTTCGAACTTGTACGGGGTTAATTTAGATATTCCATTAAATATAAAAGGGGCAACATTACCACTATCATTCAGGAAACCAGGCAGTTGTGTAGCAGCTTTCCAATTGATATTTGCAATAGATTGTGCTTCGACAGCAGAAGCCTTATCAAAATACCAAGGGCAAGGAAGGTAGCCTGTATCCTTTGTTGTGTAAGGCAATATTGGCTTGTTCTCATGCCCCGGAACAGGCATATCTGCCAGAAACCCTTTGTCTAGCTCCACTGGTTTTAATGCGGCACTTCCATCATCCGAAAGGCGCGCTTTGCTTACCACATCTATATAATGAGCAAAATAATTAGCCAATCGTTCCGAGCAATCGAAATGCCCACTTGTACCATCTATTACATAACTCAAAGGCCATTTAGGTGCCAGCCTTCTTTGGTTACGCACACCCTCGTAAGCCCCAACAACGTCGTTCCACCTATTGCGCATATCCACTTTATCCTGTCCCCATTCTTGCGAAGTGCCAAAAGCAGTCAAAGTAGGCACATCTCTATTTTGTGGTGTTAGGTGGTTATTTTTAATGTAAATACCTGCAATACAACGTTCTGGACTATTCTCTACCAGTGCATCCACCATCAACAAATGACCAGATTCTCCCATTGGTAACCATGGAACGGTAGCTACTTCGGGGTAACCAGAGGTCTCTGCTAAGCCAGTAAGCATCTGCTGCAAAAAATCTACTGTCGTTTTGCGCAGCAGTGCCATATTAATTACTTTCTTATTCTTATCAGTAATTTTCCTGAAATTAACAAAAGTGGGGGTAGCCCATATAATACCCAAATTATTCGCTTCGCAAACTTTTCTGATAGCAGGATGCCCTACCAGCATGTGTTCTGGCACGTTTGTACACAACACCAACAACCCCTTTAGTTGCTTACAACTTTCAGGAATCCATAAGTAAAGAGTAGAATTAGTTTTAGAACTATCAGGCCAAGCCGTGCAAGTACCACTATACATAAACTGAAAAACCTCGTTCTCTGGTGAGCGCATTTCCTCGGGAGTGGTAGCGTTAGTAGCTTTTTCAACAGTCTGACCGTAGCCATTTATTAGTATAAAACACGCCAAGTAGGCAATAAGCAACCCTTTTAATCTCATTATTTTAAATTATTCGTAAAAATACTCTTTCAAACACTTCTAACATTAACCCATTGTGCAAAATACTATACCTATTGGGGCAAAGTGTAGTTTATAATGACATTTGTTCTCCTTGAACATCATTAATCGGAAATAACTTTTCATTTATCAAGTAATAAATAGACAGAGAAACAAAATCCCATAGATTTGTTCCATAAATTTTAATAAAAACGTTCGTTATGTCATTGATTAAACACATTCTTTGTGCTGTAGATTACTCTAACACATCCTCTTATGCTTTTGAGTATGCCTACGACACCGCAATTGTTCGGAACGCTTCGCTTACAGTAGTGCATGTTGCAACCCAAAACGAGGAGATGGCTTCTATATCTTTTAAACAGATAGAAGAAGAACTGTCAGCGTGGGTTTCCGAACGAAATCCTAAAAAACTTACTATTAAACAAGAGATTCTTTTTGGTATTCCTTATGTTGAAATACTGCAAGCGGTGGCAGATTTAAAGCCCGATTTGGTAGTATTAGGCAACAAAGGACACAATTTACACGAACATTTCTTTATTGGGCATGTAGCTGAGAAGGTGTTAAACCAAACAAACCTGCCTGTATTGCTTATCAAAGCTCCGATAGAGAATAAATAGCATTTACAACTAAAAAAAATTATTGCCCTACAGAACTTCTCGTTTTGCGGGGCATTTTTTTTTCTTTAGCACAAGTAATCTTCTTTTTGTAAACGATAATTAGTAGTTTGATTAATGAAAACTTAAAGTTTTATTCCTTCATTATTTAGGTTATAACATCTAATTTACCCTGAATATCATTACTTTTTTTCAAATCTACGGAGATTAGGAAACAATCTACGCAGATTAGGTTTCAATCTCCGTAGATCAAGAAGCATACTACGTAGATGAGGAGGCAATCTACGTAGCTAATGTTCCAATCTACGGAGATTAGGGTTTAATCTACGGAGATTAGGACTCAATCTCCGTAGATTAAATCTGAATCTCCGTAGATTTAACCCCGATCTACGGAGTTTTAAAGTCATACTACGTAGATTGGCATATTAGTAACAGTTACTAAGGTTTTTAAAGTAATTATACAGTATAAAAGAGATATATCATTACTTTTAATAAAGAAAAAATAAACATGTATAAATGGTAATTGGATAGGAAAAAAAGAATTAATTTTTGAAATGAATATTTGCTATTTAGTTTTTTCTTCATAAACTTTTACGTGCACGTATGTTGTACTAATAAAGAAGTGTTTTGGGTGTAAGAAAAGATGATTAGAGTAAGAAAAGATTGTTTATCGTAGATAGTTATCTTTACTTTCGAGGATTAATTTAAAAATAAGTTTTACTCAAATGAATTTAATAAATAAGTTTATTTTACTGTTTTTAATAGCCCTTCAATCATGTGGACTCAAAAATGAAAACAATACACCTCATGCTGTTTATGGTCCAATAAACAATACAACTCCACTTATACAAGTAGTAAATAATGTAGATAATAATCTTATGAGTAAAAAGATTCTAGGTATTTGGTGGTATATTGATACTAGTGCACCAAGTGCAGCTTTTGAAATTGATAAAAACAGAATCTTTTATGTTGACGACTTTAACTATTGCAGCTACAAAATAAAATCAGATACCCTAAAGATTAAGTATGAAAAAACCTATTCATTAACTTACAAAGTGAAATTTATAGGAGATAACACCCTAATATTTGAAGGATAATATTGACACATTTTATAGGGGAAAATAACTCATAACTCATAACTAAATACATGCTTTCAGACAGCTTCTTGCAACTGGTACAAATAATGGATGACTTGAGGGAAAAATGCCCTTGGGATAAGAAACAAACGATACAAACCCTGCGCCCACTAACGATAGAGGAAACGTACGAACTGACAGACGCCATAACAGCGGAAGACTGGCAGGGGATAAAGGAAGAACTGGGCGACATCATGCTTCATCTGCTGTTTTATAGTAAGATTGGGGCTGAACAAGGGCAATTCACCTTGCAGGATGTGGTAGAGGGCATCAGTAAAAAGTTGATTCATAGGCATCCACACATTTATGGCGATGTAACCGTAAATGATGAGGAAGACGTAAAGCGCAACTGGGAACAACTAAAACTAAAAGAAGGAAAAGGGAAAAAGAGTGTGCTAGAAGGAGTGCCGAAATCGCTGCCAGCAATGGTAAAAGCGACACGCATTCAAGAAAAAGCAAAGCAGGTAGGGTTTGAATGGGATAATAAAGAAGACGTTTGGAAGAAGGTGGAAGAAGAGATGGCAGAGCTGCATGAGGCAATAGCAGAGGGAGATACACCACATATAGAAGAAGAGTTTGGTGATGTTTTGTTTAGCTTAATAAACTATGCACGTTTTTTGAATATTGATGCAGAGGGTGTGTTGGAAAAGACAAATGTGAAGTTTATTAATCGTTTTCAACAGATGGAATCATTGGCAAAGGAAAAAGAGAAGAACTTGGCAGATATGTCCCTCGCAGAAATGGATGAACTGTGGAACGAGGTAAAAAGACAAAGAGCAAAAAGATAAAAGTAACCACAAAGCACACAAGGGTTTGCACAAAGAGACACTAAGAAGAAGGGGTATTTTACAGATGAACCAGCTTACATAATTAGTATCCCTTGTGATTCTTTTCTTTGTGTTCCTTGTGGTCAAGAGAAAATAAAATAGTACGACTTGATTCATACATTACGAACATCGTTACACAAACATGGCTATCTGCTGATAATTGCAGCATGGATATGTACTATCTCGTTCGTAATTACCAACTATTGGGCGTACGATTCATCGCCTAACAAAGTAAAAGACCGCCTAGAAGCCAAGATAATAAACACCGAAAAAATTGCAGTCCGCATAGCTAATGACACTGCCTTGCTGCAAGAATTAATAGCAGATACAGCTTCTCCTAAAAAGCTTGCATTGACAAAACAGCCGTTGGGGATATATCTATACAAAACGAATGATGTAGGTAGTCCGATACTTACCTATTGGAATAGTAATATCTATACAATTGCTCCCGAAGACTTACTGCATAAAGATGGTTCCTACTTTGCCGTAAAGCAAAATGGAGAGCAAGAACTAATAAAAACAACACTATTTATTGGTGGCAAAAGGACAATTTCAATAGCCGTTATACCCATTGAATGGAAATACTTTATAGATAATAAATACCTACATTGCGACTTTGATGGCTTCCCTAAATTGAGCGAACGCTATGAAATAAGTACTAGTAAAGATGCCTTCCCAGTGCTTAATTCACAAAAAGATATTCTTTTTAGGATAAGTTTAAAGCAAGGACATATAACTATAGGGTACGATTTATTTACCATATTCCTTCGCCTTATTTGTGTGTTGCTGGTCATCTTGTTTTTTAATAGGGTAGCTACTGATGTTGCCAAGGAGAAAAATGTATTAATTGCAACCTCGCTGTTAGTCGCCATTATTTTACTAATTCGTGTCATCACTTATAAGTTTCCGATACCGTTTGACTATAGTCAGTTGAGTCTTTTCGATCCATCCATTTATGCTTCCAACTTTTTACATCCCTCTCTAGGAGATTTGTTGATAAACGCAGGATTAATATTCTGGGTAGTGGGTTTCTGGAAGTTTAATTCATTAAATTATACTCCATCAAAGGTTTATCTAAAGTATCCTTTCATTAAATACCTCAATATAATCCTATTGGTTTTATTGGTATTCATGCTCACTAATACCATCGGTACATTAATCCTAGATTCTAAAATCTCCTTTGACGTAACACATTTCTTCAGCCTCAACCTTTTCAGTGTGGTAAGTTTTGTCACGCTTGCACTTTTAGGAATCACCTTTTACCACTTCTCGCATATACTACTCCGACCAATTATTGCAACCAAAACGTTTATTTATGTTCAACTAGTTATTGCTGCAATTGCGGGCTTAATCTACATCTCATTCTTCATCAATACCTCAACCAACTTAAATGTTCTGATATTAATTTGGCTGATAGTTTATTTGTTGTTAATCAATAAAAATAAACAAGACATAAGTCTATCAGTCCAAAAATCTTCATTCTTTCTCTTTTGGGTCATGTTCTTTGCCTTATCCACAACGTTGCTAATTAGTTGGCAAAACCAATCTGTTAACCTAGCGCAGCGAAAGAAAATAGCAGAGAGATTAGTATTACAAAGCGAAACCAATGGCGAGAATGTGTTGAGTGTGGCGGTGTCTAATATAAACCCAAAAATATTGGCAAACAACTATCATTCGCTATTGGATGAACAAAAAAACAAACAGATAAAGGATAGCATACTTAACGAGAACTTTACAGGGTATTTAAATAGGTTCGAGACAAGCATCTATACTTTTAACCAGTTTTACCAACCATTATACAATGATGATACTATCTTTAACTATGCTTCGCTGAGTGCTATTATTACCTTACGAAGTAAAAATACAGCCATACCTAACCTGTATGCATGGAAAAATAGCCCCGACCAAATTAGTTATTTATATGCTCTTCCAATTGATTCGGCAACTAATACTTTGGGGTACTTATTCTTAGTTTTAAAACCCAAAATGTACAAGAGCGAAGCATTGTATCCCGTGTTGTTCAGTCAGACTGGTGAGGAGAATGACTTTGGTGGGCATGATCAGTATTCGCAAGCACTATATATAAATGGGAAGCTAATAACCAAATATAACGATTACGATTTTCCACTTACCATCAAGCCAACTAAGTTACTTCCTTACGATTTTGCGGAGACAACAAACGGAAGTTCAGATGAGCTATGGTACAATGGGGGCAATGGAAAGATGGTAGTGGTGGCAAAAGAAAACAGTCGTTTTTTAGAAGTAGTAACCTTGTTTGCCTATTTGTTTTTTACCTTCTTGGTAGTCATTGGGATATTTCATTTGGGAGATTATTTACTAAGGACTAATCTTAATCTGGTATCGTTCAAAAGTAAACTGCGACCAAGTATGCAGGTGCAGATTCAAACCGCAGTTATCTTGGCTAGTGTTTTCTCATTTGTGGTAATAGGTAGTGCTACTATCTTTTATTTTATAAATAGATTTAATGATACTAGTCAGCAGCGACTATCTACTTCTATAGGCATTATTGCCAATGAGATTTCAGGCAAACTACATCAGATACAATCCCAGAAATTACTCAATGATAGTATAGCAATGAGTAATGAAGGGTTTAGTAATGATTTTGAAAGAGAAATAGCTGAAGTATCCGAAACACACAATGTGGATATAAACTTTTATAGTATGTCGGGCAATCTGATTGCTTCTACACAGCCACATATCTATAGTAAAGAGCTATTAAACCCTCGTATTAATCCCATAGCATTTTATCATTTACAATATGATGGTAGAAGTCGGTACGTACAAAAAGAAAATATTGGCGAGTTAGAATATCTAAGTATGTACATGCCCGTTTTAGACGATGGCGGTAAAGTTTACGCCTACATCAACATACCTTATCTTAATTCGCAGTTGGAATTAAACCAGGAAATTTCTAGTTTCATAGCTACTATTATTAACCTAAATGCCTTTATATTCCTCTTGGCAGGAGCTATTTCGTTCCTTATTACGCAGCGAGTTGTCGCTTCTTTTGGCCTTATTGCTAGCAAGATGAGAGAGGTAAACATTGGCAAGAAAAATGAAGCTATCAAATGGAATAAAGATGATGAGATTGGCGAGCTAATAGCAGAATATAATAAAATGGTTCAGAAATTGGATGAGAGTGCAGAGGCATTGGCTCGCAGCGAAAGAGAGAGTGCTTGGCGAGAGATGGCAAAGCAGGTAGCCCATGAAATAAAGAATCCACTAACTCCCATGAAATTAAGTATCCAATATTTGCAGAAGGCAATTGATGATGATATGCCTAATGCAAAAGAACTTTCGCAAAGGGTAGCTACTACATTAATTACCCAGATTGATCAATTGGCGAAGATTGCCAGTGACTTCTCTCAGTTTGCCAATATAGATAATGCAAAGGCAGAGAAGATGGACATTAGTAGCACATTGGAGGGGATAATTCAGTTATATAAACAGTCTGAATCGGTGATTATAGACTACAATTCGCACAATGCTGTTTACATAATGGGAGATAAAGCACAGCTTAGCCGCTTATTTACTAATCTTATTAAGAACGCCATAGAGGCTGTAGAAGAGGGTATCTGCCATATTGAGATTAATCAAACAATTGCTGAAAGCCATGTAACCATAACCATTAAGGATAACGGGAAGGGCATAGACTCTGTGATGGCAGAACATATTTTCCAACCCAATTTTACTACCAAAACATCTGGTACGGGACTAGGATTGGCCATCAGCAAAGGAATTGTAGAAAAACTAAAAGGGTATATTGGCTTTCAGACTGAAGTGGGCAAAGGCACTACTTTTATCATCAGGCTTCCTATCGTTTAGTTTTGAAATCAAATAAAACATGTTTCTCTTTTAATAATTTCCTATTTAACTAATAATTACTTTTGCCAGATGCAAAAACAACGTTCTGTCGCTTTTCATACATTGGGATGCAAGCTGAATTTTTCGGAAACATCTACACTATCCAGATTATTAGAGAATGAAGGTTTTGAGAAAAAGCATTTTGATGAGCAAGCAGATGTGTATGTTATCAACACATGCTCTGTTACGGATAATGCGGATAAAGAATGTAGGTATTTGGTAAGGAAAATACAGCGAGAATCGCCAGAGAGCATGGTGGTTATTACTGGTTGCTATGCCCAGTTAAAGCCAAAAGAGATTGCAGAAATACCAGGGGTTAACCTAGTATTAGGTGCTGCAGAGAAGTTTAATATCGTGCAGCATATTGCTGAATTTGTAAAAGGGGATAGTACCAAGATTTGTAGTTGCGAAATAGAAGATGTTACGGGTTTTAATGCTTCCTATTCTGCTAATGATCGTACCAGAACCTTCTTGAAAGTGCAAGATGGATGCGACTATACCTGTTCCTTTTGTACTATACCAATGGCTAGGGGGAAGAGCAGAAGTGACACCATTGAGAATGTATTAAAGAATGTTGAAGAAATTGCTAAAACTGAAGTTAAAGAGATTGTATTAACAGGGGTAAATCTGGGTGACTTTGGTAAAGGCCCTGATGGTAATAAAAAGAACAATGAAGACTTTTTAGAACTTCTACATGAATTGGATAAGGTTGAAGGAATAGATAGATATAGAATCTCATCAATAGAACCCAATCTACTTACCAATGAAATAATAGAATTTGTGGCTGAAAGCAATAAGATAATGCCTCACTTTCATATACCATTACAGAGTGGTAGCAATACAATTCTTGCTGCAATGAGAAGGCGATATAAGCGTGAACTATATGCTGAAAGGGTAGCTCATATTAAAAAAGTTATGCCACATTGTGCTATAGGTGTAGATGTAATTGTTGGCTTTCCGGGGGAAACAGATGAGTTATTCAATGAAACATTCGAGTTTTTACATAGCCTAGATGTTTCTTATCTGCATGTATTTACTTATTCTGAAAGACCTAATACTTCTGCGTTGGATATAAAACCCATTGTGCCAATACATATCAGGAATGAGAGAAACAAAACTTTACGCAATCTCAGCTTTATGAAGTTGCAATATTTTACACAGCAACATGTAGGAACTACCAGAAAGGTATTGTTTGAAATGTTTAATAAAAATGAGATAATGGAAGGTTACACCGATAATTATCTTAGGATTTCTACACCCTACAGAAAAGAATGGGCTAACGAAATTGTCGATTGGGTTGTGTAAATTACCTATTTGGATGTCTTCCTAAATCCATTGATATTTAGCATCTGTGCGTAGCCATACATCAACAAAACTACGGCTTCTATGCGATGCTCCCTCATCCCGTATTTATTAAATACATACAACACAGCAGCGAAAACTGAAACTATTGCAGCCGGCAGGAAATAACTAAAAGACAATTTCTTTTTACTGTTGCTGTCGGTAATATTTGCAGCAAACGATGCCACAAATATCTGTGTAGCCATAAAGAATATAAACGGCGGTTTATTACCTTTAATTATCCCTGCACTTATAAATTTAAAGAAGAGGAAATAAGTTAAAATAATACCTAACAAAAGGGTTACAGATGCTACAACTGCTTTGTTTAGACTAATTTTTCTTATACGATAAAAACTTAGCAAATAAAGTATATTAGCTACACCATAGCATGCCAAAGATCCATACAGATAAGGATCTTTTACAATAGGGTCGTAATAATCTTGATTTATAAATCCATTGAATATATCTGAAACCCATAAAAACAAAAGCGCAAGGAAGAAGAAAATCTTTAGTTTGACTGAGTGGGTTGGCTTTAAGCTTACCATTAAATAAGCTATTAAAACGGGCATTAACGCATCTCTCAAAATAGCGGAAATAAAATATTCCTCATTGAAACTTAATACGCAAGCAGCCAATAAAACTAGCCAATATAGTAGTTGTAAATAAATTTTAGTAGATTCCATTAAGCGAATTTAGGGCTGCGAAAATATCAGATATATTTCAATTGGCAGAATTTTATTATCTAATTTTACTATTTCTTATAAATTCCGAATAAGGTGATTGATATAGAAAAAATGGCAAGTAAGAAAGAATCAAACTTGCCATTTATAGTTTATGTCGCTAACAACTCCCTATGCTACATTAACGTTGTAATGTCCACCAGATACAGCAGATAAGTTTACTACACACAAGAAATTATTGGTGGTATTACCTGTAAAATCGCTGATATTAATTGTATCAGTTTTGGTAGATAATACATGTATAACCGTATATCCCGTAGGGCCGTCACCAGCATTTTCTGCTAGATAAAACCCTAACAATCCTAAGCCGTCGTTACCCGCATCAATCGTATCATCCAATGCAAATGTTCTTTGGGCAATGGTTTCAAAAAGATTAGCCTTCACGCCGCCAGTAAAAATTGTTTGCAGCGTGTTTCTGATAACATTAAGGTTAAAGAGTACGGTAATTAACCTTGGCGTCTCAGCCATGTTACCAATGCACTTTCCTAGTATAGAATATAACATCACCATTGCGTTTACCCTTGCTATTTCTACGTTGTCGCTTGCGGTAGATGTACTGCCTTTGCTACCCGATTGTGCGGTTTCGGCGGTAGATAACGAGGCTGAAAATGCTGTTACGTCGGTAAGTGTTGTTGCTAAACCAGCCTTGCCCGTCAAGGCAATTTCTAGTGTGGCGACGGCGTTAATCTTTTCCAGCTTTGTACCTGTATTAAAGGGTTTCATCTTTTTAGGAAATATTGCCGTGTAAATGGAACTACCCACGGGGTAAAGCAATTGCACCGCCCTGTTCCACAAACCACTTTTTCCTGGGCTCAACAACAATAATAAATCGTCTAGCGTTACCGTGCTGCCTTTTTGTGTGCCGCCTTGTGCTTTCCAGATGTTGTAAGCAGCTACCAATGCCAAATGTAATGGGTTGTAAGCGGCGTAAAGTTCTGCATAAAATGGGTCGCCAATCTTTGCAAACAATTGTGCATTGGTGTAGGCAGAAATTTTGACTGCCTTCTTAAAGTTCTTTTTGGTACAGTTAAAGAAGGGGTTTTGCAGATAAATCCAAGTTCTTTTCATAAATGTGTTTTTAATCAATCGTTAAAATAATCTTTGCAAGCTACACAAGTTCTTACATATTAATTTTATTTTTAAAAATAAATATTTCCAAAAAATATTTGATTTTCAAAAACTTTTTATTTTTTAAATATCTACTTCTTTTCTGTTTACATTGACTAAAAATTCTCAATTTATGTCATACGATTAATCAAGATGGCTTAAAAAACTCAATTTATGTCATCAACAAAATCGGATGACATAAAAGAACTCTATTTTACGTCATCCGATTTTATTAGATGGATAAAAGAAGTCTCTTTTATGTCATCCGATTTTATTAGATGAGTAAAAGAACTCTCTTTTATGTCATCCGATTTTATTAGATGGATAAAAGAAGTCTCTTTTATGTCATCCGATTTTATTAGATGAGTAAAAGAAGTCTCTTTTATATGTATTTTGATAATTGTGGTTTGCAAAGAGTTTTATTTTACTTAAAATAAGAGAGTGGCTAATAGCAAAAGTGTTAATATTACTGATGGTATTACCAAACGGATAAGGCTGTATAAATAACTTTTGCAGAAATCAAAATCCTGTAAGGGCTCTGAGTCCTTACAGGGTTAGTCACCGAAACGCTACGGCGAAAATTATATAATGTTTGGCGGGATGGGTTTTTATCTACAAAGAAATAAAATGCCCTTTTGCCAAGCCCCAATTTTACGGAGTGAAAAAATATTTTGAATGAGTTGGCAACACTAAGTTATTTTTGAAAAAATATGACTATCTGTTGGTAGGTAATAAAGGTATCGCAGACATAGTGAACGTCGTTTCGAATGGTTCATCTGGCGAGCAAAAAAAAAATTGGAATGACGTGATGTACACTACGAAAATCAACAAGATTGTCACGCTGAGCTTGTCGAAGCGCAATCAGGTTAAACATATTATCCCGACTTCGACAGGCTCAGTCTGACAGGATGATTTTCGATGGATACCTTACAAAGTTTAATAGCGTGTCATTTTGAAGTAACGAGAAATCTAATTGTGTTTTGTAAAGTTGTTTTACTAATAAACTGTCAACTATACGCTGAGAGATTTCTCGTCACCTTACAACGACGCAAAGATTATGGAGGTTGTTAAGAAGAAAAACCAAATAGTGGGTAGTCATTTGAAAAAATTAATATTCAGTTCCCTAAGCGAATATTTTTTATTTCATTTTTCTTTTACGTGAAATACAGGGTAAAAAAAGACATTGATGATTGATGAAAATATTTCCGTAGTAAGGCAATCAAACGACGAAAAAACAAAATTTTCGATACTAATTCCTTCATGGAATAACCTAGACTATCTTAAACTTTGTGTTGAGAGCATCAGGAAAAATTCGTTTTATAAACACCAGATTATTGTTCATATTAACGAAGGAAAAGACGGCTCGAAAGAATGGATTGCCCAGCAAAAAGATATTGATTACAGCATAAGCGATAAAAATATAGGTGTTTGTTACGCATTGAATGTGGGAAGAAGTTTGGTAAAAACAGCCTATATATTATATATAAATGACGACATGTATGTTTGTCCCGATTGGGATAAAGTACTCGCTGATGAGATAGAAACAATTGGGCATCATTACTTTTTCCTCTCTTCTACTGCTATTGAACCAACGTTTTCTTCCAATTGTGCCATCCTAAAAGACTACGGAACAGATATAAAAAGTTTTAAGGAAGAGGCTTTATTGAAGGAATATGCTACCCTACCCTTCCATGATTGGTGTGGTGCTACCTGGCCGCCCAATATTGTACACGTAACCGTCTGGGATTTGGTGGGTGGTTACAGTACCGAATTTTCTCCCGGAATGTATTCAGACCCAGACTTCTCTATGAAACTTTGGAAATTGGGAGTAAGGCTTTTTAAAGGTTTAGGGGATAGCAGGGTGTATCATTTTGGTTCTAAATCCACCAAAAGAATGGTAAAAAACAACGGCTATTATCAGTTTATCATGAAATGGGGAATGACATCGAGCGTTCTTACAAAGCGTTATTTGCGACGTGGTGATAAATATAATGGTCTATTAGAAGCACCTCAATTGACAAGTTTTATCAAGCTAAAAAACATTGTAAAACAGTTAGGCGCCATCTTGCACAGGAGTTAACCCTTTGTTTCATTATATTTACCATTATTATTGTTTATGAAACCCATTTCAGTTGTCATTATTACAAAAAACGAGGCAGTAAATATTGCCGATTGTATAAAGACGGCAAAACAAGTTTCGGATGATATTATTGTAGCAGACACAGGAAGTAGCGATAATACCGTGGCCATTGCGGAGAAAGAAGGAGTTACGGTAATAAAAATTGGGTGGAAAGGGTACGGAAATGCGCGCAATACAGCAGCAGAAGCTACCAAAAACGACTGGATTTTGGCGATAGATGCAGATGAGCGTATTACCGAATCGCTAGTTGCTAGCATTAAGAAAATAGAAAATGAGGATGCTGGGGTTATCTATGGCTTTAAAAGAGAAAGTTATTTTTTAGGTAAGAAAATAAGGTTTGGCAACTTTGGAAGAGACAAAGTTTTTCGTTTATACAACAAAAAAACAGGGTCGTGGGATAAGGCTCAGGTTCATGAAGTATTGATTGGTGAAAATATTTCCAAACAATTTGTAGAAGGACATTTAGAACATTATACCATAAGGGCTCTGGAAGAAAATGATAGGAAAGTATATAGTTATGCAAGGTTAAGTGCCAAAAAGTATTTTGATAAAGGTAAAAAAGCAACTTTTATCAAAAGGTATTTGTCGCCAATTGCGGGTTTTATACAACCTTATATTTTCTTACTAGGTTTTTTGGATGGAAAAGAAGGTTTTATCATTGCATACTCAAATGCAAAATGCACTTGGTTGAAGTATAAATATCTTTATGAATTGAACAAGGGAAAATTAAAAGTTTAAGTGTACAGAGATTTAAAAAAGGATATGAAAAAGTTAGTTTACTGAATAAAATAAAAAGAGCAGCACTAGGTACTGCTCTTTTTCCAAATGTGTAAGCTGCTAAATGCAGCAACTAACCTTTAAAATGTAGGTACGAGGCTACTGCAATAGCCGCATAAATCATAATAATGAGTACTACATTTTTAAAAGCTCTGTCAATTTTAGATACTTCCTCTCTGGGCATAACGTCTATATATAGTTTTAAATCAGTTTATCCACACACTCGTTTATTTTGTGGATAACCGAGTTAATACAATAACGGGGGATTGGTATTTAAAATTGTGTTGTCAAGAAAAAAAAGTAGTAAAATAACCACAAATGTTTGCAATAGTCGATATAGAGACCACCGGCGGTCTGGTTGGAGGGAATAATATTACGGAAATAGCCATCGTATTACACAATGGTCGCGAGGTAGAAGGCAAATTCTCGACGTTGGTAAACCCATGCAGGCCTATACAAAAGTATGTACAGGGGCTAACGGGTATAACCGACCAAATGGTTGCTACAGCTCCTATGTTTGGGCAATTAGCAGAAAACATTTACAACCTTTTAAAAGACAGGGTATTTGTTGCGCACAATGTAGCTTTCGATTATACTTATGTAAAGCAAGAACTTGCTTTGGCAGGTTTTGATCTTACTACAAATAAGTTGTGTACTATAAAATTGTCTAAAAAGATATTTCCGGGATTACCAAAGTATGGTTTGGGAACATTATGTACCGAACTAAATATCAGGGTAAATGACAGACACCGTGCCTCAGGGGATGCTTTAGCAACAGCAGAACTATTTACCATGCTTTTAAATCATGATACCTCTGGCGAATTGCAAAGAATGATTAGGCGGAAATATTAGTATCTGATACTAACGATCATACCCATTAAAGAACTTGCCCTTTAAACCTTCCACTTTTTCTAGAACTTCTTCTTGTAACAAAGTTTTATAAGCATGAATGGCAGCACTGGTTTCTTTGTTGGCAATGCCAATAATTTGTGCGGCTAATATACCAGCGTTCTTGGCTGCGTTTAATGCTACAGTAGCAACAGGAACCCCATTAGGCATTTGAAGAATACTAAGAACGCTATCCCAACCATCAATAGAGTTACTAGATTTGATGGGAACACCTATTACAGGAAGTGTAGTTATACTAGCAATCATACCGGGTAAATGGGCAGCACCGCCAGCACCCGCAATAATTACTTTAAGCCCCCTTTGTTGCGCCTTTGTGGCATAGTCTACCATTCTGAGCGGAGTTCTATGGGCAGAAACAACGGTAAGTTCTATGGGTATATTAAACTGTTGTAAAATATCTGCGGCTGCCTGCATAATATTCAAATCACTATCGCTCCCCATAACTATTCCCACTAATGGTGTCATATCTTTGTTTTTATTGTAAGGGTTGCAATGTATTATAAATATTTATTGTATCCTAAGACTAGTAGTAATACAACCCTTTTGGTGTCAAATTTAATCATTCTACTACAAAAAATAAGGAATGTAGTACTAATAAAAAAAGCTTCTGAAATTAATCAGAAGCTTTTTCGTGCCCAGAACAGGAATCGAACCTGCACATCCTTGCGAACGGCAGATTTTGAGTCTGCTGCGTCTACCAATTCCGCCATCTGGGCGTTTTTAATTGGAGTGCAAATATAGGGGTGTTGTACCTTAGTATCAAAGAGTAAGTATATTTATTTTTTAAGTACCACGGCTTTTAGGCAATACTCGCAAGCATCCTATCTAGATATTTTCTCTGGAAATAGTATTCCTTTACTTGCAACAACTCTTTTTGAGTAGTAGTACTTTCCGAATAATGTTCCACAATGTTTTTAACAGGTTCATATATTTCTGATTGAAGGTTGGCAATTTGTTGTTTTAATGTTTCCATTTGTTTTTCGTTCCCATCTATCTTGGCATCCATCAATTGCTCGTTTACATCCATTACTTCCATTAAAAATGATGATTTAAGTTGGTATTTTTCTTCTTCTTCCAATAAACCTTTCAGTTTCAAAACATACTTTATGGTCTCATTCTGGTTGCCAAAAACCTTAAAGGCTTTATTCAACAAAGCAGACATTTGTAATACCTCTCCCTGCTCTTCTTCCGATGATTGCGAATAGAAATCGGGATGGTATTTTCTACTTAGTTCATAGAATCTCTTCTTGATGCTATCCTTATCAACCGAAAGCCTTACAGGGATATCAAATAATTCGAAATAGTTCATATTGTTATGTTTGATAAAGGAATCCTACAATACTATGCCTCTACCATTTCGTGCAAATAAGCTTTTTCTTCCTTGAATGCCTTTCGTGGTTTTAAACCTAATAATTGGAACATTGTATTGTCTTCATCAAAACTTGGGTTTGGTGTTGTAAGCAATTTATCTCCCGCAAAAATCGAATTAGCACCAGCCATAAAACATAGAGCTTGTTCTGCAACACTCATATCTGTACGACCCGCACTTAGACGAACCATTGTAGCAGGCATCAATACCCTTGCCGTAGCTATCATTCGTACCATATCCCAAATATCTACCTTCTTATTGTTGGCTAATGGTGTTCCTTTTATAGGTACCAAAGCGTTTATAGGCACACTTTCGGGATGTGTTTCCATTGTAGCAAGTGTGTGCAACATCTTAATCCTGTCCTCATGTGTTTCCCCTAAACCTATTATTCCACCGCAACAAACAGATACACCTGCTTTGCGTACGTTATCCAATGTCTCTATCCTATCCTCAAAAGTTCTTGTGGTAATAATCTCTTCGTAATGTTCTTTACTTGTATCCAAGTTGTGATTGTAAGCATATAATCCTGCTTCTGCTAGTTTCTTCGCCTGTGTTTCAGTAAGCATTCCTAATGTGCAGCACACTTCCATTCCCATCTCATTCACCCCTTTTACCATATCTAACACACGGTCAAAATCTCTATTATCCCTCACTTCTCTCCATGCGGCGCCCATACAAAAGCGGGTACTTCCGGCATTCTTTGCCTTTTGGGCGTATTCCAACACCTCCTCTTTTTTCATCAGCGCCTGCACGCCTACGCCCGTATCATAACGCGCTGCTTGCGGACAATAAGCACAGTCTTCGCTACATCCACCAGTTTTAATGCTCAACAAAGTACAAACCTGCACCTCTGCCGTGTCATTATATTTCCTATGTAAACTTGCCGCCTTAAAAATCAATTCCAAAAGCGGCGTGTTGTAAATGTCTTTAATCTCTTCTAAACTCCAGTTGTTTCTGATATCCGTGTTGTTCATACATTAAATTTAAGCCAGCAAAGGTAAGTTATCAGTTATGAATTATAAATTATGAGTTATAACCAAGTACTAATAACTCATCATTCATCACTCCTAACTCATAACTAGTCTCTGTTTCATTGTTTCATATAAAATAATCCCTGCGGCTACCGACACATTGAAAGAATCGAATTGTGTTGCCATCGGTATCGAAAAATATGCATCAGCAGCCTTTGCTAGATAGGGTTGCACCCCTCTTTCTTCATTACCCATTATTACACAGCAGGGTTCTTTTAGTGGTAGCTCATATATCTTTTTCTCTGCCTTCATCTCGCTGGTATAGACAGCAATTCCCTTTTCACGAAGACTATCTAATGCTTTTATTAAGCTATTTACCCTTATTACGTGGATATGTTCTAACGCCCCTGCACTGCTTTTCATTGCTTCTTCGTTCAATGCGCCAACACCTTTATCGGGAATAATGATTGCTTGCGCCCCACAACAGTAGGCACTGCGGGCAATGGCACCAATGTTCCGAACATCCGTTATGCCATCCAACATTATCAATAGTGGCACTTCCCCTTTGGTTTCTATCTCTTCTAAAACAGTATCTAAATCTTTGTATTCTACTAAGGCGGCAAGGGCAATAACTCCCTGATGATTTGCCCTAGTCATATAGTTTAGTTTCTCGGCAGGCACCATCTGCATCGGCACATCATATTCCTTACTCAACGCTCTAATTTGCGATAGTACTTCCCCACTGGCATTCTTCTGAACCAGTATCTTATCAATAAGTCGCCCACTTTGCAGGGCTTCTACAAGCGGCTGCCGACCTATTATCATCGATTCTTTCTTAGACATTTTGTAAAAATAAATCTTTAATGCATTCAGTAGTAGAAGGATTGGTTATTGTGGGTAAAGATTTATTGGAAGTTTAGTAACTAGCAACTAAATAAGTGTTTATCCCTTATTGAATTTGACATGTAGTAAAAATTAATGTCATTTATTTTTCTACTCTTTATTAGGGTTCATTACTGCCCCCATAAACAATATATTGCCTGTTTTACTTTCGGTAATTATTGCCAAAAAAGGATGATCGGCCTTAAAAACTAGCTTTTTAGGTTCCCTACATCCTAGGCATGAAGTCATCCTCATCATAATTGCTGTTGCAGCAGCAGCTTCTGTTCCTTTTTCATTTACCTCAACAAAAGCTTTATGAATCACTTTATCAATTATCAAACTACTGCCACCAGCCATCCCCGTAAAGTCTGCTTTATTGTCAAACGCATCCGGCATCCCCATACTTGATAGCACATCCCCTAATTGATATTTTGCTGTAAACTTAAACTTAGGAACATATATTTCCACTTGCTTTTCCAAATAGTTTAGATTAGCCAAAACCGAATCATTTAGTTTATTAGAAAGTTTTTCTATTGAACTATTTTCCGCAGGAAGTATCAGTGTCATCACCATTGATCCATCCTTATACGGCAACTTTATGGCCTGCTTTTCTTCGTCTTCATAGTAGTTTACGTCCCCACGCCTGTACATCATATCTACGTTTACCCCCTCTCCCATTGGCGTTTTAAACACCTCTTTTTTTGTATCTTCTTTCCTAAAACTATTCTGCCATTCGCCTTTAAAATAAATGGCATTAGTTAAAATTAACCTTGTAAACGCGTTAATATCTTTATCAGAAATCAACTGATTTATTTTACCATTAGTTTTTTTAGATACCCAATTATTTATGGGCTTTGCATTGGTGGGCAGGGGGAACAAAGAGGCACCGTAATACTTGTTTATCAGTTGTAAATAATCTTTTTTAAATGGATAATTTTCTTTTTTCCACAAGGCGTTAGCAATTGAAATTTTAGTTACACTATCAGCATTAATAGCTTTTATTTTTTTACTGAAATCTAAAAAAGTTTGGTGGGTTTTAAGCTGATTCGTATCAAAATACAACACATCCATCATTTGTTTTTTCGTTTGATTCTTAGCACCTGCATACGTCATAGCCAATGCGGTCCTGATACTGTAGGGTGAAAAGAACACATTTTCTTTAGGACTATATAGCTTTCTGAAAAGATTAAAAGCAAAGGCATTGTGACCATTTATGAAGCCCTTTTCTGATTGCGCAAGGGCATTAAAAGCCATCAAAAAGCAAAGTAACAGGGTATAAAGAAGGTGTTTAAATTTCATTTTATAATCAATTAATGTGTAAATATAACCGTCAATACTACCCTTGATAGGTATTAACAAAAATAATCAACTTTTTTGCCTTCCAGCTACAACCTTGTGAAACCAAACATAAAGAAAGTAAAAAAGCTGAAAAAATCAATCCATTGCGCGCAAATGTGATTATTGGTATTAGCAGGAGTAGAAATTGGGGTTATTTGGTAAAGGTTGGTGTTCTTTTCCGACATGTTTAAATATAAGTATTGCTTAAATTCATATTTCATAGTTCATATTTTTCTTCTATTTTTTCACCATTCTAACACTAATAACCTTACCATCACTTGTTTCGATACGCAGATGATATACCCCTGCTTGTAACCCGCTTACAGAGAGTGTAGGGTTGGTAGCATCCCATCCCGCATTGTATTACAGGATGATTGAAATTTGTAACCTGCACAACCAAATAGGTGTTTTGAAATACAAATTAATCATTTAGGAAAAGACTTAAAAACCGATGGATGAGACTTTTATTTGTTCCGATGAAAAGAGTTTTTCTAATATTGCATCTATGAAAAAAATAACTTCTTACTTACCCTTGCTTATCCTCCTTGTTTTTTGTGCCTGCAAACAACCACAAAGTTTTGAATACCGCGAGATGAAAAACCTTAAACTAGACCATATTGGGTTCTCGAAAACAAAGGTTTCTCTTGATTTAGTTTATTATAACCCCAACAACTTTAGTATGAACCTGAAAAAGATTGATTGTCAGGTGTTCCTCAATCAAAACTATCTGGGTAATTACTTATTGGATACCACTATACATATTGCGGGCAAATCGGTGTTTGTAGTGCCTGCCTCTGTTAGTTTTGATATGATGGACGTAATTAAAAAAGGGTTCAATATATTTATAAACAAAGAGGCCTTAATTGGCATAAAGGGAACAACTAGGGTGGGGAAGTCGGGTATCTATTTCAATGTACCTATTCAATATGAAACGAAGTATAAGTTGCCATTTTAAACGTTATGCTACCGAACATTACCAATTATCCTTCGTTATCTGTGGTTTATCAATTAAAATAAGTCAATTAGCAATAATTGCTATTTTGCACCTTACTAAATAAAATTTATGAGAAAATTATCTGCTATTGTATTGGTGTTGTGCCTAGCAAAAGGCTTTGCACAAAAGGGCGAAACCCCTAAAGACGAACCTTGGAAGAAGATTTATCGGGCTACTGCCACTAAGATAAACGACTTAGTACACACTAAGGTTGAGGCAAAGTTCGACTATGTAAAGTGTTACATGTATGGCAAAGCCTGGATTACTTTGAAGCCACATTTCTACGCTACAGATAGTTTATCCCTTGATGCTAAGGGAATGAACATCAACAAAGTAGAGTTAGTTAGTTTGGGTAAGAATATTTCTTTGAAATATGATTACGATAGTTCATTTCTAAAAATACAATTGGATAAGACCTATAAGATGGGGGAAAAATATACCATCTACATTGATTATGTGGCTAAGCCTAATGAATTGAAGGAAAAAGGAAGTTCCGCAATTAATGATGCTAAGGGATTATATTTCATCAATCCAAAAGGCGAGGATACGGCTAAACCAATAGAAATATGGACGCAGGGTGAAACTGAGTCAAACTCTGTGTGGGTACCAACAATAGATAAACCAAACCAAAAACAAACCGACGAAATATACATTACGGTACAGGATAAATATGTAACACTGAGCAACGGCAAATTAATATCATCTACCAAGAACCTAGATGGCACAAGGACAGACTACTGGAAGATGGATTTACCGCATTCTCCTTATTTAATGTTTATGGGGATTGGTAAATATGCGGTAGTAAAAGATTTTTATAAAGGAAAAGAAGTTAACTACTACGTAGAAAAACCTTATGAATCTGTTGCCCGTCAGATATTTGGATTAACGCCAGAGATGATTAAATTCTTTAGTGAAAGAGTAACAGGCATTGAATATCCTTGGTATAAATACTCGCAAATGGTGGGCAGAGATTTTGTTGCTGGCGCAATGGAAAACACTACAGCAACACTACACGCCGAACAAGCACAGCAAAACGCAAGAGAATTGGTTGATGGAAACAATTGGGAAAATGTTATCTCCCACGAGTTATTCCACCAATGGTTTGGCGATTTGGTTACCGCCGAAAGCTGGAGTAATATTACCGTAAATGAATCTTTTGCCGACTACAGCGAATACTTATGGAAAGAATATAAATGGGGTGCAGACGTAGCGGGTGATGAAAATTATTCTAAATCGCAGCGTTATCTTAGCAATCAAGCAGACGCTAAAAAGGACTTGGTGAGGTTTTATTACAATGACAAAGAAGATGTTTTCGATAATGTAAGTTATCCTAAGGGTGGTAGAACGCTGAACATGTTGCGTCATTATGTAGGAGATAGTGCTTTCTTTAAATCATTGAATCTATACCTTAACACCAATAAGTTTGGTAATGGAAGTGCGCACAAACTACGCCTTGCTTTTGAACAAGTAACTGGCAGAGATTTAAACTGGTTCTTTAACCAATGGTATTTTGGAAGCGGTCATCCTAAAGTAGAAATAAACTATGGCTATGATGCAGACAACAAGAAACAATCAGTTTATATCAAACAAACACAGACCACCGACAAACTATTTATATTGCCAATAGACATTGATGTATATGTAGGCGGAACAAAAACACGCCATACCGTTTGGGCGAGTAACAAGGCAGATACCTTTTCTTTTGATGTGCCATCTAAGCCAGACTTGGTTAATGTTGATGGTGATAAATACTTGCTTTGGGATAAAACAGACAATAAGTCTTTGTCAGAATTTATATACCAATATAATTATGCTAAGAAATTCCTAGACAGACGAGAAGCATTGGTTTATGCGGGCAAGCACAAAAACGATCCTGCTGCCTTCGATTTATTAAAGAGAGGATTGAGCGATCCTTACTATAAATTACGTGATATTTCACTCATGCAATTAGGTGATACCACTTTAGATGCTTCAACACTTGGCAGAATAGAATTAATAGCAAGTAAAGATCCTAGTAGAATTACACGCAGTGTAGCTATTGATCAGCTTGCTAAAATAAAAGATACTAAGTACTTGCCTTTGTATTTGACATCAGTATATGATAGTTCATATACAGTTGCTGGTGCTGCATTAGAAGCTATTGCAAGTGTTGATGAGGCTAAGGCAATAAGCCTTTCGCCAACATTGAGTAAAGATGCTAAGGGTAGATTGAAAGCTGCATTAAAGGTTGTAGAAACACTAACGAAGGGTGATAAAGACTTCGATTCAGAAACAAAAGCTTATACAAGTGTCGGCGATTTACGTCAGCAATTTGCAGCTACACAACCTTATATTAGCTTTTTAGAGAGAATAAATAATACTGATAACTTCAAAAAAGGCATTGATGCAGTAGTTACTTTCCGCGAGAAGGTAGCCCAACATGGTGCCGCTCAGCCTATAAACGAGATGCTTAAGAAATTGGCAAAAAAGAAAGAAGCTGCTAAAGCCAAGGGTGGTAATGCGGACGACATTAATGCTCAAATTGCTTATATCACTGAGAAGACAAAGTGATGTTAGTTATGAGATATGAGTTATGAGATATGAGTTTTATGTTGTAGGAAACAACTGAGCATATCGTTTAAATTAAAGAGGCACTAGGATTATTTTCCTAGTGCCTCTTTTGTTTGTATTGTCCCCTGATTCATTTTATACTCAACACAATGAGGTTTGCTACAAAAGCACCAATCAATTGCAACATAGCCACAATAGCCACATAAGAAAAAGAAAGATAAGCAACGTTGCACTCATAGTTCACATAGATTTAAGCTTGCTAAATGTCTTTTTTTGTGTACTTATGTAAACTAATATCAAATACTATGTGCCTTATATGGCTATGTGGTAATTTATTAATTGTTGCAAAGCAGAATGTGTTTAGTGTATAATGAAACTTTGAGGGAGCTTATTCGCTAACTTAAAGTTTCATTTTGTTTGCTGCATACAAAGCAGGGGGCAATAAAAGCAAACAAACTCTTCTAGCAAATATTCAATTAGCCATACTTATTTTTCTCTTTAAAATTTTTTACAAAGAGGTCTTTTCTTGAAATAAAGCATTACAAAAACTACTTTTCTAGCGGCTCGACAAGGTTTTCTAGCGGCTCAAAAAGTATTTCGAATGACTCGACAAGGTTTTCGAGCGACTCGAAAAGTATTTCTAGCTTCTCGAAAAGAATTTCTAGCTCCTCGAAAAGTATTTTTCGCCGTATAAAGTATAAGAAAAAGATAGGATGCATTCTTTTTTGCAAATAAGGGTAACTTAGTTTTTGGTAAAAATTAGACAAGCCAACTTTTTCTTGAGAAAGAACTATTTATGTATATCATAACAATAGTCAGGTTTAAAGAATTTATTTTAGGTTACTTTTGCGCCTTCTAAAACAACACAGATGAAGAAGACACATATAGTAATGTTGGTTTTAATCGTGATAGCCATTACGGTATTGATAAGTTTTACGGGTAACCTGACTACTTACGAAACCATAGCTTCTGCTAAACAAAAGGAAGGTAAGTTCGTAAACCTTATTGCTAAGCTAGATAAGACCCAACCAATGGAATATGACGCTGCAAAAGACCCTAACTACCTTACTTTTACTGCTGTAGATACCTTAGGAAATACTGTAAAAGTTGTATATCGCAATACCAAGCCACAAGACATGGAAAAAAGCGAACGTATTGTACTGAAAGGTAAGATGCAAGGCGACCATTTTGAGTGTAAAGACATATTATTAAAATGTCCTAGTAAATACAAAGATGATGCCGCCGCTGCTTCCAAGGCAGCGCAAGTAGCTGGGGTTTCTTCTTCCTCCGATGGCTATACAAGTGCTGACAGCCTTGCAGCGAAAAAAGCTAGTTATTAATGCTGCAATAGAACTTCTTTTTGCTTTCACTGTTTCGACATAATACTTGATTAAAAAATATTCATGCACTATACAGGCGAACATTTACTACCCGGTCAGATAGGTCATTTCTTTACCATACTTTCTTTTATTTCTTCTCTTATTGCCACCGTTTCTTTCTTTTGGTCCAATCAAATAAAAGCTGATGGACTATCTGGAAATATTGAGAAACGAAGTTGGCTATTATTTGCTAGAGTTTGTTTTTTAGTAGAAACCATATCTGTATTAGTTGTATTTACTACGCTCTATTATATTATTTCTCACCACTTATTTGAGTATAAATATGCTTGGGAACATAGCGACAAAGGCTTGCAGGTTCAATATCTGTTGAGTTGCTTTTGGGAAGGGCAGGAAGGAAGCTTTATGTTGTGGAGCTTCTGGAATTGTGTTCTAGGATGGTTGTTAATAGGACGTGCAAAAGAGTGGGAAGCGGGAACTTTGATGGTGATCAGTTTTGCACAATTCTGTTTATCCAGTATGTTGGTTGGGTTTTATTTCTTCGGTGCAAAGTTGGGAAGTAGTCCTTTTTCATTGTTACGACATGAGGGTATTTTGGATAATGCACCCATCTTTCAGGACGTGGTAAATGGTGGACTACGTAGCGATTATCTTACACTTATAAAAGATGGACAAGGTTTAAATACATTGCTACAAAACTATTGGATGGTAATACATCCTCCTATATTGTTCCTTGGTTTTGCCAGTACTATTGTTCCTTTTGCTTATGCCATAACCGGATTGGTTAATAAGAAACATGAATGGATAAAAGAATCCCTTCCTTGGGCGGGCTTTAGCGGCGGTATTCTTGGTTTGGGTATTATGATGGGGGCAGCTTGGGCGTATGAAAGTTTAAGTTTTGGTGGTTATTGGGCTTGGGATCCTGTTGAAAATGCTTCGTTAGTACCTTGGTTAATTGTGGTTGCAGGGTTACATACAAATATGATTTATAAAACCACAGGGTACAGCCTTCGCTCTACTTATCTTTTTTATATACTAGGATTTCTATTGGTTCTATACTCTACCTTCCTAACTAGAAGCGGTATATTGGGTGATACTTCTGTACATGCTTTTACCGATTTAGGCATGAATACGCAGTTGTTGTCTTTCCTTTTAGTATTTGTTACCCCTGCTTTTATCTTGTTCGGATTTAGGTACAAATCCATTCCTACTATTTATAAAGAGGAAAGTACTTACAGTCGAGAGTTTTGGATGTTTATTGGGTCATTGGTGTTGTTTTTAGCAGCTATGTTAATTATGATAAAGACATCTGTACCTATCTATAATAAGCTGTTCGATAAAAAGATTGCACCTTCCGAAGATCCTGTGTTTGCCTATAACCAGGTGCAGATATTTGTTTGTATAATAGTTGGTTTGTTGACGGCGGTAACACAATACCTGAAATATAAGGACACACCTAAAGGGATGTTTAGTAAAAAGATAGGACTACCTACTGCTATTGCTTTGGTAATAAGTATATTAATCAGTCTATTTGGAGCTATTAATTATGATAAAAAGGGAATAGGGTTTTTGTCAGCTATTCATGTTGCGATTTTTGCCGCAGTTTATGCGTTAGTAGCTAATGCAGGTTATATATGGCTAGGATTGAAGGGGAAAATAAAAGCGGCTGGAGCATCTGTAGCTCACGTAGGATTTGGATTGGTGTTGATAGGTATTCTAATCTCTTCGAGTAAGAAAGCAGTACTTAGTTGGAACACAACTGGTATTTCTGTTTTTCAAAAGGATAAGAAGGAAGACCCTGCCGAGAATATTACTTTGTTTAAAGGCATAGCTACAGACATGGGTAAATACATGGTTACCTACGTAAAAGACACTTTCAATGAAAAGCAACGTAAACGCTTCTTTGATGTACAATTTATATCCAAGACTAATAAAGATGATGCGTTTTCTTTATATCCTGATTTGATAAAGAACAATAAAGGTATGGAAGGTTTTGCAGCTAATCCTGCAAGTAAACATTATTGGTACAAGGATATTTTTGTGTACATATCTTCTTATAAAGAAAATAATTCAGCAGATACAGCGCAGTTTGTAAGTAGGGAAATAAAGGTAGGGGATACCTTGTTTTACAGCAGCGGTTTGATGATTTTGCATAAGGTTGAGATAAACCCTTCTACACAAAAAGACAAATTATTTGATGGAGAAACTTCTTTATTTATGGATATGGAAGTAATAGCCAAGGATGGCAGACGATATAAGGCTTCACCAGGTATTGCCTTAAAAGGAAATGAATTAAGAAACCTGCCTGATAGTGTAATTTCTCAGAACTTAGTATTACAATTTAATAAAGTATTAGATCAACAGAGTGGTAAACTAGAGCTAGGTGTAAAAGAAAGCGCTGCTATTACAGATTTAATTACTCTAAAGGTATATGAATTCCCAATGATAAATATCCTATGGATAGGGGTGATTGTAACTGTATTCGGCTTCTGGATGTCTGTTTACCAAAGATTAGTAAAGAAGGGTTTAAAAGAAAAAGATTATTAGGGTAGGAAGTAACTACCTTATCATCTGAGCAAGTATTGCTTTATTTCCTTTTTAGAATCTCGTTCCTTTATTGTTTGGCGTTTGTCATGATCTTTCTTACCCCTTCCTAGACCTATTTCTATTTTCACAAGTTCCTTATCATTAAAGAAAACTTTTAGGGGGACAATACTATAGCCTTTTTCTTTCATACGGGCTTCTAACTTCTTCAATTCTTTTTTATGTAGCAAAAGTTTACGGTCGTAAACAGCTATATGGTTGTTGGTTGTACCTAATTTATATTCTGCAATGTATAATCCTCTAACCCACAGCTCGTGCCTATCGAATAGACAAAAAGCGTCATTGAAACTTACTTTTCCTTCTCTTATGCTTTTTACTTCAGTGCCTAATAATACAACCCCAGCCTCGAATTTATCTTCGATGGCGTAGTTGAAATAAGCCTGCCTGTTATTCATTTCTTTTGCCATGAAAAAGTAATAAGTCGTAAGTAATAAGTCGTAAGTATAGGCATATACCTATACCTAATGAGCTACGACTTATGCCTTATTCTAGTTTCTAAACAATACTATTAGTTGGGATAACTTGTCTTTTAATACTTTTCTATCTACTATAAAATCTAAAAAGCCATGCTCTACCAAGAATTCACTCTTTTGGAAACCTGGTGGTAGATCTTTTTTTATTGTCTCCTTGATTACCCGTGGCCCTGCAAAACCAATTAATGCACCCGGTTCTGCAAAATTCAAATCACCAAGCATACCAAAGCTTGCAGAGATGCCGCCAAAAGTAGGATCAGTTAATAAAGAGAAGTATGGAAGTTTGGCATCAGTAAGTTGAGATAACTTGCCGCTTGTCTTTGCCATTTGCATCAAACTGAAAGCACTTTCCATCATTCTCGCACCCCCACTTTTACTAATCACCATGAATGGAAGTTTATGAGCTATGCAATAATCAACTGCTCTACTAAATTTTTCTCCCATTACGCTTCCTAAACTACCACCTATAAATTCAAAATCCATACAGGCAACTACCAAACTTTCTCCATTTACGGTACCTGTTGCCACACGCATACTATCCTTTAAATCAGTTTTGGAATGAATATCATCCAGACGCTTCTGGTAGCTTTTTAAATCAGTAAAATGTAGCATATCTACACTTCTGATGTTATCAAACATCTCAGTAAACTCTCCTCCATCAAATAGTATATCGAAATATTCATCACTACCTATACGGTGATGATAATTACATTTTGCACAAACAAATAGGTCTTCTTTTAAATCGGCTGTGGTAGAGATATAATTACATTCAGGACATTTATTCCATAAACCTTCTGGTGTTTCCTTTTTCTCGGCAGTAGTAGTTAATATGCCTTTTTTTCTACGCTTAAACCAGCTTCTTCTGCCTGTTTCTTCCTGATGCTGATCTTCTTCTAAACCTGTAAAAATATTTTCCATATCTTCTAAATGTAGCGTTCCAATAATTAAAATATGCTTTTAGGAAGCTGTGAAGGTAATGATAATTTGCCAAGCACGGATTTTAGAAAGCCCTTTATATAAAAAGGCAGCAGCCCTAACGACTGCTGCCCATTATAAAGACAACTATTTACTAAAGAAATTATGCGTTTCTATTAATACAATTTAAATCTTCGAAAGCAATTTCCAAACGTGTGTTAAAGCTTTCTTCTGCCTTACGTAACCATATACGTGGATCGTAATGCTTTTTGTTTGGCTTGTCTTCCCCTTCTGGATTGCCCAATTGACCTTGCAAGTATCCTTCATTCTTTTTATAATTTTGAAGAATACCGTCCCAGAAAGCCCATTGCAAATCTGTATCAATGTTCATTTTGATAGCACCATAGCTGATTGCTTCTCTAATTTGATGTTGAGGGCTTCCGCTACCACCATGAAATACAAAATAAACTGGCTTAGGACCTGTGCCAAACTCTTTCTGAATATAATCCTGACTGTTCTTTAAAATGATTGGTCTAAGCTCCACGTTACCTGGTTTGTAAACCCCGTGTACGTTACCAAAAGCAGCAGCGATAGTAAATAATTTACCAACCTTACCTAATTCTTCGTAGCAGTAAGCAACGTGTTGTGGTTGGGTGTAAAGTTTGTCGTTTTCAACATCGCTGTTATCAACGCCATCTTCCTCACCACCAGTAACACCCAATTCTATTTCAATTGCCATACCCAATGGTTGCATTCTTTTGAAGAATTCTATTGATGTATGAACATTTTCTTCCAATGGTTCTTCACTCAAATCAAGCATGTGTGAGCTAAACAATGGCTGTCCTTTTTCTTTATAAAATTGTTCACCAGCATCAATCAATCCGCTAATCCAAGGCAACCATTTTTTGGCAGCATGATCAGTATGAAGCACCACTGGCACACCATAATGTTTTGCAACATTATGAACGTGCAAGGCTCCAGAAATTCCACCAGCAATATTTGCTTCGTAATTACCGTTTGGCATTCCTTTGCCAGCTATAAACTGTGCGCCACCATTGGAAAACTGAATGATAACAGGCGAATTTACCTTTGCTGCAGTTTCCAATACAGCGTTTATTGTGTTTGTACCAATAGTGTTTACTGCTGGCAATGCAAATTCATTTTGTTTTGCATCTTGCAAAAGAGCCTCTAGCTCTTCTCCAAATAAAACCCCCGGTTTGTACTTTTTCATTTTTTAATAATATTAGTGAATTGATAAAAAACTTGTGAGGACGCAATATAAAGCAAGTTTATGAGAATATAACTATGACATTGAGCATATTAAAATTGCTTTTTTAACCATGTCAACTCCTCAAATAGTTAACAGTTAATTTCTGTAGCCTTAAAACTTATTCTTCCACATCATGCTTTCAATTGGTTTATTAGGCTGTCCACTATATTTTGCGTTTTTCTTTTGGTTGTATTTTACTTCTATTTCACCATCCACAGGAAAATAAATAAGCTGCCCAATGGGCATGCCAGCATAAACTCTCACTGGCTGCTTACACGAGATTTCTAGTGTCCAGTTACCACAAAAACCAACATCGCCTTTGCCTGCCGTTGCGTGAATATCAATCCCAAGGCGACCAGTGCTAGATTTACCTTCCAAAAAAGGAACGTGGGCATGTGTCTCCGTATATTCTTCGGTAACGCCTAAATAAAAAGCAGTAGGTAACAACAAAAAGCCTTCTTCTGGCATCTCGAAGTATGTAATGGTATTGTGTTTTTTGGCATCTAATTCTGCCGAATCGTAGGTCGCTAACCATTTTCCTAGATGAACATCGTAGCTATTACTACCTAAACAATCGCGTAGATAGGGTTCTATTTTTATTGTGCCAGAAGCCATTTCTTCTAAAATTCTTGCGTCGGATAAAATCATTTTATTTTTTGTTGATGTGGGTATGAATTAATAAATCCTATTGATGCAAATAAAGCGAAAAAATTATAGTATAAGTTAATGCTTTTTATTAGGTGAATAACTCTTATAGTTCATGGAATAAGTTGATGGATTTATTTATCGTTCGAGCAATCTTTATTATGCGTCACTTTTCTTGCTACGTTATATTCTATATCTACTGAAGACGCTTCTGTTTGAAAAGATGGGTGTATTTAGTATTATTCACCCTTTAGATATCGTATAATTAGTCTACTTTTTTCTTTTAAAAGTGTGTTCCAAAATTTCAAAAGGATGCACTTAAAAGCTACGAAAACACGCTATTTAAGGATGCACAGATACTAAAGATAATCCAAAATTCACAGGGTTTAGGTGTAAATCAGCATCAAACTAGCCTTCTTTTTCCTTTCTTTTGCTATCTCTTATTCCCAGAGAAAGACACAGCCAACCAGCTATAAAAAGTACGCCGCCTATTGGGGTGAGGAACACAATCCAGTTTAAAGTGGCTATATTGTAAATGATTTTGTAGGTGTAAATGTAGAGTGAGCCACTAAACAAAATGATGCCTAAAATGAACAATACTCCCGATGCAGAGATTAGTTTGTTGGGGTAAGTTTTGTATAAAAGCGCAGCCAACGCCAATGCAAATACATGGTAAAACTGGTATCGTGTACCTGTTTCGAAGATAGAAAGTGTTTGGTCGTTAGCTACCCGCTTTAATCCGTGGGCAGCAAAAGTACCTAACATTACCGATAAAGCACCCAAAAAAGCCGCAGTTTTAATGTATCCTTTGTGCATAAATTAGTGATTAATTGTTAGTGATTAGTTATTAGAAATTAGTGTTTAGTCACTGACAACTAACCACTAATAACTAACAACTATTCGTTCTCTTTGATTAGTTTAACCAACTCCGCCTCTTTAATGGTAGAATATTTTATTGTGTGTTTGGCCTGACTGTAAAAAGGGGTGCGTTCTGCTAATTTGTTAGTGAGGAATTTACCTAATTCCTCGTCGGATAAATCTTTTATCAAAGGCCTATGTTCTTTTTCGGGTTTCAATCTTTCCACCAAAGTACTGATGGGTTCATTAAGCCAAATGGTGATGCCATTGTTATTCATCCATTCAATGTTTTTATGAAAACAAGGCGTGCCTCCGCCAGTAGCTAAAACAAATGTTTTCTTCTCGCCAAACCAACGAAGTACCTCTGCTTCTAGCTTCCTGAAAAATGCTTCCCCCTCTTCCTCAAAGATTTCGGCAATAGTCATGTCCTCAGTTATCTCAATGAGGTTGTCCAAATCATAAACAGGCACTTTCAACTTCTTCGCTAACTTTCTAGCGCAAAAACTTTTGCCACTACCCATCATGCCAACCAAAAATATTTTCATCAATTTAAAGTTTAATAGTTAATGCTTAGTGTTTAATGATAGGAATAATCATTAAACATTATTCGTTAACCTTTATATGATATTCACCTCTCTTTCCAAGTCTACTCCAAACTTATTTTTCACTGATTTAATTATCTCATCAGATAAATCAAGTATTTCTTGCCCTGATGCACCGCCGTAGTTTACTAATACCAATGCTTGTTTGGCATGGCATCCTGCATCTCCTCTTCTAAAACCCTTCCAGCCACACTTTTCTATCAACCATCCCGCTGCAAGTTTGTAGTGTAAGTCGTCCACTTTATAGGCAGCCACATCTGGATATTCCTCCCATATTACATGCCAGCGAAACTTAGAAACCTGTGGATTTTTGAGGAAGCTACCAGCATTGCCTATCTCTTTAGGGTTTGGAAGTTTGTTTGTCCGGATGTTTATTACAGCTTGGGAAATGTTTTGTATAGTTAATTCTTTTGCACCCATCCTTTCCAACTCTGTATTAATAGCCCCATAAGAAGTATTAAACAAAGGATTTTTACGCAAGCGATAGGTTACGTTCAGTATGATGTATTGTCCCTTTACCTCATTCTTAAATATGCTTTCTCTATAGCCAAACTTACACTCCGCATTACTAAACTTAACAATAGTTTTCTCATTGATATTGTAAGCTTGTAGTTCATGAAATACATCCTTTATCTCTACGCCGTAAGCCCCAATATTCTGCATCGGACTAGCACCCACATTACCTGGAATTAAACTTAGGTTCTCTAAGCCAGCATAATTATTAGCTATGCAATGTTCTACAAACGTATGCCAAGCCTCGCCAGCACTTGCTTTTACATAACAATAATCGGCATCTTCATTCACCAATTCTATTCCCTTCAATTCATTTTTTAAAACAAGTCCATCAACGTTTTTGGTGAATAATAAATTGCTGCCACCGCCTAGTATTAAAAGGGGCGATATTTTATTGATAGAAGAAAGTTCCTGTTTATATTCAGTTAAAGCTTCAAGTTCATCAAGGCTACTAAAGCTTGCAAATGATTGTGCGGTAACATCAATCCCAAAGGTATTATATTGCTTTAAAGAAACGTTTTGCTGAACTTGCATTGAACAAAATAAAGAATAATGAAGGAAATTGTTGTTAAATGATTTGATTATACCAGTAATGCTTAAATTATGTACTCACATTATCAACTTTCTTTTAAATCCTCCAAGGCTAACTCAATTGTAGGAAATTTGAAAGTAAATCCAGTAGAGGCAATCTTATGATTACTAACAGTAGCACTCTTTAATACCTCAATACTCATTTCCCCAAGAATAATTTTTAACAGAAAAGCGGGAACATGAAAAGATTTAAAAGAATTACCTCTTGTGATTCTGGCAAGTGTGAGCGTAAGTTCTTCGTTACTAACTGGGCTGCTAGCTACTGCATTATAAGCCCCATTTAGGTTGTTGTTTTCTATTGCATAAACAAATAGACGGCATAAATCTTCCACATGAATCCAACTAATTATCTGTTTGCCATTACCTAATATAGCAGCAATGCCGTTCTTCAAAGGCTTCTTAAACTCTGCTAATGCACCCCCGCCGTTGCTTAAAACAATCCCTATTCTAAGTTTAACTAACCTAATACCTAACTGCGTAATGGGTTCTATACTTGCTTCCCATTGCTTGCAAGTGTCTCCTAAATATTGTGTATCTGCTACTGCTTCTTCAGAAAATTCCTTGCGTAAACTCTCTTCTGTATCTGCCCCATACCAACCAATAGCAGAGGCATTTACCACGCATTTAACCTTATTGGGTATTGTTTTTAATGCCTTTACAATAGTACTACCTGCCCTCGTCCGACTTTCGACAATTTCTTTCTTCCTAGCGTTTGTCCATCGTTTATCTGCTACTCCCGCACCAGCAAGATTGATAATATAATCTGCCTTTTCGAAAGCTGTTTTATCTATAGTCTGACTTTGTAAATCCCACACCGCATAATTGATACTTGCATGACGTCTTGCAATAATTTTTTTACGGCTTACAATGATTACATCATACCCTTTTAAAACCAATAATTCTGTTAGTTGCTTACCAACCATTCCTGTTCCTCCAGTAATCAAAACTGTTTCCATAAAGTAAAAATAGGTAAAGAAGGACAAACTGCCCTCCATTGTTAAAAACGTTTATAACCCTTACTTGTTTAAGGAAAAATTTGGTAATAAAAGGTGAAAACTCAGATGTGTCATCAATAGAATACCCCTTAAATAAATGGGAAAGTAATAATTTTTCTTTTTTATTGTTCATATATCAATTTTGAATGTTACTTTTACAAAACATTCTTTCATCTAATGAAAAAGCTTTACTTTTTTGTCATACTTATTTGTCTCAGCCTTGGCTCAAAAGCTGTAGGTGTCGAGCTAATTAATGGTGGTAATGAGGTAATAAAAGTTGTTCGTTTCTATCCTAATCCTGCTACTTCTTACATCAATTTTGAGTTTAAAAACACCGATCAATCATACACACTATATATCTATAATTTTCTTGGAAAAAGGGTGTATAGTCAGGTGGTTAATTCAGCTAGAATTACTGTGCCAGTAGAAAATTTGTATAGAGGTTTATACATTTATCAGCTTAAAGACGCTTCTGGTAGTATAGAAGAAAGTGGTAAGTTTCAAATTGTCAGATAATCCTCGCCTAAGTTTATTTCCCTAATTATACTTTTTCTGCTCCTTTCACGGTATGTATCGCAGTGTTTGCAATTTTAGCAATGTCTTGATTTTCCATACATCTAAAGTGTCCTTTAGGGCATGTCTTTGTTCCAAAATTACTGCATGGTTGGCAGTATAACTTGGGTACAATAAAGTTTTTATATAGATTTTTATTCAAATCACCTAAGCTGTTTACCGAGTAATAAGGCTCTACATCAAGCTTTGGAGAGGTGCCGCCCCAAATAGCAAATACCTTCTTATTAAAGGCACAAGCAATATAAAGTAGACCCGTATCATGCGATATAACCAGTTTAGCTTCCCTTACTAACCATGCTGATTCGTGTAAACTAAACTTCCCGCAGGCATTGTATATTTTAAAGGGGGCAACTTTTGCTACTTCTTCTCCTTCCGCAATGTCTTCTTTACCCCCCACCAATACTATCGGATAATCTATGGATGTGCATAGTTCCTGTAGCTTGTGTGCAGGAAGTTTTTTAGTGTAATAAGACGCCCCGATTACGATGGCTATATAGCCAAACCGATGCTGTGTGGGCAAATCTGCGATGGTAATATGAATATCAGATGGAATAAAATAATCTAACCCTCTACCATCATTTACCACACCTAAAGGGGCAACAGTATCCATACTTCTGTCGGTAATATGCCTGCCACTCATCAGGTTAATGTGAAGCTTGGTAAGCAGAAACTTGGCTAGCGTCTCTTTTTTGTAGGTATATGACTTTGTTTTTAATGCATGCTTTATCTTGAAAGTTCGATAGTTCTTGTGTAAGTCTATTACGAAGTCATATTTCTCTATGATTAACTCATCAATTAAGTCGGAAAGATTCTTGTCAAAGTAATAGAATTTATCAATATGTGGATTTGCCTCTGTAACTGCTTTGAAAGACTTTTTACTCAAAAAATGTACCTCAGCATTGGGTAATTGTTGCTTTACACAACGTATTACTGGCGATGCTAATACTATATCACCAATGGATGATAAGCGAATAATTAAAACCTTTTGTTTATTCTGTTCAGTAGTTGTTTCGTCTGCCACCCCTTCGTTTCCTATTTGCATATCCTAATCTATCAAAGTAAAACCATCGCATTATTTATTTCAGGGGCGAACCCCTACCTGTAAGCGTGTTTTTTGGGGCTGTGTGAAGTGGCGCAAATATAATATTACATCTCAACAAAGTTTAGGTCTTTTCCAAATGTTTCTTTGCTAAAGAACACTGCCATCAGTCCCAAAGTTATACAGATAGCCCCCGTGATAGATGCGCCTGTAATGAAATTTGTTGCCTCGCGCAGATACTTAAACAACAAAATTATTAGGGGTAATGTGCCGCGTACTATGTTGGGTATGGTGGTAGCAGCAGTAGCTCTTAGGTTGGTGCCAAACTGTTCGGTACCCATCGTTGCAAATATTGCCCAAAAGCCCGCAGAAAACCCTAAGCCTAAACAATTAAGGTACATGCCGTTGGCTGTTCCGTTGGTTTGGTTAAAGTATGATATCATCGAAATTATCGTTAATCCATAAAAAATATACAGTGCATTCTTCCTGCTTTTTAGCCACTGACTCACAAAGCCAATCAATACATCGCCAATGGATATACCCACATAAGCAACCATAATTGACTTGCCCGGATCTACTGTTTCTTTAATACTCATAACAGTTGCAAACTTGTCCGAAAAGCTTATCAATATGCCTATAATAAACCAGTTGGGCAGCCCGATAGCTATACATTTTAAATAACAAAAAAACCTATCCCATCTATTAAAAAGCATCAGGATATTCCCTTTTTGCACATCACTTTCTTTAACAGATGTGTAAATTCCACTCTCAAACACCGACACTCGTAGCAGTAACAACATAAAGCCCATGCCACCCCCAATGTAGTAGCACCACCGCCAGTCATGTACTGTCTGTTTCATGAAATAAGCAAAAATAGCCCCCGTTAAGCCTACGCCTGCCACCAACGAAGTAGCAACGCCACGCTTTTCTTTAGGCACTAACTCACTTACCAACGTAATTCCTGCGCCCAATTCTCCTGCTAACCCAATGCCTGCAATAAACCTACACCACGCATATTGTGTTGTATTCGTCACCATTCCATTGGCTATATTGGCTACAGAATACAGTAGTATAGATCCAAACAGTACACTCAATCTACCTCGTTTATCACCCATAATTCCCCACAAAAAGCCACCAATCAGCAACCCAATCATTTGTATGCCGATAATCTTCTCGCCTTCTGTGAGTACTTGTTCGGGCGTTAATCCTAAAGAAATAAGACTAGGTTTTCGGATGATACCAAATAATAATAGGTCGTAAATATCTACGAAATAACCAAGAGCTGCTACGACGATAGCCAAGGTAAAAATGGAAGTATTTGTTTTCTTCATCAAGCAAGGTGAGTATGTGGTATGAAAGGCAATACTGAGTAATTCTTCAAATAAACAGAGGGAAGATTTGATTTATTTTATCATTAAACATTGCCTAGGCTTTTATTAAACCATTGTGCCGATAGGGCTCTTTTATAGTGCTTTCTTTTTGTTTCCTTTAGCCTCGTGGGTTACCTCTGCCAAACCTAAGGCTTCCATCAAAGGGGGGATGTACATGCCAAATCTGCCTCTAAGGCCTTTCTTTAAGCCGTACCAACCGCCAAAGGGGTTGTTTTCCGAACGTCCCCATGCCTCAACCGTTCCTTCTTTTGCGGGTTTCTGTTCGTCAGCACTACCAAGTTCCATCCAGTCGCCGTGCTGTTGTAGCATAGCGTGCAAATCGTCTAAGCAGCGATAATCGTAGTGTAAAACAGTTTTACCTACTGTGCAAACTAATATTTCTTTACCGTCTTTCACGTCTGCGCGCATGGTATATTCTGAAGAAAGCGGAGGTGTCTTCAATGCGATGGGGCTTCCCTTTGTACCAATAGCATATTTCATTGTTGTGTTGTTTATTTTGAGGATAAATATGGTGAAAATCAATTTGGAAATGTTAGCAGGTACAGTATATCAGGGGTATGATAAAAGTATATTTTACTAACTGACCTTACGCATATTTATCAACATCCTAAGCAAAGCCTTTTTTCTACCTAGACACAATAGTCACATAGAAAAAGAAAAATAAGGTAAAAAACGTTGCATTTAAAGTACACATAGACTCGTGTATTAAAAAGTGAAA
>JANYEX010000161.1 GCA_025359725.1 Chitinophagaceae bacterium | reverse complement strand
CTTATTAATTTGCTACTACCATCTCAGAAGATTTACCTCTTTTAATCCAATAGATAATCAGATAGGAAACAACCACTAAAGATTCTGCTATCAATAAACTTTGTGCAACAAAAATTACCCCATTGTTATAAACTGTGTTGAAGACAAAAGTGCCTACAATAATAGCGGAAGTAATTAAGAGAACTAATGTAGCAAAAGTTGTATTAAGCTGGTGTTTTATAAGTAACCACAAGAACAATGGAGTATTAATGCTAACGGCAATAATAGTAGCTAATAGATAAAAAAGACAAGTATAAAAAGTGTTGTTGTTACAGGCTGGAAGGTGGAAATAGTGTAGTAAATAGGGCGAAATAAAATAGATAGAGAAACAGGCAAGGAGAATACAAGCATAAAAACCACCAAATATTTTGAATGATTTGCTTTTACTTACCCCTTCTTTAGAACAAAAAACAGGATAGATACTGTTTACAAATACTCCAAGCATGGCTCTGAATGCTAAAAATATTTTTTCTGCCAACCCATATACCAATATCAGTTCGGTATTTTTTACATAGCCAATAAAAAAAGTAGCGCAGGTGTTGGGGCTCATCAACAAAAAACTATTCATTACCAATGGAGCATCTTTCTTCATGATAGTAATAGATTCTTTGATGGTGCTTAGGTTGAAATGTATTTTTAGTTTGTGAAGTTTGCAAAAGTTTTTGAAGAATAAAATAGCCATTAGTGTATTGCCAATGCCTACAAAAGCCATCAAATAGGATAAGTTAAATTGAAACTTGATAAACAACAATAACAGAAGTAGTAATAACAACCGAGCAAAAAAGTTAGAAATAATAAACAGGTATTCTTTACTACTACTCATGTAAACCCAATAAAAATTGAGGTTGTGTCCTACAATAAATACATAGCAACAAATGCTTGCTACCTTATTTTGGTGTAATAGTGGCACATAAAAACACATAGCAATCCAAGCAATAAAGCCTACCAAAAATACAATTGTTTTGATGCCTATATAATGTTCGATGTCCTTAACAATTGAGGGGGCAGTTGTATCGTGAATGCCACCAGCAGCGATAGCGTTTTTTAGAAAGTTTATATTGGAAGAGTAATCTGAAAACAATAGATAAACATTAGCAAAGTTTAAAAGTAAAAAAATGGGGGCTACATCACTTTTATTTTTGAGGTTGATTAATATGGCAACAATAAGTATAGGAAAGAAGGAATTAAATATTTGTGAGTAGAACACCCGTAAGAATTTTTTCATGCTACTAATTGCGAAATAATAAGCCTCGAATATAGCTATTTGGGGGTTATATGGTTTTTAACAGGTCAAATAAGCATTAACATATTAGCTGAAATTGTAACAAGCATTTGCTTTAGTCACCAAAAATGGCTATACTTGCAGTCAATAATCAATAAAACACGATAAATGAAAAAAGCACTTATTACCGGCATTACTGGTCAAGATGGTTCTTATTTAGCAGAACTATTACTAAAAAAAGGGTATGAAGTACATGGTATCAAACGTAGAAGTTCCTTGTTTAATACTGGGCGTATAGACCATTTTTACGAAGATCCACATATTCCTGATCGTCATTTGGTGTTGCATCATGGTGATTTGACTGATAGCACCAATCTTATCCGTATTATTCAAGAAGTTCAACCTGACGAAATTTACAACCTTGCAGCCATGAGTCATGTGCATGTAAGTTTTGAAGAACCAGAATACACTGCTAATGCAGATGGTATTGGCACTTTGAGAATATTGGAAGCTGTTCGTTTGCTGGGATTGATAAAGAAAACAAAGGTTTATCAGGCTTCTACTTCCGAACTATACGGATTGGTACAAGCTGTTCCGCAAAGCGAAACAACGCCTTTTTATCCACGTAGCCCTTATGCAGTTGCTAAAATGTATGCTTACTGGATTACAGTAAACTATCGCGAGGCTTATGGTATGTATGCTTGTAACGGTATATTGTTTAACCATGAAAGCCCTGTTCGTGGGGAAACTTTTGTTACCCGTAAAATAACGAGGGCAGTTGCTAAAATAGCTTTGGGAATGCAGGATACTGTTTATTTAGGAAACCTAAACTCTAAAAGAGACTGGGGACATGCTAAAGATTATGTGGAAGGTATGTACCTTATTTTGCAACAAGAAACACCAGAAGATTACGTGTTAGCTACTGGCGTAACTACGGAAATTAGAGAATTTGTACGGATGGCTTTTGCAGAAGTAGGGATAGAAATAGCGTTTAGGGGAGAAGCAGAAGCAGAAGAAGGATACATTACAGCTATCAAAAGTGATTATCATCTATTGATTGGAAAGACAGTTGTTAAGGTAGATTCTCACTATTATCGTCCTACAGAAGTAGATTTGTTGATAGGTGATCCTACAAAGGCAAATGAAAAATTAGGTTGGAAACCAACTTATGACTTACCAATGTTGGTAAAAGAAATGGTTGCAAGTGATTTGGCTATCTTTAAGAAAGAAAAACACTTGAGAGACCACGGTTTTGCACCTAAAAATGAAATGGAATAATGGAAAAGCACGCTAAAATATACATAGCAGGTCATAGGGGAATGGTAGGTAGTGCGATAGATAGAAGGCTTAGGAGGGATGGATATGAAAACATTATTACAAGGAGTTCTAAAGAATTAGATTTACGTAGCCAACAGGCAGTAAACGATTTCTTTGAGTCTGAGAAGCTTGATTATGTTTTCTTAGCTGCTGCTAAAGTGGGTGGAATTGTTGCCAACAATACTTATAGAGCAGATTTTATTTATGACAACCTGATAATAGAAGCCAATATTATCCACGCAGCTTATGTAAATAAAGTAACAAAGCTGTTGTTTTTAGGCTCTTCTTGTATCTATCCTAAATTAGCACCACAACCTTTAAAGGAAGAATACTTACTAAGCGGCTATTTGGAACCTACAAATCAACCTTATGCAATTGCTAAAATTGCGGGTATAGAATTGTGTGATGGTTACAGGGCTCAGTATGGATGTAACTTTATTTCGGCAATGCCTACAAACCTTTATGGTCCTAATGATAATTATGATTTAGAGAAATCGCATGTATTGCCTGCATTACTAAGAAAATTTATCACTGCTAAGAATAACGACCTACCCACTGTGGAATTATGGGGGACTGGCTCACCAAAGCGAGAATTTTTGCATGTTGATGATTTGGCAGACGCCTGTTTTTTTCTGATGAATAGTTATGATGAAAAAGGATTGGTAAACATTGGTTGTGGTGAGGATGTGACTATCCTTGAATTAGCTCAATTAGTGAAAAAAATAGTTAGATACGAAGGAGAACTAAAGTTTGATACGACTAAACCTGATGGAACTCTACGTAAATTAATGGATGTTTCCAAACTGACAAACTTGGGTTGGAAAGCATCTACTACACTTGAGGATGGAATTAAATCTGTTTTCAATGACATAAAAGATAATGACTGGAATTAAAGAAAAGTCAAAGCCTAAGGTTCTTTTTTTTCTAAACAGATTAGTAATTGGTGGATCAGTCATTGATATTATTTCAATGGCTGGTCTTTTACTAAATGATTTTGAGATATTAATAGCCTACGGTGAGAAGGAAGATCATGAAATAGAAGCCCAATATCTTTTGAACCAATTTCCTACCCTAAGAGTTGAAAAAATTAAATCCCTCAAAAGAACTCCAAATCCATTTTACGATATAATTGCCTTCTGGATTGTCCTTAAACTTGTTTTGAATTTCAAGCCTCAAATTGTACATACCCATGGGGCAAAGTCTGGTCTTATTGGGCGTGTTGTTGCTTTACTATGCAGAGTACCGGTAATTGTACATACCTACCACGGACATGTATTTCATTCTTACTACAGTTCAATCAAGTCTAAAGGGATTGTATTGATTGAGCGACTATTGGCACGAATCTCTACAAATATTATCTGTTTGAGTGAGTATCAAAAATTAGAACTAACAGATATTTATAAAATCACTAGTGCAACAAAAATTTCTGTTATTCCTTTGGGAATAAACCAAGAGTATTTTTTGAGAGATGCAGATAAGAAAAGGAGTCAATTTAGGGAAAGATATTCATTAAAAGAAACAGATATTGCCATTGGAATTATTGGTAGGATAGTCCCTGTAAAAAATCACGTCATGTTTTTAGAAGCAGCTATGGAGCTTATAAAAAGCAGCAATTCAAATTTGTATTTTTTTATTGTTGGTGATGGTAATCATACTTTAACTATTCAAAAGTTTCTCAGAAAGAATAAAACCCCTTTTAGTGCACCAGAAATTGTAGATGCAAGTGCAAGAATAATATTTACTTCTTGGCTAACAGACATCTCTATGGTTCATCACGGGTTAGATATTGTAACACTTACATCAAATAATGAAGGCACACCATTGTCACTAATAGAAGCGCAATTTTGTGGCAAACCTGTTGTTGCTACAAATGTCGGTGGTGTTAAAGATATAGTTATAGACGGGAAAACTGGTTATTTGGTTAATGCTAATAATGTGTCTGGGTTTATAGAAAAAATTAATATTTTAATAACTGAAAAAGAGAAATATAAAAAATTTTCTACAAATGCACACATATTTGCCCAAAAGAACTTTTCTTTACAAGCGCAAGTTGAAAGAACAAAAGCTTTTTACTTTAAATTATCGGAAAATAAAAAATAATACTATGAAAAGTATATTGATTACTGGTGGTGCTGGCTTTATTGGTAGCCATGTTTTAAGGTTATTTGTAAGTAAATATCCTGATTATAATATTGTAAATCTAGATGCGCTTACCTATGCAGGAAATTTAGAGAACTTAACAGATATAGATACTAAGTCTAATTACAAGTTCGAAAAAGTTAATTTACTAGATGTTACTGCTTTAACTGAGGTTTTTGAAAAACATCAGATTACAGATATTATTCATCTAGCTGCAGAAAGCCATGTTGATAGAAGTATTGAAAGCCCCTTAGATTTTGTTTATACCAATATAGTTGGTACAGTTAATTTATTGAATGTCGCAAAAGCTAAATGGGCTGCTGATTTAAGCAACCATCTTTTCTATCATGTTTCTACCGACGAAGTTTATGGTGCTTTGGGTGCAGAGGGATTGTTTACAGAAACAACACCTTATCATCCTAATTCACCATATTCTGCTAGCAAAGCTGCGTCAGATCATTTTGTGAGAGCTTATGCAGAAACTTATCACATGAAGACAATTATTTCTAACTGTTCTAATAATTACGGGCCTTTTCATTTTCCTGAAAAGCTTATTCCATTATTCATCAATAATATCATTCATGAAAAACCTTTGCCAGTGTATGGTGATGGTTTATACACAAGAGATTGGCTTTTTGTAAAGGATCATGCTATTGCTATAGATACTATCTTTCATAGTGGAAAGTTTGATGACACCTATAATATTGGCGGTTTCAATGAATGGAAAAACATTGATTTAGTAAAAATTCTTTGCAAATTAATGGATGAAAAATTAGGAAGGGAAGTTGGCGAGAGTGAAAAATTAATAACTTATGTTAAAGACCGTCCAGGTCATGATCGCAGATATGCTATTGATGCCACTAAGCTTAATAAAGAGTTAGGCTGGTCGCCTTCGGTAACTTTTGAAGAAGGATTAAGTCAAACAATAGATTGGTATTTGGAAAACACAGCTTGGCTCACCAATGTTACTAGTGGAGCATATCAGAACTATTATTCATCAATGTATTCAAACAGATAGATAATGCGAGTTGAAGAAACTAAATTAAAAGGCTGCTTTATAATTCATGATACAGTATTTGCTGACAGTCGTGGTTATTTCTTTGAGAGTTTTAATAAACAAAAGTTTGATTCGTTAACAGGTACAAATACAACATTTGTTCAGGATAATCAATCTAAATCTACCAGAGGTGTTTTGCGTGGCTTGCACTTTCAAAAAGGGGAACATGCACAAGCTAAGCTAGTAAGAGTTTTGGAAGGAAGTGTACTAGATGTTGCAGTTGATTTGCGCAAAGGTTCACCAACCTTTGGTCAGTATGAAGCAGTTGAATTAACTGAGGATAATCATTTGCAGTTCTTTATCCCTCGTGGCTTTGCACATGGCTTTATAGTACTAAGCGATAAAGCTACCTTCTTTTACAAGTGTGATAATTTCTATAATAAGGAAAGCGACGGTGGGGTAATTTATAATGACCCCACTATTAATATTAATTGGAAAATAGATACTAAAGATTTAATACTTTCTGAGAAAGATCTTAATCAACCTTCGCTAGAACAAATAAAAGATACTCTATACTTCAAATAAAAGGATGTTCTAGATTTTCAGAATTTATTCATTTAATCAGTTAAATCATCTTAAATAGAAGATATGAAGGGAATAATATTAGCAGGTGGTAGCGGAACAAGACTTTACCCAATTACCAAGGGTATCAGTAAACAAATAATGCCTATCTACGATAAGCCAATGATTTATTATCCCCTATCTGTATTGATGCTAGCGGGTATTAATGAAGTTTTAATTATTACTACTCCTGAAGATTCTGCTCAGTTTCAGCGATTGTTGGGCGATGGTAAGGATTTGGGTTGCAGTTTTAATTATGCTGTTCAAGAAAAGCCCAATGGACTTGCACAAGCGTTTGTAATTGGTGCTGATTTCATAGGAACTGATAAGGTTGCTTTGGTTTTAGGGGATAACATTTTTTATGGTGCCGGCTTTAGTAAGTTATTACAGTCTTTTAATAATGTAGAAGGGGCTGCCATCTTTGCCTATGAGGTTAATGACCCTGAAAGATATGGTGTTGTTGAATTTGATAAAGACTTCAAAGCCTTATCAATTGAAGAGAAACCTGTTCAGCCTAAATCAAATTATGCCGTTCCTGGACTTTATTTTTATGATAATAAAGTGGTAGAAATTGCTAGAAACACTGCACCTTCTCCTCGTGGAGAGTACGAGATTACCGATGTAAATAAAGTTTATCTCGAAAATAAAAAGTTGCATGTTGGCGTAATGAATCGTGGCACTGCTTGGTTAGATACTGGCACTTTTGATTCATTGGCTGATGCAAGTGAGTTTGTTAGAGTAATAGAAAAACGTCAGAGCCAGAAGATAGGTTGTATAGAAGAAGTTGCTTTCAGAATGGGTTTTATCAATCATGAACAATTATTGGTTTTGGCAACCCGTTATGCCAAAAGCGGTTATGGAGAATATTTAAGGAAGCTAAAAAACTAGTTGTGAATTATGAGTTATGAGTGAAAGAAACCATTCACTCATAACTCATAACATAACTAACCTAAGTTCTCTGGTCTCATTTGAGGGAAGAATAGTACATCCTGAATACTAGGACTGTTTGTCATCAACATACAAAGCCTATCGATTCCAATACCAATACCACTTGTTGGCGGCATTCCATATTCCAAAGCTCTCAAGAAATCATTGTCTATAAACATCGCCTCATCATCCCCTCTCTCCATCAGATTAGCTTGTTCTTCAAACCTATTTCTTTGGTCTATAGGGTCATTTAACTCGCTGTAGGCATTAGCTATTTCCTTCCCGTTTACCATCAATTCAAAACGTTCTACTAAGCCTTGCTTACTGCGATGCTTCTTGGTTAGCGGACTCATCTCTACCGGATAATCAATAATAAACGTTGGTTGTATGTAGGTGTGTTCACTAGTAGTACCGAATATCTCATCTATCAACTTCCCTTTTCCTATGTTTGTAGGCACGCCAATTTTTAGTTGCTTACACACTTCTCTCAATCCCGCCTCGTCCTTATCGCTCACAGCAATCCCCGTATTTTCTTTGATGGCATCATGAATGCTTATCCTTTTAAAGGGTGCTTTAAAACTAATTATCTTATCTCCTACCGTCACTTCTGTTGTACCATGTAGCGCAATAGCAATCTGTTCAAACAGTTGTTCTGTAACTTCCATCATCCAGAAATAATCCTTGTAGGCTGTGTACCATTCTAACACTGTAAACTCTGGGTTGTGCGTTCTATCCATCCCTTCATTACGGAAGTTGCGACTAAATTCATACACCCAATCAAACCCGCCAACTATCAATCTTTTAAGGTACAATTCGTTGGCAATACGCAAGTACAAAGGAATATCCAACGCATTGTGGTGCGTAATAAAAGGCCTTGCCGCAGCACCACCCGGAATACTTTGAAGCACAGGCGTATCTACTTCCAATGCACCATGATTATTCAAAAAAGTACGGATGGTATTCATCAAAGTAGTACGTTTTACAAACGTATCTTTTACCGAAGGGTTAATAACCAAATCTACATAACGCTGACGGTAACGAAACTCTGGGTCTGTTACTTCATCAAAAACATTCCCTTCTTCGTCCCTTTTTACTACTGGCAAGGGTTTCAATGACTTTGCTAATAGAGTTATAGATTGAGCATGAATAGACGTTTCCCCTGTTTTGGTGATGAACACATATCCAGTAACACCTATAAAATCGCCTAGGTCAAGCCCGTGTTTTATTACATTATCCCAGAAGGATTTATCTTCTTCCGGGCATATCTCATCACGTTTTACATACAACTGAATGATACCTTTGCTATCCTGAATCTTTATAAAAAATACTTTCCCCTTGTCGTTAATGCTCATTATTCTCCCTGCAAGGCACACATTGACAAAGCCTTCCAATGGGTTTTCTATTGCCACGCCTGCTTCTTCCAATCTTTTTACCTCTGCATTATACGCCTCTTTTACAGTGGTAGAATAATGCGAAACGGGGTATAACGCAGCTGGAAAAGCATCTATTCCCGCCGCTTGAAGCTTGATTAATTTCTCTCTTCTTACTATTTCTTGTTCACTTAAATGTACGCTCATTACCTATTTTTTGTGGAGGGCAAAGATATAGTCCTTTGTGGTAAAAAGAGAGGAAGGTGGTTCCCCCCATGGCAAACGCATCTAAATAATTATAAAAGCCACTAAAATGCAACAATAAACCGTTTATATTAAAAGGATATGAGCGGAGTTATTTCATTGTTTGAAGGGTTGACAGACCCAAGGGTAGAACGTACCAAGTATCATTCATTAAAGGACATATTAGGTCCGACAATCTGTGTGGTTTTAGGTGGTTGCAATGATTGGGCGGGGATAGAGTATATGGCATCAGTAAAGAATTGTGGCTTAAATCCTTTTTGGCATTGCTTAATGGCATCCCTTCCCACGATACAATCAACAGGTTATTTTCAGCATTAGATCCCCAAGAGTTGCAGTGCAGCTTCATTTCTTGGGTTCAAAGCATAGCAGGCATCAGCAATGGCAAGGTGGTGAGCATCGATGGCAAACGCCTGTGCAATGCTCGTGAAGACGGGGAAAAAGCCATCATACACATGGTAAGTGCATGGAGCAATGAGAACAACATGGTAATGGGTCAAGTGAAGACAGAAGAGAAGAGCAATGAGATAACTGCTATACCCGCATTGGGAAGTATCGTGACGATATATGCCATGGGATGCCAAAAAAGCATAGCGGGGGACATAGTAAAGAAAGAAGCGGACTATGTACTCTATGTACTTGCAGTAAAAAAAGAACCAATAAAGAGGATTATTGTACAAAACAAGCAGGGAACTCAGCAGAAAACTTTAGTAGTATAAATAAAACACCCCACGCATTTTATTATCCTAGCTCTTTCAAGCTTTTTTAATGTTGTGGTTAGCAACAATGTTTAATTAGTTATTATCGAATAAACATTAACCAAAATGAGCGAAACCACTCCTTTTTAGTAAAACCATCTATCCTTTAATTGTTGTAGTGGTTAAAGCAGAAATATAAATATTAGTTACACTAACACATAGCTATAAATGGCTATTTATCGGATAAATCGCACTATTACTTGGATTGAAACGGTTTATTTAGTTTTTTCACACAGTTGGTTTTAATTATACACTTTCGATTTGTGTTTTGAGAGAATAATAAAATTGTTCTGTTCCACATTTTGTTTGCATATATATGCCTATATTTAAAAAGTTAAATTATAGTACGAAGCCCTAAACACTTAAAAAACCCTATATGAAAGAGTTCGGCCATTTCTCGTTTGGAGACTTGTCAATATCTATGCACTATCGACCCGAGGTAATCGATAAGATGCGTTTGAATGAAATGTTGAGGAAATACAGACACCTTACTTATGTAAATAACCTGTTATTTCCTGCTACTTTTATCATTGATTTTTCTACTAGAAAATATATTGCCATGTCTAGTAATGTTCAAGACATTATTGGCTATCCAGTTAATCACTTTTTTGATGAAGAATCAGACTTTCTGTTAAGAATAATTGAGAAAGTAGATCTATCAATCTATAGCGAAAAAGTAGCGCCTTACAACGAAAGTTTCTTAAAAAAGATTCCTAAAGAAGATCAGGATAAGTATACATTCTCCCATAACTACAGGGTGAATGCAAATGGAAATAAGCAGGTAATGCTTTATCAGCAATATACCGTTGAGGTATCGCCAATTACGGGATTACCTAGTTATGGCTTAGGATTGATATCTGATATTAGCCATATAAAAAAGGACACTTCTATCATCCATCAGATAGTAAAGTTTTCTTACGAGGGAAATACATTAGAAAAAGAAATTGTATTTTCTACAGAATATAATCCCGAATACAATATCCTATCTAAGAGAGAGATAGAGATATTAAGACTTTTGGCAGAGGGGTTTAATAGTAGAGAGATTTCTGAGAAACTATTTATATCAGAAAGTACGGTTACTATCCATAGAAAAAGTATGCTGGACAAGTCTAATAGTAAGAATGTAGCACAGTTAATTGCTTATGCTGGTAGGAATAATTTGATTTAATATTCATAACAAGTCCTACCCACAATAAAAAAGCGGCAAACCCAATTAAGGATGTGCCGCTTTTGCTTTATCGTCGTTTGTCTTATAACATCTTCTCGATAGTATCTACCAATTCTTGCTTGGTAATTGGAATACCCATAATCTTGTTGTAAGGTTGTGCATCCACAAAGTAAACGTCTCTGATAATTTTCACCAATTGTCCATTATTTATTTCTGGTATCAACACCTTATCGAAGTTCTTAATGATATCTCCCAAATTTCTAGGGAAAGGACGCAAATAACGTATGTGTGCATGGCTAACTGCATGACCTTTGGCTTGCAATTCTATCACCGCACTCTTGATGGCACCATAAGTACTACCCCAACCGAGCACTAATACCCTACCTGTTTCCGGGCCGCTGTCTATAGTTTGTAAAGGAATATAATTAGCAATCAAGTCCACCTTCGCTTGTCTAGTCTTCACCATGTGTTGGTGATTGTCAGAATCGTAACTGATATTACCTGTAATATCTTGCTTTTCCAATCCACCAACCCTGTGTTCTAACCCCTTTGTACCAGGAATTGCCCACGGACGAACTAGTTTTTCATCCCTTCTGTAAGGCATAAATTTCTCTTCGCCTTCTACGGGTGTTTCTTTAAACTTAACTTCTATTGTAGGAAGGTCTGCACTTGTTGGATATTTCCAAGGTTCTGCACCATTTGCTATATAACCATCACTCAACAAAATAACTGGTGTCATGTGTTGCACAGCAATCCGTACTGCTTCAAAAGCTACATCGAAACAATCGCTAGGTGTTGCAGAAGCAATTACTGGCATAGGGCACTCGCCATTTCTACCATAATAAGCTTGCAACAAATCGCTCTGTTCTGTCTTGGTTGGTAAACCTGTAGAAGGTCCGCCACGTTGTATATTGATAATAACCAAAGGAATTTCAAGCATCACTGCTAAGCCCATTGCCTCAGCTTTCAATGCCATACCCGGACCGCTGGTGGTAGTAATACCAAGTTGTCCGCCGTAGCTAGCGCCAATGGCAGAAGTAACCGCAGCTATCTCATCTTCCGCTTGGAAGGTGCGTATACCAAAAGTTTTATATTTACTTAGCTCGTGCAATATGTCCGATGCAGGCGTGATTGGATACGTACCCAAAAATATTGGCAACCCACTCTTTTCTCCAGCAGCAATCAATCCATAAGCCAAGGCTTGGTTTCCCATGATGCTTCTATAAAGCCCTGGTGCCATCTTAGCTTTTTCTACAGTGTAACGAGTACTAAACGTTTCGGTAGTATCCCCATAGTTATATCCAGCCTGTAATACCTTGATATTACTTTGAAGAATACTTTCTTTTTTACCGAATTTCTCTTCCAAAAAGTCGATAGTACTAACTAAATCGCGGTTGTACATCCAGTAGATAAACCCTAGTACAAACATGTTTTTAGCACGATCCCTTTCCTTATTACCCAGCTCTGTAAATTCTTTTACAGCCTCACGGGTAAGCTTGGTTACATCTACTTTTATCAGTTCATAACCTTCTAAGCTACCATCTTCTAGCGGATTTATGCCATCGGGATAGTTTGCCAAACGAAGGTTTTTACTATCAAAACCATCAATGTTAGCTATAATCTTTCCCGCTTTTTTCAATCCCTTAAGGTTCACCTTTAGCGCAGCAGCATTCATAGCCACTAATACGTCGCACGAATCGCCGGGGGTATAAACTTTGTTAGAAGAGAAATGCACCTGAAAACCACTAACACCAGGCACGGTACCTATTGGGGCACGGATTTCGGCGGGGAAGTCTGGAAAAGTTGCCAAATCTATACCCAGCAAAGCAGTATTATTTGTAAACTGCTGCCCAGTAAGCTGCATACCATCGCCACTATCACCTGCAAATTTTATTACTACGTCTTGTAAAACCTGTTCTTTCTTAATCATTATAAAGGAACAAAAAGGATGAAACTATTGTTGCGGATCGTTTTAACCAAAGGCAACTATTCGCCCAAAAAAGGAGTGCAAAGTTAGTTGTTTATCATGGAATAATATTAATTGATAATGGATAATTGAAATTTGGCAATTGGTGTTAAATAAGTGAATCGCAATATTTAATCTGCAATCGAAAGTGGACAATATTGATACTTGGATTGTTAGACCTAAATATTTATTTTGAGTTATGATAAACGAATTCTGGCGACAAATCATATTCAAAAAGAATTTCATTGCCTTTTCTTTATCTAACCACTAATAACTTATTGCTAACCACTACCTCTTATCCCAAATCGACCTTAAAACTACCCGCTGTTATGGAAGAAAGATTTACTACACTCAAAAATTTATTAGTGGTATTACCTGTAAACTGTGTAATATCTATAGTATTGGTAAGGCCCGCCAATACCGTAACAACCGTATAACCCGTAGGCGCATCGTCCTTGTTTAATGCCATATAATACCCAATTTCGGTAAGCCCAGTATTATAGGCATCTATCGATTCGGTTAATAAAAAGGTACGTTCAGCAATCATCTGATAAGCAGATCTTATCAGTGAACCCATGTACACCGCCTGCTGTTGGTTGCGGATGGTAGCCATATCGAAGATGGGCGAACAAACCGAAGGGTCGGTTTTAAAGTTGGACGTACACGCCCCCAATATGCTAAACATCTCAATCATGGCGTTGGCAATAGCCGTTACTAGTAGCCCACTATTGGTTTTTTTGGTGCCTTTGTTACCGCTTTGGGCTGTTTCGGCGGTGTTAATGCTTGTATAAAAATTGGTTACATCCGTTAGCGTGGCAGACAGCGCGCTTATGCCCGTAAGGTTAGTTATCAGCTGCGCAATGGTATTAATGCGTTCTAGTTTAGTGCCCGTTTGGTAGGGTTTATGCCCATGCGCCAAAAGCAAAATATATTCGGCACTTCCTTTTGCATAAACTGCTTGAATCTGTAAATCCCAAAGAGCTATTTTGGTAGCGCTTAGCTGTGCTAATAGTTGTCTAACGGTAAAGGTAGAGCTAATTTGTACGTTTCCTTGGGCTTTCCAGTTGTTGTACGCAGCTAAAAGTAGGACATGTAATGGATGAAACTCAGTGTACAACGGGCCATAAAAAGCATCGAGGCGGCGTGTATAAAGCTGTGCATCGGTGTAGGTAGAAATTTTGACTGCTCTTTTAAAACTTTTTTTGGCACAATTTAAAAAAGGATTTAAGAAATAAGACCATGTTTTAATCATTTTAGGTGTATTTAATTTATTCGTTTGTTTAATATTCATGTAAACATAGTGATTAGAATCAAGAATCACCAGTTTGCTAAAATAATAAATAAATATTTCAAAATAAATAATTTACATTTTAAATTTATTTTTAAGATAAATAAAATTTGACTCTAAAATGTAACAGCTAATAATTGAAAAAAGTGTTTTGATAGCCTGTCTAGCAGCGGAAAACGACGAAACAAGAACATTTGCTACTTGTCTAGCTCTACAGGTTATAAAAACAACTACAATAGTTGCCTGCCGAGCTAGACAGGCTATAAAAACAAATGTATTTATTGCCTGTTTTGCGCTACAGGTTATGTAAACAAGTGTTTTGATAGCCTGTCTAGCAGATTAGGTAGTATAAACAACTGTATTTGCTACCTGTCTAGCACACTAGGTAGTAAAAACAACTGTTTTAGTATATCCATTTGCTCGACAGGCTATCAAAACACTTTTTTGGGTATTATTTTTTGGCAGTAAGAATGGGGGAATAGAAGAATGGCAATGTGAGATTGGGGCTAGTGGAATTGCTTTTTGGGGTTTGTTATAATAGCTACTGTGTAAGGCTAATAAAGGGTTGAAAGTACCGCTAGGTACAAAATATTGGTAGTACCCTTACACAAGAGTTAACTAAAGTGCCGTAGGTACGAAATACAATACACAATTAGGAATAAGGTATCAAACTCATTAACTATATTAACCAATATATCGTCCCCAAAGGGACTTTGGCAACCCCTGCTAATGAATTTTCTACCAATATTTTATACCTAACGGTGCTTGTATATATTATTTTCAACCCTTGATTCGAATGTGTAATAGAATACATTTAAAATTTTATACTAGACACATTCTGCTTTGCAGCATAAAGAAAAAAATAAACACAATATAAGCTTAGGGAGATAGGGAACATAGAAACAAAACATCAGCTATGTTTTCTATACTTCTACGCCTACTCCTATATTGAAAGAAAAAAGTATTTGTTGCAAACCTGAATGTAATAAGTATAAATAAAGTGGACGAAGGAAAAGAAACACAAATTCAATTAAACTAGATAGCGCATTGCAAACAAAAAAGGGACAACCAATAATGGCTGCCCCTTTATGTTGCTACTAAGAAACGTTTTCTTGATTAGAAATTTGCATTGAACCTACCAGAAATGGTGGCAGGTACAAATGTTGACGTATTTACTACCGCCGCAGAGAAGGTTCCTGTAACGCGGGTGAACGATAATGTGTCGATAGAGATAGTGCTGAGTGAAGCACCTGCATACCGCTGTCCATTTATCTGACCACCAACAACCATGTTTACAACGTTGCTACCACCAAGGGTGTAAGTACTAGTTGTGATGGAAGTTTTGGAGGTTAGGTAAATGAAAAGAAAGTTGACCGAAGTATTGGCTGGTGGGGTGGTACTTAGGTTGCTTATTAGTGAAGAATCAGTGCTTGAGGTATTTAAAATTACAATACTATCAAGATTGTTTTTGTTGAGAAACATCGCCTTAGATATTCCTGTTAGGTCGGTGGTGGAGCTACTAATGGTAATATGGGGGTTAGTGTCTGGTGCGGCTGAATTACTGCTTTTAGTACATGCACCGAAGCTAAGTAGTAAAATTGTAGCTAGAAAAAGACTGAATTTGCTTTTCATTTTTTTTAATTTTATTTGTGAGAGGCGAAGTAAGTGTATTTATCGAAATTAACTGCAAAAGGTTATTATTCTATTTTACATAGAGGCATCTAAATATTCAAAAAAATGGTTGTCCTGAGTTCTGTTTGAAGAATCTTAACAACAAGGAACACAAGGAATTCTGAATGTAAACTATCCAAGAAGAAATCAGCGTTCCTGAATAGCCTAGTGTCCCTTAAGTGAAACGCAATACCTACAAGCTATTAACAACGTCTGGTGTATTTTGAGACAGCATCTTTACTTTTTCATTGTGAGTTACTCTATAAAACCAGATGATTTCTCATTTCTCATATTTCATAACTCATATCTCATGCCTATTCTTTACCTTCGCGCTGTTAAAAAATAAACATTTAATAATTTTAAATTTATAGTCATGGTTAAAGTTGCAATTAATGGTTTTGGAAGAATTGGTCGTTTAGTGTATCGTGAGATATTTAATATCGAAGGAATTGAAGTAGTAGCTATCAATGACCTTACTAGTCCTAAGGTTTTGGCTCATCTGTTAAAGTATGATAGCGCACAAGGTCGTTTTGAAGCTGAAGTTTCTAATACTGATAGCTCTATCGTAGTTAACGGACATGAGGTTAAAATTTATGCACAAAGAGATCCTTCACAAATTCCTTGGGGAGAGCATAATGTAGATGTAGTAATTGAAAGCACTGGTTTCTTTACAGATAAAGAAAAAGCAGAATTGCATATTAAAGCTGGTGCAAAGAGAGTGGTAATATCTGCTCCTGCTACTGGCGAAATGAAAACAGTTGTTTTCAATGTAAACCATTCCATACTAGATGGTAGCGAAACTGTTATTAGTGCAGCATCTTGTACTACTAACTGCTTGGCTCCAATGGCTCAGGCTTTAAATAATGCATTTACAATAGAAGCTGGTAGCATGACTACTATACACGCTTATACAAACGATCAAAACACTTTGGATGCGCCTCATGCAAAGGGTGATTTACGTAGAGCTCGTGCTGCAGCAGCTAACATCGTTCCTAACAGCACAGGTGCTGCAAAAGCAATTGGTTTAGTACTTCCTGAATTGAAAGGCAAATTGGATGGCTCTGCACAACGTGTTCCTGTTATAACTGGTTCTGTAACCGAATTAACTGCAATAGTTGGCAAAAAAGTAACTGTTGACGAAGTAAACGCAGTAATGAAAGCAGCTAGCAACGAAAGTTTTGGTTATACCGAAGATGAAATTGTAAGCAGTGATGTAATTGGTATTTCTTTCGGTTCTTTGTTTGATGCCACTCAAACAAAAGTTATCACCGTTGGAGACAAACAATTGGTAAAAGTTGTTAGTTGGTACGATAACGAAATGAGCTACGTAAGCCAATTAGTTCGTACAGTTAAATACTTTGCAGGATTGATAGCTTAGTAGTTTTATTCTTTTTTTTAATATAAACCATCATTCATTGCTTGTAATAGTTGTGGATGATGTTTTTTTTGTTTATTTCCCTCTCATAAATATTTATGCTAGACACAACAACCATCATTGGCTTGATAGCTGCGTTTTGCACCACGGTTTCCTTTCTCCCACAAGCCTTGCAAACCATCAAAACAAAAGATACAAAAGGCATTTCTTTATCAATGTATTCACTCTTTACCTTCGGAACACTCTTGTGGCTTACGTTTGGAATAATGAGCACCAACTATCCAATAATGATTGCTAATGGTATTACGCTAGTGTTAGCGTTGATAATACTTACCTGTAAGATTAGGTATAATTAGTTTTTTTAACAAATACTAGAAATTTTTGCATTCTAACACATTTTAATACTGGACCTCCTCGGAAATTAGATCTTCATACTAAATGGTTCTTATAATTCGTTATTATGCGAAAAGATTGTATGTCTGGAGTGTATTATCGAAGTATTCTGCATCAAGTTTTAAAAGGGCTACTGGTATTCACAAGCCAGTATTCTTGAAATTGGTTCAAATAATTACTGATTACAAGTTTAAACATCGTAAAGATCCGAAAAAGGGGAGAAAATCAGTCTTGATTATCGAAGATCAGTTGATGATGGTGCTCATGTATTTACGAGAATATCGTACCCTATATCATGTATTACTTACTTGTGATCTGAGTGAAAGTACCGTCTGTGAAACAATCAAATCAATTGAGAATAACATCATAAAGGATAGTCGGTATCACTTGCCCGGCAAGAAAGCCTTGCTGGATACAGGCAAACCCATTGAGGTGGTATTGGTGGATGTGAGTGAAAGTCCTGTTGAAAGACCTAAAAAAACAAAGAGGATACTATTGAGGCAAGAAGCGAAGGCATTCAAATAAAACCCAATTCGTAGCAGACAGTAAAAGCAAAAAGGTTATATGTACTGCATTTGGAAAGGGAAGGAAGCATGACTTCAAGCTGTTTAAGGAAAGTGGTGTCCACATTCACGCAAGCAAGAAAGCAATGGCTGACACAGGCTATCAAGGTATGCAGAAGTTGCATGAGAATACGGATATTCCTAAGAAAAAGTCAAAGAAAAGACCATTGAAAAAGGAGGGAAAGAAAAGGAATAGGGAAATTTCATCCAATCGGGTATTGATAGAACATATAATCAGGGAGGTGAAGATTTTCAGAATGGCTGCAGAAAAATATAGGAACAGACGAAAAAGATTTGGACTACGAATCAATCTAATTGCAGCGTTTTACAACCGATCTATTGACTTGAATCTTAAAAAATGAATTTCCGAAGAGGTCTATTGTATCAATTAATTTTCCTCGGCAACCCCCATCGGCAAATATCTTAATCATTTTTCGCCAATTTTCCAGCATCTTTTCAAATACTTCCTTCGCACCATCTCAGTCTTGCACAGAAGCATTCTTAATAACAACGGCAAGTATCAATCCCAATGTACCTACAATGACATGCCTTTTGATTCCTTTAATGTTTTTGCTACTTACAAGCGTATTTTTTACAGATTGAGTATCGATTATTCCAACTGTCGGCTCTTCATTCTTGCCGTGTTTAACCCTTGTCTTCTCTACCAAATCCTCATGTATCTTTGCAATTGTTTCGCCTTTTTCTAACTTTAAAAATAGTAATACAGTGTTTTCCAAGTTGGAAAATCCTGCCGTAACATCCTCGATTGACACCCTGTCTCTACCAAAAATAAAATGGTGTTGACAACTTTTCGTAAATTACATTTTCTACTACGCTCTATGTCAAAACATTTTGAAAATAACTCCCAACCGCTGTCACTTAAATTAGTTGAATAATTGTCATTTTAATGTTTGTTAAATGAACTATTAAAACGAATTACATTCCCTTCCTTACATTTTATCAAGTACTAAATTTGTATATTCACTGTTAGGGACAATTGCCATTTTTAGACAGCTTCTTAACGATTCAAGTAATTACATAAAAAATACACTTCTCATATTATAAAAGAATAATTATAAAGCTTTTGCATCTACACAAATG
>JANYEX010000124.1 GCA_025359725.1 Chitinophagaceae bacterium | reverse complement strand
CATCTCTATCTACCTCAATAGAGGTAGACACTTTGTAGTCATCCAAGTTCTGGATGGCTACACGAGGGCTGCACTGATCCGAAGTGGTCCAGTACAAATTGGGAAGATATCCCGCCCCTTCTGGCCAAGCCTCACCCACCTCTACGCGAAAGAGCTGGTGACCAGAATTCGTTTTCTGGATAGGCCAGCCCCCAACCCGGAAGAAGTCTGCAAAAGACTAGACGCACTAGGGTGGCTCCACCCTACGAAAATACTGGCGTATTGTGTACATACGCCGTATTTGGACCCGGAGGACAAGAAGTCCGACGAAGCGGCAATTTTTGTCGCAGATCCCACGTGGCAAAAATTTGCCAAGGTATCAGTCAGCCAGTGGGCTGGTACCGATAATTACGAGCTTGTGGCGGCGCAGCCAAAAAAGAGGGCAAAAGATCAAGCCCCCAAGCAAAAGGATCAACTGGCCATCGACCACTCCCGGAAACGCGGAAACAGAGGACGTGGACAAGGAAGAGGAAGAGGAAACTTCCCAACAAGAGGCGCGGAACAAGCGCGAGGGCGAGGAAGAGGAAGAGGTAGGGGACAAACCCCCTATCAAGGAAACAACAACAATAATAATAACAGTAGTAATAATACAAGTGAGGGTAAACCTCCAAATAAAAAACAATGACCCAGTACAACATGGACATTGAAAAAAATTTATTATTGTTAAATAAAGTTGTTTACACCCCCCTGCTCATTTTTTACGAAAAAACCGACCGCTTTATGAGTAGCTCGGCAAACGAGTACATCAGAGTGGCAAGCGTAAGACTGAATCCCGTAAATGGACTTTCAGCAGCACATAATGAAACCCCCAGTCTACCAAGAACTGAGGTATCCATAAGTAACTCCGTGAGTAGCCTACAAGAAGTAAGAGCACAAAACGTTGTACATATGAATAAGGTCGTGAGTACAGAAAGCGTAAGCGAGTACCCAGGTCCTAAAAGACCCATCACGGCGTTAGAGAGTTGGATCGCTAATAGCCCAGCCAAAAGGCGTAAGGTAGAAGAGTTAGCGACTACGTCAAAAAAACGTAAACTCTCTAAGATGGAGGAGTGGCTTAACCCAAGTGATGCCACAAGTGAAAGAAAAGTGAAACATCACAAAGGGCCAACTCAGGTATTAAAACCAGAGACAAAGCCAACACTCCTACTAAACCAGAGCTCTGTAAAAGAGAAGGAAGCCTACAAAATATCGTTTGATTCGTACTATACGGAAGAGGAAAACAAACGTAAAGGCAAAATGATTCCAGCGGGGGCGTTTCATCACCCCCTAAGATTTGAGGAGGACTATAACCCAAAAGCAATAGCATGTGGCATTGCAAATAAGTTCTTCCTGAATCACAACAGTAGCAAAAATAATAGAGCCAAGGACTCTGAAATGCTACACAGGTGTCCAAGGGAGGATAACCTGAAAAAGGAAAAGGATAAAAAAGGGGATGGGTCTAAAATAACCCACTACTTCTCACCAAGCCAAGTGCAACCACTGGAGAACCCCTCTCCAATAACAGAAGCACAAGAGCAAAAACATCATAGTTTTGCAGGCCTGACAGATAAAATGTCAGATAGTGAGATTGCAGAAATAAGTGAAGGCATGGTAGCCTTCCCAAGAAAAAGAGGGCACATGCCAAGAGGCCTGGATGAATTACAGAGTATTATAAATGGCAAAGAAGGTGCCAACAATAATAATAAATCCAGGCCCAAGTCCGTAATTACCTGTATGTCGGTAAATGCAAATGGACTAAAAACCACGCCACTAATTGGGTCCCCAGGACTTCAAAAAGATAAGTGCGGGTTACTACACAGGATTGCTAAAAGGCACTCAGTAGACATAATATTGTGGCAAGAAGGCCACAAATATAACCCCACCAAGAACCCAACTTTCTGGAAGGCCAGAAACATAAGGGACAACTTGGGGCAGGCAGGGATCCTACTTTTAAATCAGGAAATAGAAGTAGTAAATACCTGGAAGGGGGACAACTTCGTTATAGCAGAAGTTAAAAGGGGAGACTGCCTTATTAAAATAGGGTCAATCTATCTGCCGCCCCATAAAGAAAGGGCCACAGAAACCCTCAAACAATTTGAAACAACTTCATCAAAGTTGGACAATTTGTTGATAGCAGGAGACTTTAACTGTACAGAAACAGATGGAGTCAAAGACACTGCTGGAGGAGCAAGAAAGGAGCTCTTCAGAAAAGAGCTCATAAGCACTCTAGCAAATTGCAAGCTAGTAGATGCAGAGAGTAATGCACTAGTAGAGGACATTACAATGACACACTGGAACCATCCACGCACTAAAGGAGCAAGGTTGGACAGAGTGTATGGAGACTCAAAGGGGAATGAGGCGCTTGCAAATATGCCAAGCTACATTAAATTCCCCTTTGGAGATCACACTATGAGGTGGTTTCAAATAGGGGAAGTAATAAGCCCCCCAACAGGCCCAAAGGAGCCTAGACTCACAGAAAGTAACCTTGAAATACCAGAGGTTAAAGCCCTAGTAAGCAGATTACTGTGGGAAGAGTCGGATAAACTCCAGTGCATGGTGGAAGCACATAAAACAGTAGAGGAAATCTACAAGGAGTATGACAACTTCAAAAAAGTTGTAAACAAAAAAGGGGCAGCTCTAGTGCGAAAGCTTAAAAACAAGCAAAAGGCACAAAAATCCAAACTAATTAAAAAAATAGTTTACTGGGAAGGGATTGCTGCTAAAAGACCCTTGAACTCTTTTGAAGAGTCAGAGCTGAAGGAGAAAAATAAAAAACTCCTAGAAGCGGAGTGCTTAGACCAGGCACGACGTAATGCAAAGAATAGAATCCTGGACATTCAAACAGGAGGAAAATCTAATCGCAGATTCTTCTCAATCTACAAGGCTAGAAAGAGAGAAATCAAAAACATGGTCATATCTGACTCAAATAACCCAGAAGACCCCAGGACAGATGCTGTAGACATCATAGGGGAAAACTTCGCAAAAACCTATACACAGACGTATAAGGAAAAGGTTATTGACACAGATCTTCTAGAAGAAGTTCTAGATATGGTGGATATCCCCCTCACAGCAGATCACATGGACAAACTAGGTGATTCAGTGAAAGGGGATGAGATTCTAAAAATACTAGAATCCAGAGGAAAGGATGTAGTAGGCGGAAGAGACAAACATCTCTACACGCTGTACAACTGCAATCCAGTAGAGTCAAGTAAGATTCTAGTTATCATTGCTAACTACATGGTAACAACAGGGAAAGCTCCAGCAAGCTTCCTCTCAAATGAGGTGACTCTAATCCCAAAAGTGGAAGACTCCTTCAACACAGGCCTGTATAGGCCCATAACACTTGCCAATGCAGATTATAAAATAATTCTGAATGTTTGGGCAAGTAGACTTGGACCAGTTCTCAATGAAGTAATTGGTGAACACCAAAAAGGCTTCAT
>JANYEX010000108.1 GCA_025359725.1 Chitinophagaceae bacterium | reverse complement strand
TTAGTTAATCTTAAAATTTAAAAAAATGACAAAAGATTGGAAGTACATTCTCGATCAAATGGAGATAGAATCAGCTACAAACGTTAAAAAGGCAATGAAATTAAGTCTATTTCACGACACTGCGCTTAATACGCTCTCTAGCACTATGCCGCTACTGCTGCCGCTATACACAAGGTATCATCCCCTACATCTGGCATTTGTAAATGGCTACAGCATTTGGGAAAGTGTAGGCGGTGGCAAACAGGGTGATAGGGTAAATATGGAAGACTTGTTGGTAGTAGCAAAGAGTAACCTTGTAAATATTTGGATGCCAGCTATATTGGTATTGTATCCTAAGCACTCTGCTCGCTTCAAGGCAATTTTCCCTAAAGGACTTTCTTCTTTTAACAGAAAAGGAATAGATACGAGGATTGGGGCTTACAATACCTTGGCGATGAACATTGGTAGCGATGCAGCATTGGCAACTATCAAAACCGCAGTGGTGAGTACTTATGATGGATTGTTGGCAGCACGAAGCACGCAGACAGGCGCAAAAACAAATACCAGCAACACGAGTGGCACGCTAGATACATTGCGGGTAGCCGCTATGGAAATGCAGTATCGCAACCTAGGAAACATCATGGATAACTTTTTTGAAGAAAGGGAAACAGTTTGCCCATTGGTATTCGACCTTGTAACGCTGCGTGTAAACCCACAAACAGTATTTACGGGCAACCTAAAACCAAGCATTACCAAGGCGGCGCTAGCAAACACTTTTGTAGCTACCGATACGATGAGTGTAAAGGTTAGTCAGCCATGTAAACTCTACTTGTCTAACACCATCGGCGGCATCAATAGCACTGCTATTAGCGTTCCTGCAAACATAAAAACGGTCGTTGATGTATTGGGCTTTGGGGTAACGGACTATGCCGCCTTCCGCTTTTTGACAATAGTGAACGAAGTGGCATTGGTAAATAAATATTCTATTACGTTGTTGTAGAGGGGTTAGTGATCAGGGGTTAGTTGTTGTATATTTCACTAATCCCTGATAACTAATCACTTGCCATTAATAGTTAGCCGCTTTATTCATGGTGAGCAAAATGGCAATGGTGGTCTAATATTCACGAACTTTATTAGTTCAATTAGTAAATAATTTTTCTTACTTTACCATTTGCCGATAGAGAGCCTTCTTTCGGCGATATTCTTTAATCTTTTTTCAATCCTGTTGCCGTCTTAGTATGCTTACCCCTAAATTTGTCTACATTAAACAGTTGTTTTAAGAAATGGGCATTCGTTGAATCATAATTAAGATTGGACAGAACAATTTTAATAAACAACACAACTCTCAGTAGGAAATAATATGGATATCATAACTAAAAAGATTTACAGGGTATGGTTGGTTGGTTTTTTTGTAGGAATCGGTCTAGTTTCCTTTGCTCAGAATGTAGATACTTCTAACAATAGTGTTCCTTCTTTTACCTTAAAGCAGTGCATAGACTATGCCCTACAGCACCAGCCTTCCGTGCAAAAGTCTCTTTTAAATATTTCTGTTGCTAAGGCTACTAATGCCATCAACAAATCGGGCTGGTTGCCACAGGCTAGTGCCAATGCAACCTTTACAGATTATCTCAAATTACCTACCACCCTACAAAGTGGCACTGGTAAACCCATCCAGACGGGTGTGGTAAATACACTGATACCTGGGGTGGCTGTGTCGCAAATTATATTCAGTCCCACACTTAAATATGCTTCTTCCGCTGCGCCATTGCTTTTAAAGTCGGCAGAACAAACAACTGATAGCTTGAAGATTGAATTGGTTTCTACCGTTAGTAAATCATTCTACAGCTTGTTACTCACCTTACAAGAGATTAATATTGTAAAGGAAGATACTGTTCGCCTTGGGCAGAACTTCAGGGATTCGTACCATCAATATGTTGCAGGAATTGTTGACGAAACGGATTACGAACAGGCTACCATCAGCTTAAATAATTCTACAGCGCAATTGAGGCAGGCTAATGAAAGCCTATATCCGCAATACGCTTTATTAAAGCAATTGATAGGGCTAGCACCAGAAAATCAGTTTAATGTCATTTTTGATACTGCCCAAATGCAGAAAGATATTGAGATAGATACTACGGTAGCGTTGCAATATGACAAAAGGATAGAGTGGAAGCAATTGGCTAACATACAAAGCCTGCAACACCAACTAACAAACTATTACCAGAACGCAGTATTGCCTACGGTGTCTGGTTTTTTCAATTATAACTTTGAGTTTGAAAACAACCAGTTCTCAAAACTCTATGATAATGTATATCCCTATTCTTACATTGGGTTAACGGCTAGCGTGCCGTTGTTTACAGGATTTGCGAGGGTTCAGGGATTGCATAGGTCGCAGTTGCAAGAAAGGGAATTGGGCTGGAATGTAACAGATTTGAAGAGTAGGATTTATAGTGAATACGCCAATGCATTGGCTAATTACAAAAGCAATTTGAATAACTTACAGGTACTTAAAAAGAATGAGGACTTAGCAAAGAGGGTATATTTTGTGGTTGCATTACAATATAAACAAGGGATTGTGGCGTATTTAAATGTAATAAATGCGGAATCTAATTTGATTACGGCAGAAAATGGATATCTGAATGCGTTGTATCAGGTATTGTCTAGCAAGATTGATTTGCAGAAAGCTAGGGGAGAAGTTAGTTATTAGTTGTTAGTTATTAGATTTTTGAATCACAGATAAATAATTGAGGCTATTTTACCAGTAAAAATGTTGTAGTGAGTTTAGGTTACCATGAATTATAAAATGAATTACATGAATAAATTATTAGTTGGAATTGTATTGATGGGTGTTATCGCACTTGCTTCCTGCGAGCAGAAGTTGCCGCCACCAACGCCGCCTGTGCCTGTAAACGTAATTGCAGTTGTGGCTAAAAATGTTACTTACTTTGATCAATATCCTGCTACCATACAGGCTTTGAGTCAGGTAAACCTATTGTCAGAAGTGCAAGGATATATCACTGGCATCTATTTTCATGATGGTGTCGAGGTGAAAAAAGGACAGGTGTTGTACGAGATAGATAGAAGGTTGTATCAGGCAGCTTTATCTGCCGCAGAGGCTAACCTTAAAGTGGCAAAGGGTAACTACGACCAAGCCAAACAAGATGCCGATAGGTACATTTACCTTAATAGTTACAATGCCGTAGCAAAACAACAATATGACCACGCGATTATTGCATTACAGAATGCAAAAAATCAGGTGAGTGCTGCCGAAGAAGGTGTGCATACGGCAAAAACAAACCTTACTTATGCTACCATCACTGCCCCTTTTGATGGAACGGTAGGGTTTAGTCAGGTTAAATTGGGCAATATGGTTACCGTGGGGCAAACAATACTCAACACCATTTCTACCAACAATCCTATGGCGGTGGACATGTTGGTTAATGAAAAACAATTGCAACAGTTTGAAGGCTTTCAATCCAATAAAAAAGAAAATGATTCTTTGTTTTCATTGCTATTACCCAGCGGAGCAACTTATCCTTTAAACGGAAAGATTTCAGTAATTGATAGAGCTGTAGATCCTCAAACAGGTTCTATAAGGGTGCGTTTAGTATTTCTCAATCCTAAGAATGAGCTTAAAGTAGGGATGAGCTGCGTGGTAAAAGTAGGTAACCAAGAAACAAAACCACAATTGCTAATACCAAACAAAGCTGTGGTAGAGCAGATGGGCGAATATTTTGTATTTATAGCGAAAGATACTTTGTCTGTACACGTAGATACTGCTACCAAAACTACAACTGATACGGTAGAAACACCAAAGCCACGAGCCATACAACGTAAGGTGAAACTTGGTCGGACAATTAATGAAAATGTGATTGTGTTAGCAGGAATTAATTTGGGCGATAGGTTGATAGTAGATGGTGTGCAGGCAATACATGATGGTTCTATCATTGTTTTGGGATCAAAAAAAGGCGGGGATGGTAAAAGTAAAGATACCAAAATGGAAGGGAAAAAGGATAATTAATGAACGCACCGATAAGAGACTTCTATGATTGCTAATACTTTTATTAAGAGACCAGTTACGGCTATTGTAATATCAATTGTGTTGGTATTGACGGGTTCTGTGTGTATTCTGAACCTGCCGATAGATCAATATCCAGATATTACACCACCCATTGTGCAGATAAATGCACAATACACTGGTGCGGATGCACAGACGGTAGAACAGACGGTAGCAACGCCCATAGAGAGTCAGGTAAATGGTACGCCGGGAATGGAATACATGCAGAGCAACAGTACCAACAACGGGCTGATGTCTGCCAACGTAACGTTTAATATTGGGACAGATATAGATATTGCTGCCTTGGATGTGCAGAACAGGGTAAGTATTGCCACACCATTGGTTCCTACGGTGGCAAGCCGCTTGGGAATTACGGTGAGGGCAATCAATCCAAGCATGTTAATGATGGTTGCCATCTATGCGCCAAAGGGTTCGCACGATATTACTTTTCTAGATAATTACACCAACATATTTGTGCAGGATGCCTTGCTGCGTGTGCCGGGTGTGGGTAGTATCAATCGGTTTACTGATAATTTCAGTATGCGGGTATGGATGAACCCTAACAAGATGGCTGCCTATAGCATCACCCCGCAGGATGTAATTAATGCACTGAATGCACAGAATGTACAGGTGGCGGCAGGTTCTGCGGGCGTACCTCCACAAAGCAATGCACAGACTTTTGAGATAGGTATACTGGTAAACGGAAGGCTGAACAAGGTGTCTGAGTTTGAAAATATTGTGGTAAAGAATATACCTGCAACGGGAGAACTTGTTTATCTAAAAGATGTGGCGAGGGTAGAGTTAGGAAAGTTTACTTTTTCGAGCAATTCATTTGTAGATGGTCAGCGGGCTTCCTATCTTCAAATCTATCAATCACCAGGGAGTAATGCCTTGAAGACGGCAGAAGGAGTTTATAAGGAATTGGCTCAATTGAAACAGTTCTTCCCTGCCGATTTAGAATATAAAGTACCGTTCGAATCTGTGACCGTAGTAAAGGTTTCCATGACCGATGTGGTTTATACCTTGCTGATGACCCTTGGGTTGGTAGCAATTGTAGTGTATTTATTCCTACAGAATGTACGTTCCACCTTAATACCTTTATTGGCAATACCTGTATCTATTTTTGGTACATTCTGTTTCTTTATTCCGCTAGGGTTTACTATTAATACCCTCACCATGTTTGGCTTTGTGCTAGCCATCGGTATTGTGGTGGATGATGCAATTATTGTGGTGGAATCGGTGCAGCATTATATAGACGAGCATGGTATGGCACCGAAGGAAGCCACCTATTATGCCATGAAAGATATATCGGCACCAGTTGTAGCAATAGCATTAATACTAGCTGCGGTGTTTGTTCCTGTAGGATTTATCCCAGGTATTGTGGGAAGACTATACCAACAGTTTGCTATTACGATAGCTATCTCTGTTATCATCTCTGCGTTTATCGCCTTATCTCTTACGCCAGCACTTTGTTCCCTCTTATTAAAACCATCGGGTGATGCTAAGAAGGCGAAGGGGATTGATAAATTGTTCTTTAAATTTAATACATGGTTCGAGCGAATGACCCTAGGTTATACAAACGGGGTTAAAAGAAGTATCAAGGCTTCTAGGTATGTTGTGGTAATATTAGTTTGTATCTGTGCAGGGGCATACTTTCTCTTCCAAAATAAGCCGTCAGGGTTTATTCCTTCGGAAGATGATGGTAACTTGTATGTAACTTTCCAGTTGCCGCCAGCATCTTCCACTAGCCAATCTGTGGATGTGATGGATGAGTTGATGAAAGTAGTTGCTGCAACACCCGGTGTGGGGCATTATGCGGCATTGTCTGGTCTGAATGTTATTAATAATGCCACCAACTCTAATTGTGGAACTATCTATGTTCAGCTAAAGCCTTGGGAAGAAAGGAAGACATTGAAAGAGCAAGTGCCTGGCATTATAGATGAAATGCAAAAACGTATCAACGATGCGGGTATTAAGAATGCCAATGTGGAAGTAATACAACCGTCGCCAATACCAGGTGTGGGTGCAACGGTAGGTTTCAATTTCCAGATAGAACAACGTAATACCAACGATGACGTACATGCTTTTGAGACGGTAGTAAAGAAATTTATTGCTGAGGCTAATAAGAATCCGGCCATTGCCAATGCCTATAGTTTTTATTCAGCGCATACGCCAAGTTATAACTTAACTGTAGATAGAGAAAAGTGCGAAAAACTAGGTGTTGATGTGGGTGATGTGTTTACTACCATTCAAGCCTTTATGGGAAGTTTATATATCAATGATTTTACAACTTACAACCGTACTTTCCACGTGGTGGTGCAAGCAGATACTGCTTTTCGTTCTATGATTTCTAACATGGATAAATACTATGTCCGTAATTCAGTTGGAACAATGTTGCCATTGGGTACGTTGATTAGTTATAAGCCAACCGAAACAGCCCCATTGATTTCTCATTTTAATATCTTCCGTTCGGCAGAGATTGATGGATCTTCTGGTGTTGGGTTTAGTAGTGTACAAACCATTGAGGCATTAAAGGCAACTGCCGACAAATTTTTACCTCAAGGCTATGCGTATGAATTCTCTGGATTAAGTTATGAGGAAATCAAAGCTGGCTCTACCACTATCTATATTTTCATCTTCTCTATCACCTTTGTATTCTTATTCTTAGCGGCTTTATATGAGAGTTGGTCCGTGCCATTCTCTGTTCTTTTTGCAGTTCCCATTGGTGCATTTGGTGCGATACTTACTTTGTCATTTATACCAAGTTTGACCAACAACGTGTATGCTCAGATAGGTTTGATTACACTAATTGGTCTTGCCGCAAAGAATGCCATCCTTATAGTAGAGTTTGCTAAGGTTAGGGTTGACAGGGGGGAAGATTTACTAAAATCTACCCTAGATGCAGTTAGTCTTCGTTTGCGTCCTATTGTTATGACCTCTCTAGCTTTTATCTTGGGTGTATTGCCACTTGTTTTTGCTACTGGTGCAGGTGCAGTTGCTAGGCGTACTATCGGGTTCACTGTTTTGGGAGGTATGTTATCGGCCACCACACTCGCCATATTCATAGTGCCTGTATTGTTTGTAGTGATAACTAGGTTGTCTTATGGTAAAGAAAAGCTAGCTTGGTTAATTGCTCACCACGATCAATTAATGGAGAAAACTAAGAATGTAGAGAAGCAGGATATTGATGCGGAACTTGAATTTGAAATCCAGAAATCGAGGGAAATACATAAACTAGACTAAGAGATGATTGCTAATACGTTTATAAAAAGACCGGTTACAGCAATTGTTGTCTCAATTGTATTGGTGATTTCGGGGGCGTTGTGTTTATCCACGCTCGCCGTAGATCAGTATCCCAATATTAGTCCTCCATCTGTTTCTGTCAATGGAAATTATACAGGTGCTGATGCACAAACAGTAGAACAAACTGTTGCTATCCCTATTGAAGAGCAGGTGAATGGTACGCCCGGCATGGAATATATGCAAAGTACCAGCACAAACAGTGGCGGAATGAGCGTTAATGTGACGTTTAACGTGGGTACAAACGTACATATAGCAGCTTTGAATGTGCAGAATAGGGTGGGTATTGCCACGCCTCTTTTACCTTCTGTAGTTAGTAAATTGGGGTTGACGGTTCGGGCAAGAAACCCAAGTATGTTGATGATGATTGCTTTGTATTCACCTAGGGGGACGCACAATATTACCTTTCTGGATAACTATACCAACATATTTATTGAGGATGCTTTGCTACGTGTACCTGGTGTAGGGGATATTAATACCCGTACCGATAATTTCAGTATGCGTATATGGATGGATCCACAAAAGATGGCTGCTTATGGGTTAACACCACAGGATGTTACTGCTGCTCTAAATAAACAGAATGTTTATCTGGCTGCTGGAGCCGTGGGTTCGCCTCCGCAGGCTTCATCTCAAACCAAAGAGTATAGTATAGTAGTTAATGGACAATTGAATAAACCAGAACAGTTCGAAAAGGTAATCATCAAAACAAATCCAGCAAACGGCGAATTGGTCTATCTTAAAGATGTTGCTAGGGTTGAGTTGGGTAAGTTTTCTTTTTCAAGTAATTCTTTTGCTGATGGAAGACCGTCGTCTATTATCTTCATCTACCAAACCCCTGGAAGTAATGCCCTGCAAACTGCCAATAATGTTTATGCTGAACTTGAAAAGCTTAAGAAATCATTTCCTGCTGACGTAGATTATACTGTTCCTTTCGAGTCTGTTACCATCATCAAAGTATCTATGAACGAGGTAATTAAGACTTTGTTCCAAGCGTTGGCATTGGTAGCACTGGTCGTTTTCTTATTCTTACAAGATTGGCGTGCTACTTTAATCCCCATATTCGCCATTCCTGTATCTATATTTAGTACTTTCTGTTTGTTTATTCCATTAGGATTTACCATCAATACACTTACCATGTTCGGGTTTGTATTGGCTATTGGTATCGTGGTAGATGATGCTATTATTGTTGTAGAAGCGGTTCAGCATTATATCGATGAGTATGATATGACTCCCAAGCAGGCTACCTACCATGCCATGAAGGAAATATCCGCTCCTGTTGTTGCTATTGCTTTGATATTGGCTTCAGTGTTTGTTCCAGTTGGGTTTGTGCCGGGCATAGTTGGGCGGCTCTATCAGCAGTTTGCTATCACCATTGCCATATCGGTTATGTTTTCTGCGTTTATTGCCCTTTCGCTTACGCCTGCTTTGTGTACTATTTTGCTCAAGCGTACTCCTGTAGATAAAAAATTAAACTTGCTCGATAAATTCTTCCTTGGATTTAATAACTGGTTTACTCGTGTAACAAAGGGGTATTCTCGTGGGGTTACAAAGTGTATAAAAGGTGCTAGGTATGTAGTCATATTGTTGGTATGCATCTGTTTTGGTACTATTGTCTTGTTTAAATTGAAGCCTTCCAGTTTTATTCCTACCGAAGATGATGGGCGTTTATATGTTACTTATCAACTGCCAGAGGCTTCTTCTACTGCACAGTCTGTTGCTTTTATGAAAAAGCTGATGGCTGTGGTTATATCAACGCCCGGCGTGAAGCATTTTGCTGCCATTTCTGGTTTTAATATACTAAATGGTGGTGCTAATTCAAACAACGGAACTATTTTCTGTACACTGAAACCATGGGATCAAAGGACTGATCCAAGCCAGCAAATTCCTAACATAGTGGATGTATTGAAAAAGAAAGTTATTACTGCAGGACTAAAGAATGCCAACGTAGTAATCATCCCTCCACCGCCAATTAGGGGGATTGGTACGGCAGCGGGCTTTAGTATGCAGATTCAACAAGGGAATACCAGCGATGATGTACACCAGTTTGAAACTGTGGTAAAGAAATTTGTGGGGGCATTGAAAAAGAACCCTGCCACCTCTACTGCTTTTAGTTATTACTCTGCCCATACCCCAACGTATAGTCTTACCGTAGATAGACTTAAATGTCAGAAGTTGGGCGTTAATATTTCTGAGGTTTTTAATTCCATGCAGGCATATATGGGTAGTTTATTTGTAAATAATTTTACCATTTATAACCGTACTTTCCATGTGGTGATGCAGGCGGATACTTCTTTTAGAGCTTTAATTAGCGATATGAGTAAGTATTATGTGCGCAATTCTGCGGGACAGATGTTGCCTTTAAGTACGCTTATTAGTTATCAGCCTACAGAAACAGCGCCGCTGATTACCCACTTTAATATCTTCCGTTCTGCTGAGGTATCTGGTTCTACGCCGCCGGGTTACAGTAGCGGACAAGGTATTGATGCTATCAAAGAGGTTGCTGCTAAGTATCTGCCGCAGGGTTATACTTACGAGTTTTCTGGACTTAGCTACGAGGAAATTCGTGCTGGCACTACTACTATCTACATTTTCCTTTTTTCTATAGTATTTGTGTTTTTATTTTTGGCTGCGTTATACGAAAGCTGGTCTGTGCCTTTTTCTGTAATGCTCGCCGTGCCTGTTAGTGTGTTTGGTGCTATTCTTACGCTTACTTTGGTGCCCAGACTTACCGATAATGTATATGCCCAAATAGGATTAATTACCCTTATTGGTCTCTCTGCCAAGAATGCTATCTTGATTGTAGAGTTTGCTAAAGTGCGTGTTGATAGGGGAGAGGAGCTTCTGAAATCAACCCTCGAAGCGGTAAAGCTTAGGTTGCGTCCTATCATAATGACCTCTCTTGCCTTTATTTTGGGGGTATTGCCGTTGGTGCTTGCTACTGGTGCCGGGGCAGTGGCAAGAAACACAATTGGTTATACAGTTATGGGCGGTATGATTGCCTCTTCTACCATCTCTATTTTCATTGTGCCTGTACTTTTTGTTTTGGTTACTAAGTATTCTTATGGTAAAAAACAATTGACATGGTTACAAGAACACCACGAAGAACTGATGGAGAAAGCCAAGAAGGTGGAGCTTCAAAACCTAGACGCTGAGTTAGAGAATGAGATATTATAATTCCTAATGCATTAATTTAGCCACTTTCTATTATTGATTTATCAAACTCTTTCATGCAGATTTTACTAGAAAATACCGGCAAACGCTTTAATAGGGAATGGATATTTCGTAATTGTAACTATACTTTCCAGTCGGGTGTTGCTTATGCTATTACCGGGCCAAATGGTAGTGGAAAAAGTACGCTTCTACAAACAATTGCAGGGGCAATAAATCCTAGTGAGGGGATAGTTATCGTTAACCGTTTACCGTTGATTCTTTACCGTTCTCCGTTAACCGCTAGCCATCAACCTTCAACCGACAACAGCGACTGTTTTACGGTCAACGGTGCTAGTTCAACGGTTAACGGTCAAAAGTCAACGGTTGATCCTTCCCTTTTCTTTAAAGAATTGTCTATTGCCGCGCCCTATCTTGAATTGGTAGAAGAGATGACGGCAAAAGAAGCACTGTTGTTTCATGCAGCCTTTAAACCGTTATTATCGGGCATTACCATAGAAGAGATATTGGCTATTGTAGGATTGAAAAGTGCTACCGATAAGCAAATTAGGTATTATAGTAGTGGTATGAAGCAGCGTATGAAACTGGCGCAGGCAATCTTTTCTGATGTGCCTGTTCTAATGCTCGATGAGCCCTGTACCAACCTAGATGCTGTAGGATATGATTTATATCATCAATTGATTAAAGACTATTGCCCCCATAAACTCATTATTGTTTGCAGTAATGACCTTCAGGAATATGATTTTTGTACTGAAAAGATAGATATAATGGCTTACAAGCCTACCAAAGATTCTTGATCCATATCTATTTTTGTTCGTCTGCACAGGTCTTAATCAGGAATTATAAAAAGGATAACTTTTTTCCTCACTATTAAAAGAGTTTTCCTCTAGAGTAAAATAAAAATACCCTAGAGGAAAAGTATTTTACTCTACAGTAAAGCTTCATTACTCTAGTTCAAAACCTTTTCCTCTAAGTAATGGTCTAATACTGTACAGTAAAAAAGGAGTACCCTAACGGGAAAAATTTCTTTTGTAAATGATGTTACTAAATTGACAATTAATAATAAAAGCACTATTACCTGTTATTTTAATCTGTGGTAATAAAAACTTTTAGTCATTAAAAAGAAACTTTTTTTATAGGTGGCGGTATTATTGTCCTTAAACTAAAAGTTTTTATCTTAGGGGATAAGGGGTAGGATATTTAGTTAAGGAATTTTTCGCCACTAAGGCAGAAATGCACAAAGAAGTACGAAGGAAAAGAAAGAGAGGGAAAGGAAAAAAGACAGTGTATGAATACTTGTTAAAAGGGCTATTTTTACCTTTAAAGTGTTTGAATTGAGAACTAAGCGCGTTGCAATAGATAGTAGGGTGATAATTTTTGTGCTTCTTCCTCTCTTTGTGCCTTAGTGGCAAACTCTTGATTTAATGATATTGGGCTTGAGGGTTTGGCTATTTAACAACCCATTTTTTAATATTAACTTTTTTGCAAATCAAGAATTTCCGCTTTCAATTTTGTACTAATAACTTTACGCTTACATTTACAGCCAACTATTTCATCAGACAATGAAGCATCTTTTTACTATTATTCTTTTTGGTTTATCGCTTACCCTCGCCTTTGCCCAAGTTTCTAAGCCCGTAACTAGGCCCATAGCTAAAATAACTGGTGCTGCTTCATTGCCTACTAACATTGTGCTTACCCTAAAACCTTACCAAAAAACGTGGGTGTATATTGGTAGCTATTATGGTAAGGGTAAAACCTTGATTGATTCGGTTTTTTTGGATGAAAACAGTAAGGGCATTTTTAAACCTGCCAAGAAATATACCCCTGGGATCTACTTTGTGGTTTCGCCAAAGATGGTTATTTTATTTGAATTTTTGATGGATGATAAACAACATTTCTCTATCTCTGGTGATACCCTCAACAGGGAGACACCAGTAATTACTGGCTCGTTAGAGAATGATTTATTTAAAAATTACTCTCAATATTCTGTAAAACAAGGCAAATTATTGTCCGATTTGGGCGATGAATTTAAGAAAGCAGCCACTAAGGTAGACTCAGCCAAATTGAGGGTGGAGATAATAAAAGAGAACAAAGCCTTGGAAGCGTATAGGGATAGCTTAACCAAAAAGCACCCAAATACGTTGTTGTCGGTATTGCTAAACGCCATGAAACAACCCGATTATCCCCCAATTCCTGTGATTAATGGTAAAGCAGATTCGTTGTATCCTTACCGTTTTGTGAAAGATCACTTTTGGGATGATGTAGAGTTTAATGATGATAGGTTATTACGTACACCATTTTTTGAAAACAAATTAGATAACTACTTTAAAACATTGGTAGTGAATGATCCTGATAGTATTTTTAATGAAGTAAATTACATTTTGTTATATGCCCGTACTGGTAAAGAAATTTTCCCTTATTTGCTTACTAAATTCACAAATAAGTATATAAACCCAGAATATATGGGTCAGGATAAGGTGTTTATTAAGATTTTTGAAAACTATTATGCAAAAGGCGATACCACTTATTTGAACACTGCAAGCAAAAAAACTATCATAGAAAGGGCCTATAGCATGATGGCAAATCAATTGGGCAATCCCGCACCAGCACTGGATTTGACGGATACTGCGGGTAATACTATATCACTATATGGGTTGCAAGATAAGTTTACGTTTGTTGTTTTCTGGGATCCTACATGTGGACATTGCAAGGCAGAGTTGCCAAGGATAGATTCTATTTATAAGGCAAGATGGAAAGGTTTGGGATTAAAGCTTTATAGTGTAAACGTAAGCATTGACGCCAACACAACCAGCGAGTTGAAGAAGTTTGTGAAAGAGAAAAAGCTAGACCCAGATTGGATTTATGCTTCACAATCAAAAGAGGCGAGGGCGGCGGAACAACAGGCGGGATTGCCTAATTTTAGGCAATTATACGATGTATATAAAACACCAACGCTATACCTGCTGGATGATAAAAAGCGAATAATTGCCAAACAGTTGAGTATTGAGCAGTTTAACGACATCATATCGGCAAAACTGAGAGGAAAGTAATCTTTTTTAGGTTTAACTAAATTTAGTGTGAGGAAGGGGCATTTAACCACAAAGGACGCAAGGATTTACACAAAGTACACCGAGTATTTGGGCATTGCATTTCGCTTAAAGGATACAAAGCTATACGGAAATGCTGCTATTTTCTTAGATAGGTTACATTCAGTGTGCCTTGTATTTCTTGTTGCTAGTGTACCTTGTGGTTAAGTTTCTTTAGACAGAATTTAGGATAATCTTTTTTTATAATTCTAATTTTTCAAACATTATTTTTATTGAACTTGTTTAAACTTATTTTGCCCTTATCACAATAAAAAGTTTGCATCAAGAGTTTAATATTTTGAGAAAAAACAAATTACTTGAGCGTTATAAGTGAACAAAAGGTTAGGGAATGTATAGTTCCTTATTTAAGTGTAGGTAAAAGAGGTTTTAAAAGTAAATTGTGCCTTACAAAAGTGACTTTGCTAATTTTAAAACGGCTTAAAACGGGATGTCAATGGCGAGAACTAGTTATTAAGGAGTATTTTGGTGAAGGAGAGGTTTGCTGGCAAAGTATCTATTATTATTT
>JANYEX010000090.1 GCA_025359725.1 Chitinophagaceae bacterium | reverse complement strand
ACCAAAATTGGCAAGGTTAGCAATAGAGGAAGTAGTGACAATTAAAGACCACACCCCAAGCATAGAGGCACCAACTTTATTTAATAATAACTTATACAGGAAAAAATATAAACAACTTGTTATTAGGACTTGTGCTACTGTAGTTAAAGCGTTTAAGAACACCCTTTTCTTATCAATCATTTATCTTTCGTATTACAAAGGTGTGTTGCTTATTGGGCTGTTTCTATTTTGAAACTTAATATAAGCTATTGCTGTAGCGACAATAAAACCTATTAATCCAAATAGGATTGCACCTAATAATCTACCTAACTTCTTCTTTTCTAGAGGTAAAGTAGGCATATCAATAATTTGTATAGACGGAACATCTTTTCTTAATGCCATCTTACCTAATTCCAAGTTTTTTAATAATTCCGTATAAACTGCTCCATTCACCTGTATATCTACTTGCTTGCGTATTCCAGAAGCCCTTGAAATTTGTTTAAGGGGATTAATATTTAAGTCATTTGTTTCTGCATTTTGATAAATATTCCCAGTGAGTTGTGAATTAACGGAATCAACTTGATGCTGAAGAATTTCAACATTTTGCCTAGACTTTTTAGTTTTATAATCAATAAAGTATGTTATTCCATTTTCCAAAAGCTTTTCTAAAAACAATTTTGAAAACATTTCATCACTTGATTCAAAAGTAGCATCAACAAAGTTCAATTTCTTATCTTTTTTTTCAATTATTATCTGTTTTTGAATTCCTTTTGTTATTCCCATAACTAAACTATCCCTTAGGCGATTGGATTTTAATGGCCATTTAGAAAAATGAATATCTTTTAATTCGGCTTTTGAATCAAGACTCCTTCTTAGGCCCGAACTTTTAATATAAAGATCTATTAGCATTTCCTCTTTATTATTGATTGCTAATGAGGAAAGCAAGGTTTTTTGAATAATTAAATTACTTTTAAATAATTCAATCAAATTCTCACCTTCAAAAACACTACTACCACCTCCCAAATCTAACCCAAATTGACTAGCTAATCCAGATATTGAACCCATTTTAGAGCTTTCATCAGACTCTATTACAAATTTTTCAGCGGCAACATAAACTGGTTTCTTGGAAAGGGCATATAAAAACCCTAAGACGCTAAAGAAGAATGAAACAGTTAGTATAAAAATCCATTTCTCTTTTATGAATTTTTTTAACACTTCCGATTTCCTACTTAAATCCCCAAAGGACAAATTACTATTCTCAATAATATTCATAAGTAATTTTTACTACATAGTATTTTACAGTTTCAAAATTGCAATCACCACCCCTGCCAAAGACGCTACAGCACTTGTTAATCCAACTACTTCTGCTGTTGACATCCTGCCACCCTTTCTCTCAGGAATTTTAGGCACTAATATTTCCGAACCTGCCGTTACCCTTGGGTATTTTTTAAAAAATAGGTAATGCTTTATTCTGCTTGCATCTCCATTAGGATATAAAACATAAACCCTTCTTTCGCGAGCATTATCTGTATATCCACCTGCTTTATCAATATAATAACTAAGAGAGGCACCTCGCCTGTAAACAACTTCGGAAGGCACCATCACCTCACCATTTATTTTAATCTCATTTTTCTGTTTAGGTATGCTTAACACATCACCTTCTTGTAGCAAAATATCATCGATACCATCTGGTTCGCTCAAAATTTTACTAAGGTTAAGTCCAACTTTAATAGTTGGCTTGGTAAAGCTTTCTGTAAGGCTACTACTCGTATCCTTCAACTCTTGCTGTATCTTTTTTACCTTGTCTTCTACTTTATTGTTGTTGTCTTTTTGCAAACTGGTGTTAACCCTTATCAAACTAGCAGCTTCTACAAAAGCCTCTACTGAAAGTCCACCCGCCCTCTTTAATAAACTACTGACACGTTCATTTTTAGAGGCAAGTACATAATTGCCAGGGTATTTAACTTCACCTTCAACTTTTACGCTTATCTGCTCTATATAATCTTTCTTTTTCCTTACCGAAACCACATCCCATGGCTGAAGTTCTACTTCCTTACCTATCAGTTTTAAATCTTTTTGAGCAGATACATCAATGATAGTCGCCATCTCATTCTTTTTGGTATCGTCATCACTCTTTACCCTTCTTGCAATTTCAATATTGTTAATCGCCGCAGCATCTGTCACCCCTTCTGCCAAAAACAATAAATCGTTAAGCGTCATACCCTGAAAATAAGGAAATATACCTGGCTTCTTTACTTCGCCTTCTAAAGTTAATGTGTACTTTTCTCTGTAGGCAGCAGCCTCACCTATGATTATCTCATCATTCTTCTGTAATACAATATCAGTTGCTCTTTTGGCTACCACATCCTGCACACTGAATGGTATAATTTTTTTGGTTAAATCAGTATCGTTAATACGTACAATAACGCCTCTCTCTTTAAAGGCATCTTCTTTTAATCCGTCTGCCTTAGCAATAAGGCGAGAGAGAGTAAACCCTCTTTCAAGTTCATAAGTGCCAGGTCTGTAAACGGCTCCCGAAATAGTAATCTTATTATCGTATCTGTTCAATATTTTACCTACAACAATAGAATCTCCCTTTTGAGGAATATAACTGCCAAAACTATTTTTTACAATATCCTTTATCCTGCGTTCTTTATCTGTTACTTGCTTTACTTGAATGGAAGCTGTGTAGGCCTCATTAGAGAACCCACCAGAGAAATCTACCAGCTTTTGCAAATTATCATTGGGTAATATTTCGAATATTCCCTCTCTTTTTATTTCCCCATTTAGACTAACCTGAACTTTTGCTGGTGGTATCCTTATTACATCCTGATCTGTAAGGCGAACATTGTTCGTTTGGTCACCTCTTAATAAGAAATCATAGGCATCTAGCTTAGTTATTACCTTATTATTTCGTATCAATTCAATCTCTCTGAAAGACCCTTTATTGGTAGGCCCACCTGCTGCATACAACGCATTGAAAAGTGTAGATAAAGAAGAAATATTATAGGACCCAGGCTTTTTCACTTCCCCAATAACTGTTACTTTAATGCTACGAATCTTCCCGATGCTTACCTGCAACTGTGTTTGGTTGTTGCTCATGCTTGCATATCCACTATGAATCATTTTTTCTTTAATCCTCTTTGTGGCTTGCTCAATAGTAATTCCTACAACAGGCACAATTCCAATAAAAGGAATATTTATACTTCCTTCGGGTGAGACGGTAAGGTGATAATTGGCTTCCTGATACCCAAAAACATCAATAATAACTTCATCATCAGGCCCAAGCGTATAGTTTTTAGGAGTGGGTAATCTTAAGTTAGGTTCAAAAATTGGCGTTGGATTATCAAATAATTCACTACCAAATACGGTGTTTTTTTGAATCCCCCTATTAATTTCTGTCGGAAGATAATCGGTACTATCATTTTCTAAAACCCTGCTAATTGCCCTACTGGTAACAGTAGAACTTTTATTGTAGCCACTGCTAGTAGAAGTAAGTCTTGCCCTAAGCTTACTTAATTCCGATGAAGGCATACCTCTTTGCAAAGCCAATTGCTCTGCTTGTGTTTCTGATAAGCCACTCTGTTGAAGTTGCTGTTTAAATTTGGCAATGTCATCATCTGTCAAGTCATCTACCCTAAATGTACTTAAATCCTTACTTTTAAGTATGTCTTGTGCTTTTAATGCCTTGCTGCAAACAGTAAGAAACAAGAAAATGTAAATGAATTTATATAGAAACCTTCTCTTCATCTTGTATTTGTATAAATTAATTCTTTATAAAAAACTGATTCACTTTTCTCAGTGGTTTTAAATTCAGCGTGTACCATTTAGGCTGTATATCATTAATCTTCCAAGCTTTTCTATCTTCCATATTCGCCCTAAGCCTGTTAAGTATCGAGGTATTACTCTGCCCGCCTGTACGCATGTGTACCAATACTTTTGGCAAATATGCGGCAGTAACCTTGTTTTTGTACAAAAATCTAAGCATCAGTTCATAATCTGCCGCCCCCCACAAAGAAATATTAAATGATCCATATTTCTCATAAACCGATTTTCTAACAAAAAATGTAGGATGTGGAGGCATCCATCCTTGCAAAAAATTCTCTCTATTATATTTTCCCGAAATCCATTTACGTATAAACTTAGTTGTGTCTATTCCATCCACATAAAGTAGATCGCCATAAACTGCATCACAACCAGTTTCATTAAACAGAGATATTACGTCCTTAATTATTGTTTCGCTAGCATAAAAATCATCACTGTTCAATATTCCCACAATATCTCCGTTCGCTAGACCAATCCCTTTATTCATGGCATCGTAAGTACCCTTGTCCTTCCCACTATGAATATTGCCTTTAAAATTGGTTGATTCAATCAATTCAATAGTATTATCCGTTGATAATCCATCAATAATTAAGTGCTCAATGTGAGGATAGGTCTGGTTTTGGACTGAATTCATTGTATCCAAAATAGTCCTCGAACTATTGAATGTTGCCGTAATGATGGATACTTTTATGATTGATTCTTCTATCACTATTTCTTTTGTAAATACACTTTTTAAGCCTTTAACCCTATTTTCTTGATAAAGAAAACGGTTTTATTAATTAAGTATTTCATTTTTCTTATCAATAAAATGAAATACTTGTATAGAAAATCTATTTTAGTGATAAAGAAAGTTGGTTTTTTCATAAAGAAAATCGTTTTTCTTATCAATAAAATGACTTTTTTGCATAAGAACCTCATTTTAGTGATAAAGAAAATTGAGATTTATAAACAGTTTTAGGTATAAATCCTTTACGAAATCTTCCTTTCCCTCACCTTAACCGCAGGATTACCTTGGTAAATACTGTAGGCCTCCAGATTTTTGGTGGCAATAGATCCAACGGCTAATACAGAGTGACTTTTGCAGGTTACGCCCGAACAAACAACCGACTGTGCACCCAACCAAACGCCATCCTCCAAGTTTATTTCCCCAATTATCAAATCGAAAGTAGGCTTAGTATAATTATGATTGCCTGTAAGTAACATTACCCCTTGTGAGAGGCACACATTATCGCCAATTGTTACATTGGTCAGGTTATCAATCCACACATTTTCGCCAATCCAAACGTAATTGCCAACATTTAAAAACCAAGGATATTTTATACTGACGGAAGGTTTGATAACTACACCAACCCCAATATTAGC
>JANYEX010000045.1 GCA_025359725.1 Chitinophagaceae bacterium | reverse complement strand
ATTACTTGTTGTAACCACATCTACTGCACTTCCTTTCACCCTGATCAGTGTTTGAAGCTGCTTAAATACATCCAACCTGTCCTTTCCTTTTAGGGATTGGAACAACACACTGTTCTGCTTGTCTTTTTGAGACAGGTTAATTGCTGCCTTTGCAGACTGGGCACTCGATTGTAAAGTAACTAGTAATAAAAATACCACCAGCACAGAAATTAACTGTTTCATTTTGTTTATTTTAAGTTGTTAAATATTTATTAGGGTGTAAAGAATTCAATGCAAACCAATTCATTTTTTTTATATTTTAATTGTCAACTACCCTATTTTTCGCCAATTTTGTAGTAATCATCTTACTTAAACCCTTCTTTTTTACAACTTGATAAATACTTTTAATTAGAGTTTTTGTATGATTTTCAATACTATTTACTAAAAAATCATCCATTTTTACCATACAAAAGTAAAAAGATACCCCCCCCAACATATCCCTTAATTAAGGGGGGGAGTTTTTTTATATAAACTCTTTTTAAGACAAAAAATTGTTTCAAGCTAAATAAAATCATCTTACTAGAGTATTGTTTTATCCATTATTTTCATACTGCACCTTAACGATTATATTTCAAACAACAAAAACTTCCTATCAAAATCCAAAAAAGATAGGTACAATGGATAAAAGAATGTTTACACAACAGTTAGCACCTTTTAGTCCAAGAAAAGTAGTTCACAGTCCACTATCCAACTAGTTGTATGATTGTAATACTATCAAGTTCTTCCTACCTCCCTTTTTATTAATTCTCGCTAAATAGTCTTCTTATTTACCTCCGAAGGCAATAATCTAAAGATGATTACACCGCATACAGTAGAACAGATTAAAAGCAGACTCGACATCATTGATGTGGTGAGTTTGTAAAGCTGAAGAAAAGAGGTAGTAATCATTTGGGCAACTGCCCCTTCCACAACGAAAAGACCCCTTCTTTTACCGTATCGCCTGCCAAGGAATTGTACAAATGTTTTGGCTGTGGTAAGAGCGGCAATACCATCACGTTTGTGATGGAATACTAATTAATGAACTGCAAAAAAATAAGCAACAAACTAGTAGGGCTAGGTAAGTATCAAAAACATTTTTATGAGATGAAAGCCGCTGATAAAAGTAGTATGCACTAAAAGTTAAGACAGCTGGAAATTAGCGCTTTAAATTGGGCGTACCCTACATGCAATAACCAAAACAAGTAGCCCGCAACTTTTTCCTTTTGTGGGTAATGTGTTTATAGATTTTATATGTTTTAGACTTTACTCTTTCTTTATTTATTCCTATCCCCTTATCTTCGCCGAAATTTTAGAGGGAGATGATGATTAGAATACACTTGAAATCTTTACTAGTAGCGTTTTTTAGCCTAATTATAATATTTTTTTCCAATTCGCTTACTGCCCAAGATAACAAGCAAACTGCCCCAACGGAAGCAAAACAAGCTGAAGAAAAGCCAGAAGTACTTAAACCTAGTGATTTGATTATGGAGCATATCATGGATAACCATGAATATCACTTTGCAGAAGTTAATGGAGTTGATGTAGCCATTCCTCTTCCAGTAATTATTTACTCGCCTCAACGTGGTTTCACTTCTTTTATATCTTCTAAATTTGAACATGGTAAAGCTATATACCAAGGGTATAAGCTTAACGAAAAAGGTGTTATCGAGGCTGTAAAAGAAGATGGTTCATTAGATGAGTCGGTAAAGACCTTCGATTTATCTATGACGAGAAACGTTGTTCAGATGTTGTTGTCTCTTGCCCTCTTGATGGTATTGGTAATAAGAGTCGCCAATAAGTACAAAAAGAATGGTGTACACGTTGCCCCTACTGGCTTTCAAAATGCTTTAGAACCTGTTATTACTTTCATACGCGACGAAGTAGGAAAGCCTAATCTGGGGCCTAAATTCGAGAAGTTCATGCCTTACTTATTAACGGTTTTCTTCTTTATTTTAATCAATAATATCGTAGGTCTAATTCCTGGTACAGCTAATGTAACGGGGAATATTGCTTTTACGTTGGTATTAGCTATAATTTCATTCTTTGTGATATTGTTTAGTACAAATAAACACTTTTGGGGGCATATCTTCTGGCCTCCAGGAGTACCTTTCTTAGTTAAAATCATATTGATACCTGTTGAGTTGTTGGGCGTGTTTATTAAGCCTGCAGCATTGATGATTCGTCTTTTTGCAAACATGGTAGCAGGTCATATTGTTATTACTTGCTTTGTATTGTTGATATTCATTTTCGGTGCTATGAGTAATGTTGCAGGTTGGGGCTTCTCGCCAGTATCTATTCTATTTACAGTTTTCATTTATTTTATTGAAATATTAGTGGCTTTCATTCAGGCTTTCATCTTTACTAACCTAACAGCGGTGTTTATTGGTCAGGCAATGGAAGCACCTCATCATGAGGAAGCAGGTCACCATTAAGATTGTCTTTTTTATTTTTTATTTATAAATACAAACAGTTATGTCTCTATTGAACGTTTTGTTAGAAGTTGATGGTTTAGCACACTTAGGTGGTGCAATTGGTGCAGGTTTAGCAGCTATCGGAGCTGGTGTTGGTATTGGCCAAATCGGTAAAGGTGCGGTTGAAAGCATTGCTCGTCAACCAGAAGCATCAAATGACATTCGTGCTAACATGATCTTGACTGCAGCTTTCGTTGAGGGTGTTGCCCTTTTCGCAGTTATCGCAGGTATCCTTGCTGTATTGAAATAATACGCATCGTTAGCAGGAACAAATTTCTTAGAGTACCCAAAGCACAGGGCAATGGGTACTTTACTAGTTACACTTAGCAAATTTGTTAATTAGACTAAACTAGTCTAATTATTAAATCTTCAAATTGAATATAAAATGGAATTATTACAACCAGGGTTAGGCTTATTAGTCTGGACTTTAATAGCTTTTGGAATTGTTTTCTTTATTCTTAAAAAGTTTGCTTGGAAGCCATTGCTTGCTGCATTGAAAGAAAGAGAAACAGGTATTGCTGACGCAATTTCTTCTGCCGAAAAGGTAAAGCTTGAAATGGCTTCTTTGAAGAATGAAAACGAAGCCTTGATGAATAAAGCCCGTGAAGAAAGGGGTGTCATGATTAAAGAAGCAAAAGTTGCTTCTGACAAGATGATTGCTGAAGCAAAAGACAAGGCTAAGGCTGAGTACGACAGAATCATTGCTGATGCACAACAAGCTATCAATCAACAAAAGAATGCTGCCTTGACTGACGTTAAAAATCAGGTAGGCGCATTGGTGATAGAAGTGAGCGAAAAGATATTGAGAAGAGAGCTTGCCAACAAAGCAGAGCAAGAAACCTACATCAAGCAATTAGCAGAAACAGTAAAACTTAATTAAGTTATGCGTTATAAGTTATAGGTTATAAGTTAGTCTTATAGTTCATAACTTATAATTCATAATTCATAACTAATTCAATTATGTCCAACACACGTTTAGCAAATAGATACGCCAAGAGCATCACTGACCTTTCTATCGAAAGAAATCAATTGGAAGTGGTGTACGCAGATATGAAATACTTGCAGGCAGTTTGTAAGGCAAGTGTTGAGTTCAGGAACTTATTGGCAAGTCCAATCATCAAGGCTGATAAGAAAGAGGTTATCATCAGGGCAGTAACTGCTGCAAATGTTAGCGAACTAACCAATGCCTTTACCAAGCTTTTGACCACCAAGGGTCGCGAAGGCGATTTATTCGAAATAACCAATTCCTTCATTGCCCAGTATAATGAAATGAAAGGGATACATACGGTTAAGCTTACAACGGCTGTCGCCATAAGCGAAGAGCTGAAACAAAGCATACAACTGAAAGCAAATACTGCGAATACAACTGGTACAGTTGAATTGGAAACCAAGGTAAACCCTGATTTGATTGGCGGTTTTGTATTGGAGTTCGACAATAAACTGGTAGATGCAAGCATACAAAGGGATTTGAAGGACATGAAAAAGCAGTTCCTAAAGAACTATTATGTTCCTGCAATAAAGTAACGGTTACAACTTATTATTCATTTATAGTTTAAGGGTTTTATAAAACAAAAAATATGGTAGAGATTAAGCCGGATGAAATTTCAGCAATTTTAAGGCAACAATTAAGCAATTTCAACGCTGCCGCCGATTTAGAAGAAGTAGGAACTGTATTGCAAGTGGGTGATGGTATTGCCCGTGTGTATGGTTTGAATGGTGTGCGTAGTGGTGAACTTGTAGAGTTTGAAAGCGGTGTAAAAGCAATCGCATTGAACCTGGAAGAAGACAATGTGGGTGTGGTATTGATGGGTGAAAGTGGTGATATTAAAGAAGGTTCTATTGTAAAACGTACTGGTCAGATTGCTTCTATCAAGGTAGGGGAAGGTTTGGTTGGTCGTGTTATCAATACCTTGGGTGATCCAATAGATGGCAAAGGCCCTATTACTGGCGAATTGTACGAAATGCCATTGGAGCGTAAGGCGCCGGGTGTTATCTATCGTGAACCAGTAAAAGAACCACTACAAACGGGCATCAAAGCAATTGATGCGATGATTCCTATTGGACGTGGACAACGTGAGTTGGTAATTGGTGACCGTCAGACTGGTAAAACAGCTATCTGTGTGGATACCATCATCAATCAAAAAGAATTCTACGAAGCTGGCAAACCAGTTTATTGTATATATGTGGCTATCGGCCAAAAAGCCAGTACTGTAGCGGGTGTAATGAAAACATTGACCGACAACGGTGCAATGGCTTATACGACTATCGTTGCTGCTTCTGCTTCTGAACCTGCTCCTTTGCAGTTCTATGCGCCATTTGCCGGTGCTGCGATTGGTGAGTTCTTTAGAGATACCGGTCGCCCTGCTCTAATCGTATTTGATGATTTGAGTAAACAAGCGGTAGCTTATCGTGAGGTTTCTTTGTTGTTGAGAAGACCGCCAGGTCGTGAGGCTTATCCAGGTGACGTATTCTACTTGCATAGTCGTTTGTTGGAAAGAGCCGCGAAGGTGATTGCTAATGACGAAGTAGCTAGTCAGATGAACGATTTACCCGCTTCTATCAAGCATTTGGTAAAAGGTGGTGGTAGCTTAACTGCCCTTCCAATCATCGAAACACAAGCTGGTGACGTATCTGCCTACATCCCTACAAATGTTATCTCCATTACTGATGGTCAGATATTCTTAGAAGGTAACTTGTTCAACGCAGGTATCCGTCCGGCTATCAACGTAGGTATCTCTGTAAGCCGTGTGGGTGGTAATGCACAGATTAAATCAATGAAGAAAGTGGCTGGTACACTGAAACTTGACCAAGCACTATACCGAGAACTAGAAGCGTTTTCTAAGTTTGGTGGTGACCTCGATCCTGCTACCAAGAACGTAATTGACAAGGGTGCAAGAAACGTGGAGATATTAAAGCAAGCGCAATACACGCCGTTCAGCGTGGAAAAGCAAGTTGCTATTATTTACTTAGGTACACAAGGTTTGTTGAAAGAAGTTGCTATTAAGAAGGTTAAGGAATTTGAAGAACACTTTTTAACTGAAATGACTAACAAGTTACCTGATGTATTGGCTGAGTTTAAGAAAGGACAATTGAATGATGCTAGCATCCAGAAGATGGTTGACTTAGCTAAGGGGTTGATTCCTGGTTATAAATAATGATTCTTTTAGATGTTGATATAAAAAAGGCTAGCCAATTAGGTTAGCCTTTTTTTGTTTTCGCTCGTTAGTTAGTAAACCATCAAATTAGTCGCTTCTATTTCTACAACATCTCCTTTCCGCTTTAGGATTGCCACATCATTTTGTTTGGTCATTTCCTCCAGCATTGGATATAGCGAAAAGTTTGCGACCCCTAGATAAATTTCATAATCCTTATAATAGGGAAACAGGGATTTAAAATCGTGTGCTTTTTTATGAATCAACTTTCTCAAATCATTTTCATGTGCGTTGTGATTTGCTTTCAATTTCAGTTCTTACTACCTTTGGTTACAACCTTCATCAAGCTGTAGTATGTCAATCTTCGTTGTGATTTGCTTTCAATTTCAGTTCTTACTATCTTTGGTTACAACTCAAAGTCAAAATTCCAATCTTTATGTAAAGTTGTGATTTGCTTTCAATTTCAGTTCTTACTATCTTTGGTTACAACAATGCTACTGCTGCAACCCCACAACAAACAGTTGTGATTTGCTTTCAATT
>JANYEX010000022.1 GCA_025359725.1 Chitinophagaceae bacterium | reverse complement strand
TTTGCTGCCTTTATGACAGATGTTTTCCCTTTTTTGCTCGTTTTTGCTGCATTATTGAAATAATCAGGAGTTTAACCTCTTCATAAAGCGACAATATGATTACATAAAATAGCAATATTGAATGCTTTTCGGGCGATAGTGTTTGCATTTACAGCAATTGTAAACACATTAGCAGCTAGTTGGTTTGTGTTAAGAATTTAGTGTAAACACTTTACCGTTAATGGGTTTGCTTTTAGGGAATATGTGTTTGCGTTAGCAATAAAGTGGTAGCTAAAAGCGATAAAAGCGAATGCTTTTGGAAGATAGTTGTATGCTTTTGGAGGAGAGGTGTATGCTTTTTGGGCAATGTAATACTGTTTTAGAAGGGTTCTTAATTAATTATGTAGAATGGAAGCTAGTTACAATAATTAATGACTATCCGCTATTTGGTAATCGCTTTATTATCCTACATCATCTCGCCGTTTTTGCGAGGCACGAAGCAATTCTTTGCAAATAAAATAAGATTGCTTCGTGCCTTGCAATGACGTTTACATGGTTTAAAACACTTGCTACCAAATAGCGGATAGTCATTTTTTATCTGGGTTGTTCAAAAACAATTATGCAGTTATTGCTTTCCATGATTATCAATTATCAATTTTAAAAGTATATTCCGTTTCCCAACTAGTGGTCGCCCCAACAGGTACTAAAACCTCAATCATGTGTTCTGGACAAAAGGCGTTGCGCCACACATATAAAAAGGGGGCTATCACTGGCTTATCGCCTTTTACATGAACAGCGGTTCTAGTTTTTGAATTAGTTAGTTCAAACTCATTGACACCATTCGTATTATAAGCCCCTTGTACAGGGGATGCACCAATTAATTGCTCGTTCAGCTTAAAAGTAGTACTGCCAAAAGTGGCTTTTGTACTGAACTTGTCTTTTGGATTGATAGGACTTGGATAGGTTAATAAATAGTTTTCATCAGCGGGATTATCATCAAACTTAAAATAGTTGTGTGAATAGGTGGTTGTCTCAATGGGCTTTATCCCTGTATTTTTCAAACTATGAAACACCTTAATAATAGAGCTATTGGGTAATAGGGTAATCTTCTTAGTGTAAACATAGCCATACCCATAATCGGTGGTGATGATTTGCCTAAACTGGATCCAATCTTTTCCAAAGTCAGTTTCCCACTTTCCATTATTAACTATCTGATAGTTCTTGGCAAAATAATAAGCCGAGTCCTTGTCCTTAAATAAAACTCCAATACCCACTTTTACAAAGGTTTCCCCTGCTTTTGCATCTTGGTAATTGAGTGGTTTCCTAAACTCTTCCGATATGCCTGCACCTGTTCCAGTATTATATGGATCGTGGATGCCAAAGGTATCTGTCTTGCCTATATAACCCTTCCATTCGTGAAAGAAAGTATGCTTTTTATAGGTAACCTGTGCCATAAATCCTGACCAATCGAAACGAGCTGCACGGTAATAACCTTTGGCGGTGTCAGGCAATAAAACAGTAGCTTTTAGTTTTCCATTACTGATATTCATGTATGGAAAACCATCCTGATATTTAATCTTTTGGGAAAAAGATGCCTTCGTAAACAACACTAGAAGAACACTAATAACAACTGTTTTGCTTATTTTAAAAGAGGAATGATTGATCATTGTGCTATTATTATTATTTCTATTAACGGCTTAGTCAATTGATTTTATTGTAAAAGTATGTTCTATTGGTTGCGCTTCTTTGTAGGCTTCTTCGCGATAGTTATTAAAGTCTTGCCACAATTTTGATTGATTGGGTTTTACAATAATATACTTTTCAAGTTGAGGTTTGTAGTAAGTGTTAGTTGCAAACTTTGTCTTGATTAACAAATCAAAATAGTTCTTTAATTCACCTATATTATCCTTGTTGCCTTTATAATCATTTACCACCTTGAACTCTACAAATTCGATGGTACGCAAATCGGCAACTGCCTTCCACATCTTATCTAACGTTTCCCTTACCTTTTTTGCTTGTTGGTATTGTGGTGTATTTGTATATAGGGTTAGATTGATTCCTTTTCCCAACTCATCACCAGAAAAAACACCTACTAATACATTATCAATATGCAACTCATTGCTCTTGTCCGCATTCTTTACCACAAATTTTTCTACAGATAAATCGTTGATAAAGGGCACTAGTTCCAACGCTTGCTTTTGGCGTTCAATTGTAGGAAACGGCAAGGCATTTTCTTTTATCTTTAAACTCACCCCATTCTTTTCATTTGTATACTCGGTAACGATGCAGTTCTTACTTTGTTGATTGCTCGTCTCTGCATCCTTATCAATCACTATTTCGGAAACATACTGAGGGGCTTTGGTCGTTTTTAAGAATTGATATCCCATAATTAAATGACCCGCTGGTCCAGGATGCACCCTGTCTGGACCAATAATAGTAGCGGTATCATTTTTCTTTTGCAACTGGGTATTGATATTGTTAAGGATAGTCCAGTAATCAACTACGGGCAAATTGTATTTATCTGCAAGCGTCTGAATATAGTCTGCACACCGTTTAAGGGCTTCGTTTACGCCAAAGTTATTTTCCTTTTTAATAGCAGCAGTCTGGTCGTAGATAGTTGGTTTTTGTAGAATAACTTTAATTCTTTTTGATAGGAATATGTTGATGATGCTATCCAGTCTAATTTTGTAGGTGTTGATTGCCTCTTCTCTTTTGGCTAGTGTATCTGCATTGGTTGTAGGATAGATGGTATACAACCCACGATTCACATCATTCATGCCCAACTTGATAACTGCATAGGTGGGATGATGAATCAATATATCATCATTCATTCTTTTTAAAACACCACTGCATACATCCCCTGAAATACCACAATTGAAGAATGTAACAGGCTGATTGGGGAATCTGGTTACGTAATAAGTGAGGATGTTATGGTAAAACTCGCCATTGTTGGTGATACTGTTACCTACAAAACACACCCTGTCCCCTGCTTTGAAGATTGGTTGTTGGGCTGTAGAAGAAACTACTGAAATGGCTAAAACTATTGCTGTAAATAATGTTCTCATTGTTTTTTAATATGATTAGTGTAGTTAAATGGTAAAAAAATTACTACTAAGTAATTAGGGAACCCAAGGGTTAGAAAAGAACAAAGCATATTTTTTTCATAAAGCCTCAGCAACCTATATAAAATAACGTTTTTTTTAAGCACAAGTATTACACGAACTAAAAATAAATAATGAAGCGCATAAGCTTCTTTGTTATAAATGTAATTTAATGAGGTAAAATGCTTGAAAAATCAAAGATTGCAATTGACAGGCCTTAGATTGAATATGACACACAAAAGATTGAATATGAAACGAATTTAAGGCGAAAGTAGGAAGACATAAGGCGGAAGTGGGTAAGAAATAAGCAGGAGTGCAGGGGTTGGAAGTTGATAAACTTTAAGTTTTTGCCCTTGCGCAACCGATTTATTTTACCTACCAACTTTTTTGTAACGAATAATACCGCACCTTTAGGCAAGAAAAGGGGTATCCGATGAAAATTAGTTAATAAAAACCCTCCTTCCGTAAAGTTTATTTAAGCAAATTCCAGTTAGAAACTGGCTTGACTGGTACACACAAGTCCTTTAGAAGACTTGCAATTAAATGAGATTAGAAAGCACCTAAATTGAAACTATGTCTTTTAAAAGCATCATTGAAACTTACACAGTCAGATTCAAAAATATTAAATCCAAATACCCACAAGCACAAGAAGTTTCTATTAATTCAATTGATACAAATTATTTTCAAGATTTAACGCCTTCCATTATTGAAGGCGATAACACTTACTCTGATGCAATTAAGTGGGCTTTGGATAATGAAAATATAAAAAACATTGCACTCAATGGCTCTTATGGTACAGGGAAAAGCACTAACCACTATTCCTCATTTAGTCTTGGTCTCAATCTCGACTTTGCTTTATTAAACACCATATTCCCTTTATCAATGCCTTCTCGAAGCTTCTTTTGTTCTTCCTGGGGGAGGTTATAAATAGTTTGACATTCATCAGTACAGCAACCATCATAAGCCGAAGTACACCTTTCGCATTGTATAAACAGTAAATGGCAACCATCATTCTTACAGTTAGTATGCGAGTCGGCAGGTTGCCCACATTGATGACACTTAGCAATTATATCTTCAGTAATCCTTTCCCCAAGACGATTATCAAATACAAAGTTTTTTCCTATAAACTTACTTTCCAACCCTTCTTTCTTAATCTGTTGCGCATAGTTAATGATGCCCCCCTCTAGGTGAAACACATTCTTAAACCCATTATGAAGCATATAGGCACTCGCCTTTTCGCAACGAATCCCCCCCGTACAATACATGATAATGTTCTTATCCTTCTTATCCTGCATCATATCCACCGCCATCGGTAGTTGTTCTCTAAACGTATCAGAAGGTATCTCTAGGGCATTTACAAAGTGACCAACCTCATACTCATAATGGTTGCGCATGTCTATCACTACCGTATCTTTCTCTTCCAAAAGCTTGTTCATCTGTTTGGCATTCACATATCTACCCTTGTTTTCCATGCTAAACGTAGGGTCATCAATACCATCTGCCACCACCTTCTCGCGTACCTTTATCTTCAGTACCCAAAAACTTTTGCCATCATCGTCCACAGCTATGTTCAGCCTAAGCTCATTCAATGGTTCAATTGAATAAAGAAAGGTTTTGAAAGCCTCTAGATTGTGGGTAGGCACACTTATTTGTGCATTGATGCCTTCATTGGCAACATATATCCGTCCAAAAACACTAAGCTTGTCAAGGTTTATGTATAAGTAGTCTCTAAATTCCTTTGGGTCATTAATAAAGAAGTAGTAGTAGAAACTAATAGTAGTACGTGGTTCTGTTTCCTGCAACATGCGTTGCTTTAACTCCTCGCTACTGATGCGATTGTATAATATTGCCATAACTTTAAATTTAAATCCCGCTTGTAGGGCAGGTAAAATTTGCTTGGCAAAGATATGGGGAAGGGAAATATGAGATATGAATAATGAAATATTCAGAAGCTGAAGACTTTAAGCTCTTTTACTTTATTAAATCCCTTGTCGGCAGTAATTAAGCCTGCATTATTAGCCATAGAAGTAGCAGCAATGATAGCATCGGGTAGTTTTAGCTTATATAATATTCTAAGTTTTGAGGTATCTAATAGAATTTCTAAATTATCTATAGTTAGGTCAATAACTTCTACCCTTTTCAAAAAAGAATTCATTAAGGTCAGGTCATCAGTTGACAGGTTAGAGAAAGAAATGTATTCTATCACAGAAATAATTGATATACCTACCCAATCTGCCCCAATAATTAAGCTATTGATTGTACTATTACCATCTAGAAGGGCTACAATGGCATTGGTATCAAGTAAAAACCTATCTCCATTCATTCCTAAGTTGTTGTTGTTCCTTTAAAGCATCACCTTTCCATTGTAGTTTGCCTAATAAATCGGAGAAGTCGTAGTTCTTTTTACTAGTAGCGGCAGAAATATCATCTATAGTTACTAGACGTATAATTACTTCCAATTCTTTGTTTGCATATTCTTCTGGTATGGCAATGGTTATCAGTCCATTTGTTGGTTTAATTAACTGCCTTAGTGCTTCCATACAAACAAAGTTACAGGTTATTAAAGCAATAGTATTTTATTTAATTTTTTTAAACAATAAACCAGGTACTCATTCCTAGATAACATCTCTTTAATTCCATCTCGAAGAAGTTTACATCT
>JANYEX010000311.1 GCA_025359725.1 Chitinophagaceae bacterium | reverse complement strand
TGGGCTGGCAGTTACTAAATCCCACCTGGCCCAATCCTAATCAAAAATCAGCAACTCGCCCCCCCGCTGGTGCGTGCGTTTCGTGCGTTCATTAGCTAAGTTCACAGCTATCCTCGTTACTCGCTTCAATGTATCAGGGCTAGCGCGTCTCACCCTATGAGGGTTAATAACAGCAACCCCGATTTGAGTGATGAAGCCCATACATTACTGTAAGTTGGCAAAACACTCTGACGAGCCTATTTTGCCCATACCGATGCACACAGCATCAAGATTAGTAGAATAGACTAAGTATTAATCTAAATCGGGTTGAGGAGTGTAACGCAAATAAGGTTTTACTACAGTTACTCCCTTCGGAAACTTCGCAATTGCATCCTCTGTCTTTATTGCAGGAACCACTATTACATCCTCACCTCTTTCCCAGTTTGCGGGGGTGGCTACACTATAGTTGGCCGTAAGTTGTAAGCTATCCACTACACGAAGAACCTCGTTAAAGTTTCTACCTGTAGAAGCGGGATAGGTAATGAATAACTTCACTTTCTTATCTGGACCGATGATAAACAAAGAACGAACTGTAAAAGTTTCTGAGGCATTAGGATGAATCATGTCGTAGAGGTTAGCCACTTTTTTGTCCTCATCGGCAATGATTGGAAAACCAACGGTAACATGTTGGGTTTCGTTGATGTCATTAATCCAGCCTGAATGTTTTTCGAGGCTGTCAACACTCAACGCCAATACTTTTACATTACGCTTTGCAAACTCATCCTGCAAAAAAGCGGTCTTACCCAATTCGGTAGTGCAAACGGGAGTGTAATCGGCAGGGTGGGAGAATAAAATACCCCAGCTAGAACCTAGATACTCATAAAAATCAATATTGCCAATTGATGTTTTGGCCTGAAAGTTTGGTGCGATATCGCCAAGACGTAAACTCATAATTTTAAAATTTAGAGTACAAATATAATTATCCTACTAATCTAATAGGATTTATTCCTTGTTATTTTTTCTTAAATAATAAATGGGTTTATATTTGGTATAGGGAAGGGACGTTTTACCACAAGTGACACAAGGATTTATACAATGTATGATTGATTATTAGACTTTTTCGGAAATTAAATAGCCCATGTCCCCGTCTTTTCGAGGCACGAGAAATATCATATAAAATAAGTGATAGCTAGTAATTAGATTACTTGTCATTAATTCAGATAGATATCTCGTGCCTCGATATGGCGGACGACTTGGTTTGGATAGGTTGAACCTAGGTGCATAAGAGTTTTTATTTAAAGGGAATTGTACTTGAATTTATATATCCTCAAGCTTAAAAATATCCTTTACCCTTACGCCTTTCTCGGTTTGTTGTAGCGTAATACATTCGTTTATAGGATCATGTTCTAGGTAAAGAATGTAATCATTATCAATGGCTTCCTTATAAAAGCTTAGTTTTTCTTCCATCGTTAATAAAGGAAACATATCATAGCCAGTTACATACGGCACAGGGACATGCCCAGCCGTTGGAACTAAATCTGCCACATAAACAATTGTTCTGCCTTTATACTCAATTTGAGGTAGCATCATAGCTTTGGTATGACCGTTAGAAAAACGAAACGAAAGATTATTTATGATTGAAGAAGGGGCAGAAGCTAATAGCTCATCTTTTAAATCTGTATTCTTGGTAGCCACCATTTTCAATTGTCCAGATGCTTCCAGAGGTAAGATATTCTCTTTGAGAAAAGAAGCTTTCTCACGAAGATTAGGATTAATTGCCCATAGCCAATGAGTTTCGTTAGACCAATAAGTTGCGTTGGAAAAGGCGGAAACAAGCTTGTCATTTTCCCTGATGATTGCACCACCACAATGGTCTAAGTGAAGATGGGTCAATATCACATCTGTAATATCTTCCTTTTTAAATCCAGCTTTGGCAAGGTTACTATCAAGTGAATCATCGCCAAAGAGGTAGTAGTAAGAGAAGAATTTAGCATCTTGCTTATTACCAATGCCCGTATCAATAAGGATAAGCTTCCCCCCGTCTTCTATCAATAAAGAACGCATAGCCAAGCTGCACAAATTATTTTCGTCGGCAGGATTTTGTTTCTGCCAGATGCTTTTAGGCACAACGCCAAACATTGCACCGCCATCCAATTTAAAATATCCAGTATTAATGGTATGAAGCGTCATGGTAATTATAAAATTTCGTCTCTAAGTAGTGGCATACTCATACAATGGAAACCACCTCTTGCCCTAGATAATTCAGCAGATGGCATCAGTATTACCGTGTCTGTAATTGTTTCTGGGTCTATGGTGCCAGCTTCCAAACCTTTCACTAGGTCTTTTGCTTTAATAATATTGAAACCATTGGCAGCAAAGGCATCTGTTGTTTTATTGTTACGATCGTAAGCTAATACAACGCCTTCTTTCAGAGCCAATAGGTTGCAACTGTCCGTCCATTGTTCTCTTGCACTGTAAGGAAACTCATTGTTACCGCTAAATATTATCTTTACTTCACCTGTACAATGAAGGTCAGTCTTGCTAATATCAATCAGCAACTCTTCTAAGCTTTCAAACAACTTAGGCACTTCGGGATTGGCTTTATTAAATTGTAAAATCTTTATCTTCTCTTCTTTTTTTACCTCCAGCATTCTTTCTATAGCATCTTCATCTTCATGTCTGACGGCTTTAGTAGAGAAGTTGCCGAGCATCACCCATACATCCCTTTTTACTTGAGTAAATACAGTGTCGATGTGCATATAATCCCTCTTCTTAGGAATCTTTACGATGGTAACCTTATCTACGATACCCTTTTCGAACATAGTATTAGTAATCTTAGCCGCTGCTTCTGAGCTAGTTCTTTCGCTTACTCCCACCAGCAAATGATTACTGCTAACCACCATAATATCGCCCCCTTCAAGCGTTACTTTCTTTTCATCCTCTTCCTTTGGCAACAAGAAACTGTATTGACTATCAGATAACTCTATGATATTATTACTGTAGTCTGCGAAAAGTGAATGGTTAAAAAAGATGTATTTAGCCAATAATGCTTCTCTTGTTCTTGCCTTTTTAGCGGGTTTATTTAGTAGTACATGGTTATTGATAGTTATTCCAATGTCTCTAGTAAAAATAAAATTGGGAATGGGCGCAAACAATAATTGCTTCTCCTTTGATGTGCCAGAGATAAAAGTCTGCGCTAGTTCCTTAGCTGTGTAAGTCAACAATTCTTTACTAGTGGCATAAGTACAACCCTCTATCGCACATACTGCCGAAACCAATTCCGTTCTGATACTTGCATCTGTCAATACTTCTGCCAGCAACCATTGGAGTTCTATTACTTTGTCACTTTTAAAGAAGTCTTCGTGACCAGGCTTGTAGAAGTTACGCTTGTTTTCTACGGCATCTATTTCTTTTAGCTTACCCTTTATCTTCTCTGGATCAAGGAAATACAGAAGAATCTTGGTGTAATAATCGTACTCGTATTTGCGAATGGTATCCAGATGTACAATATCCTCAAATAGCCAATCCTGCGCCTTCGATGGCACTACTTTTCCCAATCCGCTATCAGGACTATGCACTAACAATCTTCTCAATCTTCCTACTTCCGATGTTACAGATACTTTCTTATTCATAATATTTATTCGGAGTCCTTCTAAGAACTTTAAGGGTTACTAATGATGCTTGTGTATGTAACCTAGTAATCATTGCTCTCAAAACTAAGGTTTATTAGTCATTCTTTCGACTAAGGGGTTTCTATTATTTTAAACCGCACAAACATCTCCTCACTATACCAGTCTTCTTTTTTCGTTTTACGAATTACTTCTGCGTGCTCCTTCATTTTATAAGCAAAGTCTTTCATCTGCTTTTTACTTTCCCAGATACTAAACGTTGCTTGTTTTATAAAAGGCACTTCACCAATGCCAATGGAAGTTATTAACCCATCAGCAGTAGCCATTTGTTTGGCAACACCCTCAACATTACTCCAAAAAGCAGTTAGTTTACTTAACCTTATTGTTGCCCTTGTTAGTACGGCAATCTTTCCTTCATAGTCTGTTTGTTTGGGTAGTTGCCCAAAAGCCTCTTTACCATCCCAAGTGCCGTGTCCTTCAATGGGTTGTAAGGTAATAGTAGAAACCTTTGCATTAAATAATTTAATCCATCCATCTATAAACGGGATTGTAATAGGGTAGGGGCTTTCACTATTAATCAATATAGCCCATTGATTCCAATCAGGATGCTTATCAAATGTACCGTTCTTGCCACAGCCCATCAGTTTATAAAAGCTTATTTTTTTATTTAGGAACAGTGGAAAATGGAATAATGCCATTGATAAGATACCCAATAATCCACCAAATTTGGGATAACGAACTATTGTCAGGGTACATGTCATTTGGTAAAATTAAACAGAATAGTACAAGCAAAAAAGGTTGCCTCGACTTGAAGCAACCTTTTTTAGTTATTATTAAACAACAGTATTAGTGAGATGCAGTAAAACTAGCCAATACATACTCTTGATTCAATCTCGCAATGTTTGATAAAGAAATCTCTTTAGGACAAGTAGCTTCGCAAGCACCAGTGTTGGTACAAGCGCCAAACCCTTCCTTATCCATTTGTGCAACCATGTTTACCACACGGCTTTGACGCTCTGGTGCACCTTGTGGTAATAAAGCAAGGTGAGAAACCTTAGCACTCAAAAACAACATAGCACTACTGTTTTTACAAGCAGCAACACATGCACCACAACCGATACACATCGCAGCAGCAAATGAAGCATCAGCATCGTTTTTGTTGATGGGTAATGAATTACCATCTACAGCATTACCAGTGTTTACACTAACATAACCACCAGCCTGAACGATACGGTCAAGAGAAGTTCTATCAACGACTAGATCCTTCAATACTGGGAAAGCTTGCGCCCTCCAAGGCTCTACGGTAATGGTATCGCCATCATTAAAAGCGCGCATGTGCAACTGACATGTTGTATTTGCTTGCCAAGGACCATGAGGCTTTCCATCAATGTACATAGAACACATACCACAGATACCTTCACGGCAATCATGGTCGAAGGCAATAGGTTCTTTGTCTTCGTGTATCAATTGTTCGTTCAATACATCAAACATTTCCAAGAAAGACATCTCTTGGGAAATGTCATTTACCTTGTAAGTTGCAAACTCACCTTTTGCAGCAGTATTTTGCTGACGCCAAACTTTTAATGTAAGATTTATGCCTTTGTGTTCCATATATGCTATTTTTCGATCCTTTGGGAAAGATGTATTTAATATGATTTAAAATAGAAGGCTTCCCTTCTGCAACACTATTTGTAATTCCTCTGACTTGGCTTGATCACATCGTAAACCAATGGTTCTTTATTCAAGTTCCAGTTGCTTTCACCTGCATATTCCCAAGCTGATACGTGCATAAAACCAGCATCATCACGCATTGCCTCACCTTCTGGAGTTTGGTATTCTTCACGGAAGTGA
>JANYEX010000282.1 GCA_025359725.1 Chitinophagaceae bacterium | reverse complement strand
GAAAATCCAATCGCATTTATAATCACTGCATTCAAATAAATAAAGGCTTCCTATTACTGGAGGCCTTTTTTATGCCTATTTGTTAAACTTCCACAGAGAAACTGAAAGTAGGAACTTATCGTAATGAATTAGATAATTCTAGGGATCCATAAATACTTAAAAAAACTTCCTAAAATCTTTTTAAACCAAATAATTTGCAATTCATTGTTCTTAATCTTTTAGAAAGCATAATTCCATAGATTATTTAAAAACAAAAACGCCCAGAAGCTATTGCTTCGAGGCGTTTGATATACGTGGGGGTATAGAACTTAAATACTATCCATTATTGAATAGAGCTTACTCTTTTATAAACTTATCTATTAGTTTATTACCTTTCTCATCAGTTAACTCACTCATATATACCCCACCTGCAAAACTGCTGACATCTATTGATAGGGTTGTGCTTGCCACTGATACTTTTTCTTTCTCATAAACTACCTTACCTGCAACCGTAACGACGCGAACATTGTATGTACCAGTTGACACCGTGTTTAAGGTAATATTTACTTTGTCATGCACTGGATTTGGATAGATTGATAGCTTGGTATAAACAGTTGATGTTTTAACAGATACGACTGAACTGTAAATTATTTTTCCATCCTGACCTAAAGATGCAACACGATAATAGATAGTGCTTGCTGTAGGTAATTGTTTATCCGTAAAAGTATAAGCATTTCTACCATTAGCTTTAACAGTACCAACCTCAATGAAGGACTTGCCATCCACGCTCCTTTCTATCTTGTAAGAATTGATATTATGTTCGCTAGCAACAGTCCATTTTACATATACCGAAGCATTATTTAATAAGGCAGAAACACCTGTGAAGGTTACAGGCAATGTATTAGTGCCACTAACCAGTAACTTAAACCTATTCTGACCAATGCTGGCGGTATCACTTGTTACATTGAAACTATAAATAGGATTTGTCATTAGATTCTGCGTACTATCCAAATAATTATCCTTCAGCAAAATTGTATCTCCAGTGCCAAAGCCTATAATACTGCTCGCATTCAATAGGAAGCTACCAGCAGTCTTACTTTTAGCAAGTATACCAACAGTATCTGGTAAACCATTTATTGGTCGGGTAGCAATCGCTAACAGAGTGCTTCCTTTAAGACTTGCAAGTGTTTGATTGCCACTACTAAATGATGTTGCATCCAAAGCAGAGCTATATATTTTGCTGACATTGTTGTTGTTGTAACGAACCACTATTTCATCAAGCCTAGCATTTGTAGCAGAATAAAGTCCAAGCCTAATTAACTGGTTATTGACAGCTCCAAAATAGTTAGTATTCGGCGGAATCCCTGTTGTTTTGTTAGATTCATGAAAAGATACGGTACTTCCAGAACCAGCTTGGGTAGCTTGTACAAAAAATGCTTGCCCGCTTGCAATGTAATCACCATAAGTATCGTCATATCCACTAGCACCATTAGCTATTGTGCCAGCTGAATAAGTAGTATAATTACCATTACCAACTGGGCTAAATGTCCACATATTATTGTATATAGCAACACCGTTGCTACCCTGAAATGACGTGAAACTTATGGGGCAAGGATAAGGGTTTGCCAGTAATGTATAATAATGAATAGTTGTATCGTTTAATGATACAGCCTTATCACCAATTGTCACAGTACCAGTTGCACTTAAAGTTACAGCCTCAGGTGCCGTTGGAGAAGAAGTTTCTAACTGATTAGCACAGGTAACAGTGCTGCTATTTCTATTCCCACGAATGTTTATGGCGTAACCATAACCAGGTGTAAGATTTGTAGAATTGGTATTAGGCACGCTTACATAATGGCTTCCATTTGATTTTATGGCAGCATAAGTGTACATGCTTGGCGTATTAGTAGTGGTAGCATCAAAGCCATTAGTATTTACTGTGCTACAAACAGTACCACCAGTACCTGAGCCAGTAATATAAATATTTTGCTGCCATGAATTACTGATGGTTACACCAGAAACAGCACTACCAATAAAGCTAAATTTACGAACAGTTTTTGAAGAAATATACCTTTCTACAGTTACGTTGCCAGAAATGCTACCTGCACTAGTAGCTATCCTAGCCGTACCGTTTGCATCAGATTTAATCACCAAGTTTCCACCTGTAGTAAGGGTAGCGCTGTTACCTATTGTAACTACCCCAGAGCTCGCACCAGCGGTAATATTAAGTTGAGAACCTAGCGTGGAAGTGGCATTGCTATTCAAAGTAAGGTTTTGTATAGTGTTACTACCAATAGTAAAGTTTAAGGTACCTGCTGTGCCTGCTATAACCAAACTTGAAGTAGCTGTTGATGATATAGTTCCACTGCCAGATACTGCACCATTAAGGGTAAGTGTTTGACCATTAAGTCCTAAATAATTAGAAGAAGAGCTTAAGGTTAATATTCCACTAATTGTCTTACTATCATTTAACTTAACATTAGTAGCACTTGGTGAGGTATTTTGTAAAATTACATTTGTTGGCGCATTTGAAGTAGGCCATTCAAAGTCGGTAGCATTATAAGATCCTCCATTATTATAAATTAAGTTGCCAGAACTGTAACTAGCAGCCACACCAGAAGTAGACTGTACATACCCGTTGGCGTTAATTTGTAATGTACCTGCAACATTAAAAGCACCATACTTGCAAAGAATACCACTAGCTAGAATTAGTTTGCCATTAACAGTTATATTTAAAAACTTATTTCCATCATCGTTACTTGTGGTAGTTGTACCTGTACAGGTTGTTGTACTACCACTGTTTACTATTAATGATAAGTCGTTCGGATAATTGTCGGTGCCATAAATAAATCCGTTTGAACTTGCAACAGTAATGACTTGTGTAGCACCGTTCATTGTTATTACTCTTCCCGATCCAGATGGTTGAACTCTCCCTTGAGTTACAGTTAAATTTCCAGAAATACTAAAGCTAGACGATATTGTTGCAATATTGCTATTACTGGTCAGGCTTATTTCTACATTTTGAAAAGTCCCAGTACCACTTATGCCAACACTACTTCCTGTAAGTTTAATTTCACCCGAACCAGTACTAGTGTGTGTGCCATTATTAACAACACTTGCACCGGAAACAGATAGTGTATTTCCTCCATCAGAAAGTGTTGCTCCCGAAGAAATGTTCAACGTGCTACTTACAGCAATATTGCTTCCAAGAGAAACAGAGGCTGATGTATTGTTAATAAACAAGTAGGAAAAGTTATTTGAAGTACCACTACTAGCATTTAGTGCTGAACCTGAAATTGTTTGTGAAGATGAACCATTAAAAAATACAGCCCTACTATTATTATTAAAGGTGCCGTTATTGGTAAAATTAGCTTTCGCATACAAATCCCCTGCATAACTACTCACCAAATTACCAAGCAATAAAGTGCCAGTAGCATTCACAATTACATTTCCAACTACAGTAAGTGGGTATGGCGTAGTTGCTTCATTCATTTGTAATGATGAGCTTGAGCCAGACGAAGCCCCAATTGTTAATATTCCACCCATTTGAAGAGCTGTAACATTATTTACATTCAAAACGCAACCCACAGAACTACTACCTATGGTAACATTATTTGGATAACCTGCGGAACTACTGCTTGTTGTTCCTGCAATCCATTCATAAGTACGACTGTAAGGAGAACCTGTAGTCGTTGAGGCATTATAGAACAAGGTAGAGGATGTACCATAGTAAGGTGCGTTAACACCAATACCACCAAGTGTATTAATGGTTAGTGTTCCATTAATGGTGGGAGCTGTGTTTAAATTAACAACGCCACTAATACTTAAAAGGTTGTTAAAGGTAATTGCATTACTCCCATTAACAGTACCGGTGCTACTAAAACTAACAGTACCCCCACTAAATGATGTGCCACTTGTATTGTTTGTCAATGTTCCACCAGAGGCAATAGTAAGTGTGCCAGCTGACATTGCCAATGTGCCATTATTTGTAACAGTAGTTGCTGTTAATGCTCCGGACGAACTAAATGTAAAACTACTACCACTATTAATCACAAGCGTATTAACTGCATTGGTAACTGAACCAGTAACAGTTACTACATTGGCAATAGTCACATTGGCACTAGCGGCTGGAACAGAACCACCTAACCAAGTAGTTGCATTACTCCAATCGGTAGAAGCAGTAGAAATATATCCCAAATCGGCATAGCTACTACCAGATGTACCTGACCCAATTGCATTTGTAACGGTTACTACACCACTCATTCCCGAGGTGGTAGTAAAAGTTATTGATGTAGCTGTGTTTGAAACTATTGTTACAGGTGTACCTCCTACAGTAACACTTGTTGCGCTATTCATATTAGTTCCTGCAATGGTTACAGTACTACTCACATAACCACTTGTACCACTTCCTGGTGATGCCGAGAAACTAGTTATCACTGGAGCAGCACTCACTGCCACGACAAAATAAGTAGGTGTAGCCAGAGAAGGTGAACTAAAATTAGCAGTAATCGTATTGCTTGAAATTAGTGTGTTGCCAATTGTTCCTCCCAATGAAGCGAGTGAAGATGTGGAAGTGCTATATGCGACTGCTGTGTTTGAACCTATTGAAGCCGAACCCAACAGTACCTTGCCACTACTGAAAGTACCAGAATTAGATGCTAACCAATATTCCGTATGACTTATGCCTGTTAAATTTGAACCATAAGTTGCAGATGAATTTATGTCGGCGGCATAAGCCTGAACTGTAACCACGGCTGATGTTCCTGTTGGGCTATTGATTGCAAAAGGAAGGTAAGTTGTGCCTACGCCTACCGGGAATATGTAATTAGATGAAGATGAATTTGGAAGACTCCATGTGAGTGGTCCATTAATAAATGTAAAAGTGCTAAAACTAGTTGTTGCTGCAACAGCTGTATTAGCCGTATTGGTTACACTTAATGTATTAGTGCCTGAAGTTGTCACTATGCCATTGGTAAGAGTAAGTGTGCCAGAAACTGTTATTGGTCTATTCAATGTAACACCAGTAGAATTACTTATTGTAAGACTATTGAAAGCGTATCCGCTTGCATTTGTATTATTTCCACCAATTGTTTGAGCCGATGAACCATTAAATACAACAGTTCCCCCACCTTTTGTGAAGTTGGCAGAATTGGTGGTATTGTTAACCCAGTTGCCCCTAATATTGAGTGTACCGCCACTTGCATTCATTGTCAGTGCAGCTCCTGTGTTATTCGAGAAGGTAAGAATACCAGTCATAGTATATGCTGCATTTCCAAGACTAAGAGCAGAACTTGTTGCCCCATTTCCAATCTGAACATTTGCTGGAACTCCAGAACCAGAAGTAGCACCTGCTGTCCATTCATTAGCTACGCCAAAAGTACCTCCATTATTGTATATCAAAGTAGAACCTGACCCATAAGTTGGAGGGTTAGTAGCAACATATCCATTCCCATTAACCTGCAGGATGCCACTTACCGTAGTTAAGCTGCTACCAAAATCAACCCCACCATTAGCAAGCAACACATTAACATTTGCTCCAAAACTCAAAAGACCAGAACTACTTGAAGTGACTGTTTTATTAGTGTTTGATGCAGTACCTGTAACGCTAAATGTGCCATTAGCAATACTAGAAGTAATACTTCTGCTTCCCCCTGTAACCTGTATGCTCCCCCCCACTCCACTTAAGGTGAATGTTTGTCCGTTTAAGTCTAATGTACCAGTACTTAATAATTGAAGCGGACTATTGGAGGTTTGAGTAACTGTAACAGAAGTAGCTGGCGAACTACTTAATTGAACACTTCCACCTGTATTATTAACAATAAAATAGGCTGCTGAACTAGAACCTGATAAGTTGAAATTACCTCCCGAAGTATTAGTAACAATTTGTGTTCCAGTACCGTTGCAACTCAAAGCTCTTCCATTGAAATTAATGCCATTCGCAATCGCCGCTGAGGCTACTGTAAAATTACCTCCCACATTTAGGTCTCCTCCACTTATATTGCCCAAAGAAAATCCTCCATTAATAGATACATTTCCACCAACTGTCAATGCACCTGTAGATGTAGAAGGTGAAGAGTAATCCATATAAAAGCCTGAACCAGCGTCAACAGTAAGGTATCCAGCCAAAGTCCTTGCAGGAGAAGAATTGCCATTTGGATAATTCAATGTAGTACTATTACTTATTTGTACACTTTGTGGTAATCCTGCTGTTGTCCCTACAGTACCAGTTGTTCCATTCCACTCATTATTTCTTCCGTATGTTCCGCCCGTATTATATTTTAATAATGAGCTATTACCGTAAATTGGGGCAGCACTAACATTTCCACCACTTAGAGTAAAGGTTCCATTAATAGTGGGAACTGTTGTTAAGGTTAAAGTACCCGTTGTAAGCGTAAGATGATTAAATGTGATGGCGTTGCTTCCATTAATTGTTCCAGCACTACTAAAAGTTACTGTACTGGTAGATGTTGAAGAATAGCCACCACTTGTAGAACTGTTATTAGTGATAGTACCCCCTGCACTTACAGAAAGATTTCTTGCAGAGCCATCAGAGCCAGTAAGCGTAAAAGTTGAATTAATGGTTAGAGATGATACTAAAGCATCTTGATTTAGTGTAACATTATTATTTATAGTAACTGCCCCCATATCACTATTAGTTGGAGGAATTGAATTTGCATTCCAATTAGTTGCAACATTCCAAGATGTATTTGTAGTTCCATTAAACTGCCATGCTTGCACAGTATAATAGGAATAAGCGGCAGTAGTATTTTGTGCAGTACCGTTCCGCATGTTTAGCGTAAGCAATGGCATATCAGTAAAAGTTGGGGCTGTACTAGAAGTAGAGGTGAAGGGGTAATAGGTTACTACTGTGCCTGAGGGGTAAGCAGGTATAATAGCGGTGCCTACAAAGCTGCCATTTAAAGCACCACTAGCTACTATGCCTGAATTGGCAGAAGTTGCGAAAGCATCTGTAGAATATGCCACATATAAGTACTCTGCCGCATTTAAAGCTCCTGACATGGTTACAGGCACAGAAGCTGTTTGCCCACCATATACAGTTCCAACAGCAGTATAACTATTAATGCTTTGTGGCGAATAAGCTGTTTGCAAAATCGCCATTGTCTGGTTTGCATAAGATGTTCCTTTCCTTATATTGAAAGTATAGTAATAGCCAGAGGTAGTTGCACCCATTTTTATCCCGCCATTATATCCACTTCCAGCATTAAAAGTAGCTGTAGAAGTTGCATTATACGTTGGTGTATTCAAATTCCAAGTATTGTAGTAAGAATCGGCATTAAACTGATAAAATTTCGTTCCCGAACTAGTAGTTGCATTTGCAGATGCCCTAAAAGTGTATACTGTATTGTTGGTACCTACGCCAATCGCACTCATTGACTGATTAGCGTAAGTAGCATTAAAATCAGTATTCACGCTCATGTTGCCAGGCTGAGCTATTGCCTTGTTTGAATAAATGCAAGAGAGAATGCACAGGAAACTAATTTCAAATAATCGTGTAAAATTTTTCATATAGTGTGTTTTATTATAAATTTTTAATAAGCTGTTAAGCCATTATTATTAACCAGTCTGTTTTCTTGAATTGCGGCAACGCAATTTGTTTTGAGTGCAATCTTTTTTCATAATCAAAGCAAAAACGAAAGAGAAATAGATGTGTATAATATACACATTACGCAACGAATGTAAATACTTTTCGTTAATACTAGAAAAAAAATATCCCCAGTATGAAATTATTAGGTAGTGTTACAATATAGTTGATTTGAATTCGTTCATATAGCAAAAAAAGTTTTGCTCATGATAACTGTTTTACGTTCCTGTCATAATTGTAACAGTACGAATTTGGTACTGAATGGCAAAAATACTAGCAAGCAACAACGTTATCGGGTGGTGTTACAATATAGTTGATTCGAATTAGTTTTTATAAAAAAAAAAATTGCTCATGATAATTGTTTTGCGCTCCTGTCATAATTTTCCTTTTCAAGAAAGCCCATACTTTTTCTGCTGGATTAAGTTCAGGGCTATAAGGTGGCAGAAAGCATAGTGCTGTATTATCAGGTATAACCAATCTTGTAGC
>JANYEX010000281.1 GCA_025359725.1 Chitinophagaceae bacterium | reverse complement strand
GGGATACAAAGCTAGAGCGGATTCTGGAAACTGTGAAGCAGCAGTCTGGCTATTTGCTTTTCTATGATTACGATCTGATAAAGGACGTAAAACCGATGACTACTAATGTAAAGGATGCTTCTGTAAAGCAAGTAATGGATATACTTACCAAAGACCAGTCCTTTGATTATGCTATTGAAAACAATACAATTATATTAAAGAAGAAACCTTCTTTTTTAGAGTCATTGGCTAATAAATTTTTCAACGACCCAGAAGTAGAGTTAAAAGGACATGTTTATAGTGATGGTGGCGACCCACTGCAAGGCGCTTTTGTTTCTGTAAAAGGTAACAGTAAAAAGATTGCTATTACAAATTTAAATGGCGAATACACTATTAGTCTTACCAAGCAAGAAACGTTGCAGGGCGTTCTAGTTTTCTCTTTTGTAGGGTATAACAAATACGAATATAAAGTTAGCGGGCATAAAACTATTGATGTAACCTTATCCAAAAATATTCAGGCATTAAGCGATGTAGTTGTTACTAATAGTTACAGTAAACCAAAACGGAAAGAAGAGGTTACGGGTAGTATTGTCGTTGTTACTTCTAAAGATTTGCAGGTAGATAGACCCATAGAAAGCTTTGATAAGATGTTGGAGGGCTTGGCTGCAGGGGTGCAGGTAGAAACTAATACAGAATTAGGTACGCCGGTTAAAGTAAATATTCGAGGGCAAAACTCCTTAACTAACCTTAATGGTGCAAATATTACCACACTTACAACTTCTTCGCAGCCGCTCTATGTTATAGACGGCGTTCCTGTTATGGAGCAACGCCGTAGCGATGAGCCTTTGGCATTCATTAATAATGAGGAATTATTAAACCCATTAGCAGGTATTAATCCAGAAGATATTGAAAGTATTTCTGTATTAAAAGATGCTGCCGCTGCGTCTATCTATGGGGCTAATGCTAGCAATGGTGTAATTATTATCACTACAAAAAAGGGTAAGGCGGGTAAGACAAAGCTAGACGTTGGCTATAGCAATGGTTGGGCACAAAGTATCAATAGAATTAAATGGTTGAATGGAAAACAATACCATGATTTATTGAAAGAAGAATACATAAACGATGGTAAAAGTCCAGCAACTGCAGAACTATTGGCAGGTTCTAGTACAATGAATACGCCTTGGTTCGAGCTGGCTAACCGTTACAGTACGTTCGATAATGCTGAAGTAGAAGTTTCGGGAGGTAGTGAGGCTACGCAGTTTCGTTTGTCTAGTTCGTTCTATAACCAACAAGCTATACAAAAAGGAAATGACTATCAGAAAGTATATTTCCGTGCTAGGTTAGACCATAAGATTAATAATAAGTTTTCCTTCGGACTAACCTTAGCACCATCTCTAACCCATAAGAATGCTGTTAATATTTATGGTATTGTTCCTATTATTCCTAATGTTCCTGTTTACAACGCTGATAGTACATTCTTTCAGTTTGCTAACCTTGGTGTAGCCAATCCGATAGCTGTTATTGCTCAAAATAAAGATTATGCTACTGGCGGTTCTTTTAATGGTAATATACATCTGGATTATACCCCCATAAAGCATTTGCGATTTACTACTTTGATAGGTATAGATGCTTTACTAAATAAACTTACTTTATTTCAAAGTCCCAAAAATGCTACCGGTGCAAGCAAGGGCGGGTTTGAGCAAATATTTGACAGAACAAATTTTAGTTGGATAAGCTCTTCTCAGGCTAACTGGTCGCCTACTATAAAAAGACTTCATAAGCTAGATGTAACACTAGGTTTTGATGCACAAAGCGAGGACACCAAATTGTTGAATGGGTCTGGCACTGGGTTTACCTACAGTAAATTGATAGAATTAAGCACCGCAACCAATCGTAACTCTGCTTCTTCAAATAGTCTGGCAAAGTCATATTCGGTGGTTAGTCAGGTATTGTACAATTACGATAGTAAATACTTCTTTAGTCTATCGAGCCGTTTGGATGCTGCCAGTATTTTTGGAACCGATGTTAACTCTACCGTCAACTCTGGTTTTGGCGTGGGTTGGTTAATTAACAAAGAAAAATGGTTTAATAACATCAGTTGGTTGGATATGTTCCGCCTCAGGGTCAGTTACGGACGTACAGGCAACAGCCGCATTGGTAGCTACGAGGCAAGAGGCTTATATAGTTTTGATAGCCCAGGTTACAACGATGTTGTATCTTCTTATATCTCTACTGCACCTAATCCTTATCTAACCTGGGAGATTGGTTTGAAACAAAATACGGGATTCGATTTTAGTTTCCTTAAGCGTTTTAATGTAACCGTTGACTTCTACAATAACTTATTGAAGAATGCCATTAACCCAATAGGCATTCCACCAGAAAACGGCTTTACTACCATTCTGGCTAATGTGGCAGACATGAGAAACAAGGGGGTAGATGCAAGTATTTCGGCTCAAGTATTTACGGGTAAGTTCAAATGGACAAGTACTTTTAACCTTGGATATAATAAAAATGTTGTTACTAATGTTTACAACAATGTTACTGGCTATGCTTCAGACCCAAGCATTGCCGCTGTATTAAAAGCTGGGGTAAGTACTTCTGCTATCTGGGGCTTTAGATATGCTGGTGTAGATCCTTCAACTGGTTACGAACAATACTATGATAAGACGGGTAAGATAGTATTGGCAACTCAACTAGATAGGTCATTATCCAATGCCTACTCTTTGGGTGATAGATTGCCAAAGGCACAGGGTGGGTTCATAAACTCTTTTAGCTATGATGGGGTTTCTTTGACTGTAAATCTTATTTATAATTTGGGTGGTTATCTTCTTATTGATTATAACAATGAAAACAACGGTCGCAACTTAGCTAACCGCAACCAAAGCGTTAACCTGCTAGACAGATGGCAAAAGCCTGGTGATGTAGCGAATATCCCTAGGCTTGCCTCCGGAATATTTGGTACTGGCAACCCAATCGTATCTAACTCTTCTAGGTATGTTTATGACAATACTTATGTTAAGGTGAGTAATGTTTCATTGGCTTACACTTTACCTAAAAATATTATGAGAAGGGTAGGAGGGATGTCGCTTATTGTTTACGGCAATGGCACAAACTTATTTTATTGGTATAAAGAAAAATCCCCCGCAGGACGTAATGGCATCAAGGAATACAGGTTCAGTTTCCCCGAGGCACAAACATTTACTTGGGGGGTGAAAGTCGGGATTTAGAATGTTAACCATTTACCGTTAACGGTCTTTGGACAACTAAAAGAGAAATAATGAAGCAAAAGAAACATATCACCATTTTAAGCTTAATAGTATTATTACTAGGCGGCACTAGTTGCAAGAAATTCTTGGAGACTCACTCTGAGAATAATGTTTCTGTGTCTGAGCTTTTTACAGATTACGAAGGGGCGCGGACGGCTATTATTGGTTGCTATAACAAATTGAAAACCTCAAGCTATTATGTAAAAGATTTTTATGTGTACCCAGAATTAACGGGTGGTAATATAAAATATGCTATCACCAAAGCACAATCCTCAACCAATACCTACAACTTTACCAACCAAACTTTGCCTACTTACAATGACATGTATAATTTTTACACGCAGGCATATTCTGTCATTTACAGTGCAAACAATGTTTTGGAAAATGTAGATAATGTCACCAACGGAAAACCAGAAGATATCAGAAGGATAAAAGCAGATGCCTACACCATAAGGGCTATTGCACATTTCGATTTGGTGAGAGTATTTGCCCAAAACTATACTTTTACTGCCGATGCAAGCCACCCAGGAATTGTTATTAAAATAAAAAATACAGATAGCATTGCGTCTTCTAATGTAGTGAGTAGCGTTAAAAAGGTATATGACCAAATACTAAGCGACTTAGATACTGCCATTGTTTTATATGCCAACAGCAATTACATCTATCCAGCTGGAAATGCCAAGACATGGCTTAGTGCCGATGCGGCTAATGCCTTAAAAGCAAGGGTTTGTTTGTATAAAGGCGACTATACCCAAGCTTTTACGCTGAGCAGTGGTTTAATAAACAGTGGTAAGTATCCCCTAATCACCAATGCTAATTATGATGCTTCTTGGAGCGGCAAGAATGTGAGTTCCGAAAGCATTTTTGAGCTAGCTTATGGTTCTGGCATAGGTGGTGGCTACGGAGATTATTTTAATTTTACTGTTCCTCAATCCTTGTATGCGCAGTTTGCTGCAACAAACGATTTGTTAGGACTCTATGACGCTGCCGATGTTCGTGGACACAACTTCCTTTTTAAGGATACAACTGTTACTAGCACTACTTTTTCATTTAATAGAAAATACTTTGGTACGGCCGATAGTGTTAATAATATCAAGGTAATTAGGGCTTCGGAATTATACCTTATTGCAGCCGAAGCAGCTGTTAAATCCGACCCTGCCAATGGGTTAACGACTGCTGCTAATTATTTAAATGCCATCCGTACCCGCGCCAACCCGGCTGCTACTTATTTTACTGCAACCACACAACAAGCAATGATTGACGAAATATTAAACGAGCGTCGTAGGGAGCTTTGCTACGAGGGGCATTTGTTTTTTGATATAGCTCGACTGCATAAGGATTTAGTTAGAACAGATTGTAGCAGTAGCACGCCTAGTCTTACTTATCTGGATGCTAGATATGTTTGTCCAATTCCTTTTTTCCACTAACGAACTATTATTAAAATGATGAAATATTTATTTATACTTCTTGCTTTTGTCTTTTTCTACGGATGTAAAAAAGAATATAACGTGCAACCAACGTATGCCTCTTTGGAGTTGGCTAACACTTGGGCGCAGAATCAGCCGTATTATTCGCCACATCCACAGATATATATCGACTCATTGGGCATCTGGAAACCCTTTATCAGTTTTGCTTTTACCTCCGATGCAGAACCTGATGTTATCGGATTCCAAAATCCTTATGTGGCTGGCAAGGGGACAGGTGCTTTATATATGACTTCTATGTATAATAATCCATATTATACATCTCGATATAATGTTAATACTAGTTCAGATTCTGGCACTTACAATGTTGTTATTCCTAAGTGTTTTAGGTTTATTCCTAAGAGTGCAGATTCTTCGGATGTGGGTACGGTGGTTGTTCTGCCACAGGTGGTTACATTAACTAGGAAAGACAAAACAAAGTATCAGGTAAGCATTGCACCAAGTACGCAACCGGGTACTTACAGCAAGAAGACAGGGGTTTTTGAGATAGAGGTATTGTTTGACGAAAGCAATTTCGGTGGGTCGAAGGAGGTGCGTCGGAAGTATAGGTTTACTTCTTAGTTATTAGTGTTTAGATATTAGTTCTTTAAATAATGTTGTTCAAGACCTGCAAAGAGTAATTGCATACCTGCAAGAGTAATTGCATATCTGCAAGGGTAATTGCATATCTGCAAGGGTAATTGCATACCTGCAAAGGGTAATTGCATACCTGCAAAGGGTAATTGTATACCTGCAAAGAGTAATTGCATACCTGCAAAGAGTAATTGCATACCTGCAAAGAGTAATTGCATACCTGCAAAGAGTAATTGCATACCTGCAAAGAGTAATTGCATACCTGCAAAAGGTGATTGCAGACCCTCAAAGGTTAAGTT
>JANYEX010000252.1 GCA_025359725.1 Chitinophagaceae bacterium | reverse complement strand
AGGATAGCTTCGTCAAACGGATGTCTTGATCAAAAAAGCCGTAATCTCTATGTCGCTTGAATTTTTTCATAACAAAGCTAATTTACACATAAATTCAACACAGAATTCATTAAATATTAGTTTTTAGAGGTTCCCTAATGTTATTTACACATCCCAACAAAAGATTATTAAATGGATTTTATTGTATGAATTAAAATCTAGAATGATTGTCTATGAGGGTTCATTATTAACCATGGCTTTATATCCCTACTTTTACAGAATAATTTTAATTAAAGGATATGTTGCAAGCAGCTACACTAGAATTTTTGAAAGAACTAAAGCTTAATAACCACAAAGAATGGTTTGGTGTCAACAGAAAAAAATATGAAAACGCGAAGGGTGATTATTTGCAATTAGTTGGTGAAGTATTGGCAGGGGTTAGCCAAAATGATGACTTCATTATCGGACTGCAAGCAAAGGATTATGTGTTTAGAATAAACAGGGATGTTAGGTTTAGTAAGGATAAAAGCCCGTACAAAACCAATATGGGCGCGGGTTTTAGTAAGGGTGGGAAAAAGATGATTGTAGCAGGCTATTATCTTCATTGTGAACCTGGAGGTAGTTTTATTGCTGGTGGAATGTGGATGCCAGAAGCACCTTCGTTGAAGAAAATACGCCAGGAAATAGACTATTGCTTGGAAGAATTTGATGGCATAGTAAAGGGTGTACCCTTTGTAAAACAATTTGGCGCACTAGAAAACGGAAGCGATGTAACATTGTCTCGCCCGCCGAAAGGTTACGAAGAAAGTAATCCCGCAATAGCTTACCTCAAACTAAAAAGCTTTATTGCTTCCTCCCCAATTGCTGATGCAGACCTAACCAGTAAGGAAATAGTAAACAAAATAGTAACAGCCTGTGCCGCATTACAACCATTGGTTTATTTTATAAATAAAGCGTTGGAAGGATAGGGATAGATATGAGTTATAAAACATGAGTTGTTGGCGATGTTTCATTTAATAAATGCTAAATACTTATGAATCTCAATTTATAGTACATATTCCATAACTCATAACTCCTTTAAGCTATTATTAACAATGTGGTTGTAAGGCATTTTTGATGGTTGCGTATAATGACTGTAACAACTTATTAATCTAAACATTGTTAATTAATCATCATGCGAAAATTATTATTTATTTGGATACTGGCAATGAGTGTGTTTGTATCCTGCGCACAAAAGCAAAGTAAAAACATTATGAGTAAAGCAAAAACAGAAACCGCCTACTTTGGCGAGGGTTGCTTCTGGTGCACGGAAGCATTTTTTCAACGGATTGATGGCGTAGTAAGTGTCAGAAGTGGTTATGGTGGCGGACATGTGGATAATCCCTCTTACGAGCAAGTTTGTGATAAAACTACTGGTCATGCAGAGATAACAAAGATTGAATATGACCCAACAAAAGTTACTTTCGATGAACTATTGGAAGTATTCTGGAAAACACACGACCCGACAACATTAAACCGTCAGGGTGCAGATGCTGGGCCACAGTATAGAAGTGTTATATTTTATACCAATGCAGAACAGCAGCATAAAGCAGAACATTACAAGGCAGAATTGGATAAAAGTCATGCGTTTGCGAATCCAATTGTTACGGCAATAGAGCCTTTTAAAAACTACTATCCTGCCGAGAATTATCATCAGAACTATTATAATGAAAACCCGAGTCAAGGATATTGCAGCTATGTAATACGACCTAAAGTTGAGAAATTTGAAAAGATTTTCAAGCATAATTTAAAGAAAGAATATATGAGCGAGCAATAAGAAATGAGGCGCAAAAGGTGGTGCTAACTCGCGACGTGGCTTATGGTGAAATGATGGCGGAGAGTGAGCATTATGAAGTGAATTTTAAATATGGTTGTATTGTAGTGACATGCTGTTACCTACAACCATCTCACGCCAGTTATGCCATCTCGGTAAGGGGTATCACACTTCGCTGGAAGCGCAGAAAATGAGTTATACCCACCAGCCTTACAGGCAATCATCAGGAAAATGGGCAACTCGATGAAAACAAATGATTTGATGACTAATGTAAACCACATAGCTTCTGATGTGTACAATGATTGCGACTCGTACACGCTTTCTCCAGTTGCAGGCATTAAACCGCTAGTGCTATTTGAAAGGTCGGGGGCTTTGGGTGGCACCATGGATTTTACATTACTGTTGGCGGCGAACCCGCTGCCTAAAGATAAGGGATTGTCTCGTCCTAGAAAAAGTTTACACGTTTGTTAGATAATCCTGTAATAAGTTTACAGATGTTTTTAATCCTGCAATTGGATATCAATAGTAAGTTGTTTTGGATAATAATTCTTCCATAATCTTTCTGGTTTAGTTAATAAATTAGATTGATGTACCTCATCTGGTGTGGCGTATCTAATGCTAATGTGTGGTCTTTCGGCATTGTACAAGTCCACCACATCCTTTAATAAAGCCTTCGCATCCTCTATATTATCTACCTGATAGGTTTCCAGATATTTCTCTTTTATGATGCCATTTATCCTTTCTGACATGGCATTTTTCAGTGGGGTCACAATTCTCTGTCATACTAATCTGAATGTCATAATCCTGCAACAGCTTTACATATTGTTGATAAATATGTGACATTTCTTGAACGTACGCACAAACCAACAAGATTTGACGAAATTGGCTCTACAACAAGTTGGTGGCTAGAAAAGTTTGGTGTTGACCATGCGAATTGAGAATTTTGGTTTGGTCACTAATACGCAGCTAACATTGGTGTTTAGTAAAGGGCTTGCAGACGGAAGTAATTTAGCAATAGAACTTTCTTTCAGCAGTGGTTTCGGCAGACCTAACACTATGGGACAAAATAGGAACAATTAAGCAATTGGCATCGGAAGACGGAACATTCTTTCCAAGCACTCATTTGTTGGCTGTAAACTCTGAGTAGCCATACTAAACTTCAAAAATCATTAGAAAAAGACTTCAGCTTTTTATAAAATACAGACTAATGTCGGATGGACGTTCTTTATTAATGGTTTAACTAAATTTAATGTGGGGAAGAGTTATTTTACCACAACGAACACTAATATTTACACTAGATACACTCGGCATAATCAATAGTATTTAGATATTGCGTTTTACTTAAAGAACACTAGGCTATTCTAGAACGCTAATAGCTTCTTAAATAGTTTAAATTTAGTATATCCTGTGTGCTTTGTGTTTTTAATTCCTTGTGTTCTTTGTGGTTAAGATTCCTCACACAGAATTTAGGATAACTTTATTAATACATACTATTTTGGTAATTTTAAATTTAGTGTAGGATATTAATTTTTCCATAAAAGGACATCACATTAATTCTGAACCTTTCAAAGTTTGCAAATCCTCTTGCCTTGGCTATAATGGACTGTATATTTCCGTTGATTCTTTCCTGTTGCACACGCTAGTTGTTTTATACAGTGTTGCGTTGAAAATTCCCTCTAAATGCCGCTCAAATGTCTTCACCACGTCTACTAAATATTTTACACCTTTTTGCAATGCGTTTTTCAGCCATTTGTCGTAAACTTTTATGAGGTTTAGATAACCAGTTAGTTCAAATAGCCTCTTGAAGTTTTCCCTTACCCTCCATGCTTGTGCAGTCAGCAGGTTAGCATTATTGATG
>JANYEX010000333.1 GCA_025359725.1 Chitinophagaceae bacterium | reverse complement strand
TTAGAATGAATTATTTCATCCCAATCATTCATTATTAATCTCTTCCAGTGTCTTTTATCATTCCAGCTAACTCATCATTAAAAGAATCTAAAGTCAATAAATCTTCTAAAGGAATGTGCATTCTGTATCTCCAATAGTTTTTAGGATTAGCAGGAACATTTATACGCTCATCATTGGGGTTACCTCTTCGAATATTTCCATCTATACCTAAAATGTCTTGCAGTTGGAATATACTCCACATTGCTGGTGAGTATAGGTGTTGTAAAATGATTGCTTTATTTATCCAAGCATCACAGTAGTAAGGTGCATTACCCCATTGTCCCAACTGATGATTAAAGAAGTGCTGAATCTTGGCTTTGTCCTCTTCCCACCAACCCCTTATCGTACTCATATCATGCGTAGAAGGCGTAACCACACTTAGGTATGGTGCATCATTTGGATGGAAGAATGTTTTAGAGTTATCCTTCGGCATACGTTGAATTTCTAGACTAAGAATCCCTAAATGTTTCATTACATCTGGTAAGCAATCAGGTACTAATCCCAAATCCTCACCGCACACCAGCATATTTGTAACACGCTTTAAGGCTGGCAACTTCTGCAATGCCTCTTGACGCCAGAAATTATCTTGTCTGCGGAAGAAATAGTTAACGTATAAATCATCTAATTGCCTACGAGTATGTTCATCCAGATATTTAAAGGAAGTAGTACTACCTATGCCAAATCTAAAATGGAATTGTTCCCCGTTACTACCCTCTACTTCAAACAAAATAACATTACTAATCAAATCAAAAAGACCATATTTTATCTTGTTAGTAAAGTTGTCGGCATTCCAAGTTGAAAGGAATTTTTCTACTTTTCTTTGGGTATTAAAATCTTCTTTTAAAGTGTAAGTACCGTTGTTATTGTTATTAAGGAATGTTTTCTTTACATACTCATTATCATAACCAAACTTCTCCCACAATACATTATCGTTGATAAAAGGCTGTGTGAACCTACTTGTATCATACCAAATACCTCTTTCGCGTAATTCATTAATATGCACAGGAAGTGCGGGAACAAAATGCCCCATAATTCCTTCTATGGCGTGCATTGGTATACTCCAGATACGGAAAAAACCAAGAATATGATCTATTCTGAACGCATCAAAGTAATAACTCATCTGCTCGAAGCGTTGTTTCCACCAAGCAAAACCATCTTGCTTCATCTGACGCCAGTTGTAAGTTGGGAAACCCCAGTTTTGCCCCTTTATCGCGAAGTCATCTGGCGGTGCACCTGCTTGCAAATCCATATTGTATAACTTGGGGTGTTGCCAAGCATCAGCACCATTACGCGAAATACCGATGGCAATATCACCCTTTACAATAATTCCATTTGTATGTGCATAATCAGTAGCTGCTTTTAGTTGAACATGCAAATAATATTGTGTAAAGTAATGTAACGCAATTTCTTTGTACGGCTCACCCGCTTCATCAAGTAAGGTAAACATTTCTTGTTCCCTATATAACTGATAAGAAGGCCAGTTGCCAAATTCGGCAGTGCCATTCGCATCTCTCAAATAACAGAAACAAGCATACGGAACCAACCAATGTTTATTAAGTTCAAAGTATGCCTTGTAATCAGCAGAAGCAAATGTTTCGTCTTTTTGTAAAATGCAAAGTTGCTTTAGTATCGACCACTTTGCTTTCATCACAGCTTCATAATCAACGGCATCAAGCGCATTTAAACGTGCTTTTTCTTGCTCGTATTCCGCTATTATCGTTTTACCTTCCTCAGTAGTAACTACTTGCCCAACATTTAGGTAAAGCGGGTGCAATGCAAAGGCAGAAATAGACGCATAAGGATAAGAATCTAACCAAGTATGGGTTGCAGTTGTATCGTTTACAGGTAATATCTGCACTAGTTTCAAACCAGTTCTCTTACACCAATCTACTAGTGAGGGTATATCTGTAAACTCGCCTACACCAAAGCTCTGTTTACTTCTAAGGCTAAATACGGGTATTGCAATACCAGCACCCTTCCATGTATTTGCGGGTAAAACAGAAAAGCCATCATTTACTATAGTTAATATTTCTGTCTCGTCAGAAACCTCTACAAACCTATTTTTGCCATCCTCAAAGTGAACAAATTCTTTAGTTTCCGTATCGTAGATGCCATATTTGTAAGCTACTGGAAAATTATCTTTACTTAAATCTACCTTAACCTCAAAGTAAGTTCCTTCCGCATCCTTAGACATTACTATAACGCTATCAGCATTCCAGTTTCCCAAACTCTTACTACTGCCCAATATACCTAGCGTTTGACCCTTAGTAAGGAGGGGAGACTTAACGCGAAATATGTGTGTATATTTGATAATATTCTTTTGCTTAACGGGTGTATAGTTTGCCTTCAACAATACATTCTGAAACGGCTCTGAATAGAAAGCATTTTCAAAATAACCAGCATAATTCCAAGAATCTATTATTAATATATGTGCTTTAGCTAGTGTAGATGGGTTAAAGGTTTTATCACTTCCCCAATCGTAACTAATGCTGCCATCAGTATCCTTCAGTAGATAGTTATAGGTTATTTTTTGGTTGATAACCTTATCACCCAAGTTAATAGTTACTCCCCAAAAGTCATTGTTTATATAGGCAAGCGGCACTGAGTTTTCCATCACATCATTACCCAACAAGTCATGGTTTCCTGCTATATAAAGTGTTTGACCAGGTTTTGTAAAGAACCTTAGTTTAAAAGTAACTTGTTTATTTAAATCTGACATTTCCATTATTCTCAAAGCTTTTTCTTTAGATAATTTCTCTTGTGTTTTGGCTTTTCTTGCAGGTGGAGATGTAGTGCTTTCCTTTGTAGAAGCTTTTGCTGTTGATACTATTTTCTTTACAACTTTTTCTTTTTTCTCTTCTGTTAGTTTGCTCTTCTCTTCTTTCCTCGTTGCCAATGTTTTTCAATTTAAGTTAGCAAATCTAACAAAACTAATTCTCATAGCGAAAACATTAACTATAGGGAACCTCTAAAAACTAATATTTAATAAATTCTGTGTTGAATTTATGTGTAAATTAGCTTTGTTATGAAAAAATTCAAGCGACATAGAGATTACGGCTTTTTTGATCAAGACATCCGTTTGACGAAGCTATCCTCCTTGGGTGATCCTTTGGAAAGATTAGACAAAGG
>JANYEX010000200.1 GCA_025359725.1 Chitinophagaceae bacterium | reverse complement strand
ATATGAGAACCCCAAACCGTACTTTAGCAACTTATTTAAAAATACATCTATTATGCGTATCATATCATACAATGTAAATGGTATAAGAGCTGCTATCAAAAAGGGGTTTATAGAATGGTTGCAGACTGATCCGGCAGATATAATCTGTTTTCAGGAAACCAAGGCTACCAAAGAAGACGCTGACTATAAAGCAATTGAGGCATTGGGTTATGAAACCTTCTGGTTTTCGGCGCAAAAGAAAGGCTACAGTGGTGTGGCAGTCTTTACTAAAATTGTACCTACCCAAGTTTATTATGGAAATGGTATTGAACATAGTGATTTTGAAGGGCGAGTAATTCGCATAGATTTTGGGGATATTACCCTTGTAAATGCCTATTACCCTAGCGGTACTAGTGGTGAGGAAAGACAGACTTATAAGTACAAATGGTTGGATGAGTTCTTTGTTTATCTGCAAGAATTGCGGAAAACACGCCCTAATATTATTGTCACTGGCGATTATAACATTGCAAACCACCCTATAGATATACACGATCCGAAAGGAAATAAGAACTCTTCTGGGTTCTTACCGCAGGAAAGAGAATGGTTAGGTATGTTTTATAATAACGGCTGGGTAGATACTTTTAGATACCTTAATCCTGATAAAAAAGATTCCTATACTTGGTGGAGTCAACGGTTTCCTACTGTAAGACTCCAAAATAAAGGCTGGCGTATAGACTACATTAGCGTTACTGATTCTTTAAAGGATAGTGTCAAGGATGCCGCCATCTACCCTGATGTTAAACACAGCGACCATTGTCCTATCTATCTTGAATTAACTTTCTAAACTACTCTACTGTGATAATATATAATGTTACAACGCATCTAACGCATGACATTCATGATGCATGGATGCAGTGGATGAAGCATAAACATATACCCGAAATAATGTCGAAAGAGTGCTTTGTGAGGTTTCAATTTGTAAGGATACTTGACACAGATGAGACCGAAGGTATTACTTATGCTGTCCAGTTTTACGCTGAAGAAACGGAATTGTATGATAGATATGTTGAGTTACACGCAGTTGCCTTGAGGGAAGATACTATGAAAAGTTGGGGTACAAAAACAATAGTATTCAGGAGTTTGATGGAAGTTGTTGATTAATTGGTTGTATATATTATACATTTTTGGTAATGTTTTAATTAATTAAATAAAAAATGAGTCATTGTAGTTAAAACCCAATAAATTTGTTATTTCTCAAAAACTTTTAAAAAAAATAACATGAACAAAGCTCACTTGGTTGCACAAATTGCCGAAGATGCAGGTATAACTAAAACACAAGCGAACGCTGCGCTTGATTCTTTTACGGGTGCTGTTACTAAGGCACTAAAGAACGGTGGTAAAGTTACATTGGTTGACTTCGGAACTTTCTCTGTTTCTTCTAGATCTGCCCGCGCAGGTAGGAATCCACAAACTGGAGAAACTATTAGTATTAAGGCTAAAAAGGTGGCTAAGTTTAAGGCAGGAAAAGAGCTTAGCTCTAATATTTCATAAATAAATATCTCCTTTGGAGGTTTTGTTTTATTTTTGCAACTAATAAATATTTAAAACAGATAATAGTCATGGGTAGAGGCGACAAAAAAACAGCAAAAGGAAAACGTTTCAAAGGATCATTTGGCAAAAGCCGTCCTGCAAACGCGAAAAAATCTACTGCTCATAAGGCAGAAGTAGAAGTAAAGGCATCTTAGAAATAAACCTTTCGATTAATAAAAAAGCCTACGTATATTTATTACGCAGGCTTTTTTGTGCTTATTACTTTTCTGCTTAAATAATCTTTCTTTTCTATTTAAAAAAAGTAGCCTAAATAAACTACTTTAATAAGGGAATGGTGAAGCGACCCTGTATTTTGTAAAGGCGTTTAAATGACCAAGTAAATCAAAATCACTGGCAAGTAGTGTGGATTTATCTATGCCTTTAGATCAAACTTTATATATATGAACCCAAGACCCATAAGTTGCTGTAGTATTCTCCCACTCGGAGTACGTACCAAATGACCATGCTATACCCTGTGCATGAGTGTTTGTGGTAGAGGTATAAGCTGTTTACATAATTGCTATAATAGCCAGGCATAGCCAAATTAAAGAACGTTGCGCCCGTATATTTAGCATAACCACAGGCACAAGTTGAGGCAGCACCAGAAGGTGGTGTAGATACGTGCTTAACAGCCGATGTGTCTCCATTTAGTGTAGCATTTACATAGCCATTACGACCATTAGATGTAAAGTTTATGTCTAAATTGATGGTAAAGGGTGTACCCTAAGTTGAGTAGGTGAAAAATATCCCAGTGGTTGAGCCACCAGAAAAATTATCCCAAAAGTATTTGCCCCCACTTACCCTTGATGAGGTCTTTGAAACTTTGCTTTTCAAAAACAATACTGTCACAAGAAGCGCAGTCTATAGGTGTCTTGTAAGGAATGAATGGTATCCCTATTGCCGAAAAGGAAAAGTTTAGGAAATTCAAGGCCTATGAACTAGGATACCTTTATTTTGATGTCACTTATATGCCCAAGTTTAACAAGGTGCGATCCTATCTGTTTGTAGCCATAGACAGGCCAACAAGGACGATGTAAGGTGTACGACAATAAGACATCGCAGGGAACGGATATATTTTTTGATAATTGCATGAAGTTCTTCCCATTGACAATCACACATGTCTTGACCGACAACGGATTTGAATTCGCAATAGGCTGAAAGGGGTGCTATGTGCGAAATCTTGATTACTGGACATCAAATGTTCTCAAAACAATATTGACCATAGATGTACCAAACCATCCACCCCAAAGACAACACTTTTTTAGGCAAAATGTACTGTATGCATGTGGAAAACCAAACATTCCCAAACTATTGTGTTTAACTATAAAAACATTATCTTCGACCACTTTTAATAAATAGAGTAACATAAGAATATGAGCGACAAATTAGATAGCCAACAAACGAGTGCAAGCGCCCAAGAAAAGAATTATGGTGCCGATAGTATACAGGTTTTGGAAGGTTTGGAAGCTGTGCGCAAAAGACCAGCCATGTATATCGGCGATATTGGCGTAAAAGGGTTGCACCATTTGGTGTACGAGGTGGTAGATAACTCAATAGATGAGGCATTGGCAGGATACTGTAAAAATATTTATGTAACCATCCATGAAGACAATAGCATTAGCGTAAAAGATGATGGTCGTGGTATTCCTACCGCTATGCACTCTAAAGAAAAGAGAAGTGCACTGGAAGTAGTGATGACGGTTTTGCATGCAGGTGGTAAGTTCGATAAAGGCTCTTACAAAGTATCGGGGGGGTTGCACGGTGTGGGCGTAAGTTGTGTAAACGCTTTGAGTACTACGTTACAGGTAAAAGTAGAAAGAGAAGGTAAGGTATTTGAACAAGAATACCACTGTGGTATTCCAGCTTATGCAGTAAGAGAAGCAGGTGTTAGTGATAGAACTGGTACTACTGTTAGATTCTGGCCTGATGCCTCTATATTCCAAGAAACCGTTTATAAGAAAGAAATTTTAGAAAGTAGGTTGAGGGAATTGTCTTATTTAAATAGAAAGATAAGTATTACGATCACCGATGTGAGGGAATTGAACGATGATGGCACACCCTATACCGCTTTCTTTTATAGCGAAGGTGGCATTGTAGAGTTTGTGGAAATGCTGGACAGAAACGCAAACCGTACACCATTCATTCCTATGACTCTAAGCGTTGAGGGATATGATGAGGCATCGAATGTAACTGTTGACGTTGCATTGACTTACAACAATGACTTCAAGGAACACATCTTTAGTTATGTAAATAACATCAATACCATTGAAGGTGGTACACACGTAACCGGTTTTAGAAGAGCTTTGACGCGGGTGTTTAAAAGTTACGGCGATAAGGAAGGATTGTTTGAAAGAGCAAAAGTAGAAATAGAAGGAGATGACTTTAGGGAAGGATTGAGTGCAATAATCTCTGTAAAAGTTCCAGAGCCTCAGTTCGAAGGTCAAACAAAAACTAAATTAGGTAATAGTGAGGTAAGCGGGATTGTAGATTCTACAGTTGCAAAGGTATTGCAAGCTTATTTAGAGGAAAACCCTAAGGATGCTAAGAATATCATTAGCAAGGTAATTCTTGCAGCCCAAGCGAGAATGGCGGCTAAGAAAGCAAGAGACCTTGTACAAAGAAAAACAGTATTAAGCGGTGGTGGATTGCCTGGTAAACTTGCTGATTGTAGTGAGAGAGACCCAGAAAAATGTGAACTATATCTGGTTGAAGGGGATTCGGCTGGTGGAACTGCAAAACAAGGTAGGGACAGAAGTTACCAAGCCATTCTACCATTGAGAGGTAAGATTCTTAACGTAGAAAAGGCGATGGAACATAAGATTTACGAAAACGAGGAAATCCGCAATATGTACACTGCCCTTGGTGTAACGGTCGGTATTGTTGATGATGCCAAGGCATTGAACATAAGCAAGCTTCGTTATCATAAATTAGTAATCATGACCGATGCCGATGTGGATGGTAGCCACATCGCAACATTGATTCTTACTTTTATTTTCCGATACATGAAGGAATTGGTTGAACAAGGTTATGTATATATCGCCCAACCTCCCTTGTATTTAGTAAAAAAAGGAAAGGAACAAGCTTATGCCTACAATGAAGAACAACGTAAACATTTAATAGAAAAACTTGGAGGCGGAAAGGATGATAGCGTAAACATTCAGCGTTATAAAGGTTTGGGTGAAATGAATGCAGAACAGCTTTGGGAAACAACGATGGATCCAAAAAGAAGAACATTAAAAAGAGTAACTATAGAAAGTGCTGCTGAAGCGGATAGGGTGTTCAGTATGTTGATGGGAGATGAGGTAGCTCCACGAAGAGAATTCATAGAAACTCATGCTAAATATGCTAGAATTGATGTGTAATTCTTTTCAAATCAGACTATTTTGAATAAAAATTAACAATGTGGATTAATTTTAAATAAAGATTGTCCATTATTCAAAAATAATACGGTAGTTTGTGCTACTAAACAGTTTTTTTCACTTTGCCTTGTGAGGTATTACTATTAATTTAATAATACAATAGGGCATTAAATCAAATAAAATGGATACAAGTAAATTTATTAAGGCTTATTGTTTAAAGACAAAAGAAAAGAATGTTCCTATGCATGATGCAGTTATTACTAAGACAGCTAGGGGTGGTTATATGGCTGCTGGTAATGACGGAAAAGGTAACAAGATGGCAGCTATCCTAGGTGAAGCAAAAGCTTTACAAGCAATTGCTGATGGTGTTGCAAAGCAATCTTTCTAAACGATTTGTCATTTAATTTCTTAAAAAGAGGCTGTCTCAATAGTAATATTAGAAACAGCCTCTTTTTTTGTGTTCCATTCTTTTTAGTATTACATATCCCGTCCTCTTCCACCACCTTCGCCCATTCCTCTCATTCCCTTAAAAGCTGGAGGTGTAGCCGCGGGTTGCTGTCCTGCAAACTTTCGCAAGTTGTATGTAAATGTGAGGCTAAAATATTGTTTGAGGACGTTGTTTTGAACATCCGAAACACTATTGTTTGTTGTAGAACGAGTCACACTTTGGTTCTTATTCAAAATATCATACATGGAAAACTTCAACTCGCCATTTTGTTTCTTAAACATTAGTTTGCTTACATAAGCGTTCCATAACGGAACGGAAACATTATATCCATTTGTGCGCCCTGTATAAAAAGAGTATGTAAAATCGTTACTAAAGACCCACCCGCCTTTTAAGGTATAAGTAGGCTCAGCCCAAAAGCTTTGGGTAAAATAATTAGAATTAGTCTGCGACTGAATAGTATTCTTTATAATGTTATAAGTAGATGTGGTATGCAAGTTCATATCTAGTTTTTCATTCAAGTTCATTGTCCAACCAATAGTCTCGCCCAAAGTAGAATTATAAGTATAGTTAGTGGCATTATTTATTAAACTAAGACTTCTGCTATTACTAAGGGTGGTACTAAAATTCATATTGCTTTTGGGATTATCCAACTGAATTCCATAATTAAAATATCCATTAACACTGTAAGCACCAGTCTTATTAACGTAAGTAGTACGTTGAGTCCCAGCTTTAATACCTGTATTATATTGTGTTATACTATTTACAATGCCATTCATTGTTTGATTGGCATTTACTACAACAAAAATATTTCTCAACCTAAAGACATTAAATGAAGTGAAAAATATTCTTAATGAGTTCGTAAATGCTTGCACAAGGTTTGGATTACCAGTAACAATGTTCGTTTGATTTGAGTTATCTGGAACTGGTTGTAACTGCGATAGGCTAGGGGCACTCGTTCTGCCATTATAGTTAATGTGAATGTTCTGAGTACGTGTAAAGTTGTAAATAAAATTAGCGGAAGGATATAAATTGGTATAGTGTCTATTTATTGAGGAATCATTTGTCCTATTAATGCTACTTAATGTGGCAAACTGCACTCCCCCGGTGAAACCAAGGTTAAATTTAGACTGCTGAATTCTATAGCCCAAGGTCACCCTATCACTATAATTTGTATTTTCAAAGTTATTAGTAAGACTATCAACAGGCAATGTGTAGATGCCATTACTATTAAGAGCAAAAGTATTTTTATCCGATATATTCTGACTGTAACTATAATTTAACCCAAATTCTAATAATTGATTTCTGGCAATGGGTTGGGTATAAGAGAAGGTAGTACCAATATTTCCCGAGTGGCTGCCAGTGGTATTATTTTGGTTAACTATTCTTGCTGGGAAACTAGTATCTGCATAAGTGGTAGAAGAATAGTTTGTTGCATTTCCATCATTGCTGCTACCCCCGCCATTAACATCTATAGAGTAGGTATGTCCTTTTGTTTTGAATCGATGTCTAAAAAGCGCATCAATACTTCCATTGTACCCTTTGTTATCGCTGTTTAGGTTTTGATTTACATCGCTAAGCTTGCTAACGTTATCCAGAGTAGTATAAGTTCCCGTCTGCGTGCCTACTGTACTTTGTTGATAGGTAAAATTTGGACGAATAATCATCGAGTTACTACTATCCAAAGGTGTTTCTATGTTATAATTAAATCTGTGGTTCTGATTCTTATTTAAAGAATTACTATTTTGCGTAGCAAACTGTGTAGAGTCCGATTGTGTATTAAAGCGCTGCGTAACACTATTAGAACCGTTATTTACATCCACATGATTATAAAAATAACTTCCATAAGCGTCAGTACTTTTCCCCCAAATATCGCGATAATTAAGCCCTCCAGCCCAAACTGTGGTAATTCCTGTGCTGCTATTGCCTGCGCCAAAACCCGCCACGCCGTTACCTACTCCGCTGCCGCCACCCTTAACCGAACCTAATATATCCTGCACACTAAATGCTTGCCTATTTACATTATTCCCCTCGGCTACTAAACTTATCTGCTGGTTATTCTTAAAACTATTCAAATTTAAGCTGCTTTCATATCGTCCATCATCGCCACCGCCTGCCATTGCTTTCCCAAAAACACCCCTTCTTTTATCTTTTTTGGTAGTGATGTTTATTGTTTTCGTCCTACTGCCATCATCAAAGCCACTAAAAGTACTTTGATCACTCATGGCATCATATACCTGAATTTTGTCCACTATATTGGGAGGGAGATTTCTGGTAGCCATCTTTGGATCATCTCCAAAAAAACGTTTACCATCTACCAATATCCGCTGAACTTTTTCTCCTTGTGCAGTTACAGTCCCATCTTTAGAAACATCTACACCAGGAAGTTTTTTCAACAGGTCTTCTACAACTGCGTTGGGCTTTGTTTTAAAACTACCAGCATTATATTCTATCGTATCCTTCTTTATCACAATTGGCGATGTAATCACTACTACCTCATCAAGGTCTTTAGTCTTTACTTTCATATAGACATCACCCAAATCTGTAATTAGTTTATCGCTGGATACGGTTAGTCTTTTATGAACGGTTCTATATCCTTCAAAAGTTATTTTTACGATATATTTTCCTAAAGCAATATTCTTTAATTGAAAATTTCCATCACTTTTAGATAAACCAAAAGCTTCTAAAGTTGAGTCCTGAGCATCCAAAACAGTGATTGATGCATCTTTTAGCGATTGCTTGCCAACACTATCAATTAAAGTACCCTTTAAAACTCCCTTTTGGGCGATGGACACAATAGATAAAAACAATAATATTGGCAAGAGTACGTATCTGGACATAAGCGTTAATTTGTTAATGGCGGCAAGCTAAAAGGATTGAATATTAATGAATCAAAAAATCGGTGAGGCTATCTGTCTTACTAGTCTAATAACTTTTGTATAGCATTTTCAATAAGACTTCGTCGATAAATAATACAAAGGATACTCGATTTTTTCCAGATAGATGTTTGGATAAATTATATTAAAAAAAATGTTTACATAAGCCAAACCATTTCGAATCTATAGTAAAATAGCCTTTTTGTATAATCTACAAAAAAAGATAGTTTCTAAAACTAGAGTTTTGGTGTCATACGATAAATCAATAAGTACTAAAACAAGCGTTTCGGTGTCATCAGACTTATCAATAGCTTATGAAACGCGAGTTTTATAAGCATACGATAAATCAATAGGTACTAAAACTCGAGTTTTAGTGTCATCAGAGAAGTCAATAGCTTATGAAACTTGAGTTTCATAAGCACACGACAAATCAATAGTTATTAAAACTTGAGTTTTAGTGTCATCGGATAAGTCAATAGCTTATGAAACTCGAGTTTCAACTAGTATTTTGATAATTGTGAAGTTGAAACTCCATTTTTATCTCTTCATTTAAAAAAAAGTAGGAGAAAAAAGGGATGTACACCTTGGATGAAAACAATAAGAGATAAAGAATTTTCTGGACTTATTTATATCCCATCATCATCGACGAAATTTGCAATAAAGTAGTCTCTTCATAATGACTAGACA
>JANYEX010000195.1 GCA_025359725.1 Chitinophagaceae bacterium | reverse complement strand
TCGCAATGCAATTAACATGAATGAACGTTAATTCATGTTAGTTGAAATAGATTATACATGAAATGAAATTATTTGGTGTTAGTAAAACCCACATAAGCCACATTTAATACTATTTGCTGGTAATATCTATGGATTATTGTTAATTTGATAGGAAATAGTAGTGATATTTGTGGGAGATAAAGGGATTTGGGTGATTGAAAAGAAAGCTCACTGCACTACTCGCTGATGTTTGGTCTTCTTGACCAACAACAATAAAAGCAGAGGCTCTATATTTGAATAATTAAATTTTCTATAGTTTGTTGTTGGTAAAGAATACCAACAACGGCGAAAAATCGCTAATATCTACTAGGGCTAGTGCGTTTCGCGTGTGTATTCGCAATAGCTTCTAGTTAAAAAGGGGGTTATAAATAATTTTTCCCTATAGAATAATCGTTACGAAGTATCCTTGATTTATTCTCATAAACAGTAATCTGGGTATATTCAAAATAAACTTTTAATAATGCACTTGCATTAGCCCCCTTTAAGCTTTCTTTTACCGAAAAACTCATTTTATAATCCAAAGCTTAAAAAAAGATTAAGTCTAAACCTATATTTTCGCCGATAAATTCTATCTGCTTTACCCTTTTTACTATGGTTTACAACCGTTTAACATTAATAACGTTTAAGTGATACCATCAATTTGGAATTTTGAAAACTAATAAAAGTACGTTTATGATAAAAGTTTATGCGGTTTTGGTGTTAAGTTTTATTGCTTTTGGTGTTACGGCGCAATATCCTGGCGGTGGTCAAGCTAAAGGGGGAGGGGCTAGGGGCAACCTTAACATTGGGCATTTTTATGGGAAGATAGTAGATGATAAAAATAAAGGTGTCATAGGCGTTACTGTGCAACTGATGATGGGAAAATACGATTCTGTAAAGCAACAGATTAAACAAGTGCCCGTAAAAACTGACATCACAGAAAGCAATGGGGATTTTGATTTGGAAGGATTGTCTCTTTTTGGTAGATATACTTTAAAGATTAGCTCTATCGGATTTAACAAAATAGAGATGCCTATAAGCTTTGGGATAAAAAGACCAGCACCAGGAACAACACCCGATTTTACACAGATAGCTTCAATGGCAGAAAAGGATTTGGGTAATATAAAAATACAAGCCGATGCCGCCGATTTGGGTACTGTTACCGTAACGTCTGTGTCTAAACCAGTATTAGAAATTGGATTGGACAGAAAAATATTTAATGTAGATAAAAACTTAAGTAGTACAGGACAAACTGCAACCGAGGTAATGAAAAGTATCCCTTCGGTGAGTGTTGATATTGATGGTAATGTTACCCTCAGAAACGCTACCCCTACCATCTTTGTCGATGGAAGACCTACTACTCTTACGCTAGATGAAATCCCTGCGGATATTATTGATAAAGTAGAAATTATAACCAACCCATCTGCAAAGTTTGATGCTAGTGGGGGTGGGGCTGGTATATTGAATATCATCCTTAAAAAGAATAAAAAGAATGGGTATAATGGTAATTTGAGGGCTGGTGTTGATGCTAGAGGAAAAGCAAATGGCGGAATAGACCTTAACTATCGCCAGAATAAAATAAATTTTACCGCAAGCGCATTCTACAACCAACGTAAGTCTATTACTAATAACACCAACAATTCTGTCTATTACACCATGCCAGATTCAACCTTTGTAGATTATAATTCCAAAGGAACTAACGATGGTCATTTTGGTTTTGTAAGAGCAGGATTGGATTATTTTGCCGATATAAGAAACACGTTTAGCTTGGCAGGAAGCTTTGCACAAGGCAAGTTCAATAACTCGACGCCACAAAATATTGATACTTCCATTGCTCAAACTATATCCTCTTACACCAACAGAAATACGAACGGTGTAGGTAATTTTAAGAATGTGGGCAGTCAGCTAAGTTATAAACACAATTTTGCAAAACAAGGTGAGGATATTACTGCCGATGCTAATTACAATTCAGTTACGAACAGTAATGTTTCGAATATTAAATCGGCTACTTATTACGACCAAACAGGTGGGGTAAAAAAATACCCAACCTATTTACAACAAAGTAATGGTAGTGGCTATAATCATTATTTTACCCTTCAGAGCGATTACGAGAACCCTATTACCGATGATAAAAAGATTGAAGCGGGCGTAAGGGTTGCCATAAGGGATTTTAAAACAGAGAACTACCAATATGCTGGCGACTCATCTGCTGCTAGTCAGCCAGCGTTTAGTCCTGCCGCAAGTAGTGCTTACAAATACATCGACCAAGTTTTTGCGGCTTATGGCACATACAGTTTCAAGGTTAAAAAGCTAAGTATTCAGTTGGGATTGAGGGGCGAAAGTTCTAATTATTCGGGGAAATTATTCAAGTTGTTTACCGGCGAAGACTCAACCGCCTTTAAGATTAGTTACCCAATCAGTTTTTTCCCAAGTGTATATTTAACGTATAAACTTACAGATGCTCAAAGTTTCCAGTTAAACTTTTCTCGTAAGATAAACCGTCCTAATTTCTTCCAGATATTACCAGTATATAACTTCTCTGACCCGCAAAATCCTTCGGTAGGTAATCCTAACCTAAGACCAGAGTTTGCCAACAGTTTAGAATGGTCTTACAATAATAATTACAACCGTACGGATAACTTTTTGGCAACAGCCTATTTTAAATACTCAACCGATTTGATAACTTCTTATCTGTATAAAGATGTAAACAGAGACTTGCAGAATGGGTCATCTTCAGGCGATAGCTTGTTTTATTCAAGTTATACAAATGCTAACTACTCGTATAGTTACGGGCTAGAACTTACAGACAAAATGAACGTAACTAAGTGGTGGGATTTATTGTTGAATTTCAATTTACTCAACTCTAAGCTAAGTACAAACATCCCTAACGAGGCTGCTGTAAATAATAGTCTTGTAAGCTGGTTCTCTAAGATAAATACTACGTTTAAGATAGGAAAGGGAGTTAGTTTGCAATTGTCTATGGAAAGCCGTTCAAAATCAATAATACCACAACAAAACAATGGCGGCGGCGGTGGTCGTGGCGGAGGAGTTTTTGGTGGAGGACCACAAACATTGGCACAAGGTTATACACTTCCCCGTTATTACGACGTAGATGCGGCAATAAGGAAAGACTGGACATGGAAAGGCGGGCAGGGTGCCTCGTTAACGCTGTCTGTAAACGACATCTTCCGCACAGGTAATAGAACGCAATCTTATGCAACCTATTTTTCTCAATACACCGAGCGCTATAGAGACCCACAATTGTTGAGGCTTAACTTCTCTTATCGTTTTGGTAAGATTGATGTTAGCTTGTTCAAGCGTAAAAACACTAAGGCAGACCAAAGTGGTTCAATGGAAGGTATTGGTGGGGGAAATTAAATATGAAAATGTAAAATTGCATGATAAATTAATTACAGGGCTTAAATTTCGTTATAAAGGCTTTTTCGGAAACCTTTATTTATAGTTGTTTAGATTTTCTATGTTTATATACTAGTAACTTCTACTTGCTCTTCCTAAAATAACCTTAAAGAATGCCTTTAGCAGGATGTTTAGATCTTTGGTTAGGGAGGTGTCTTGTAGGTATTTTAAGTCGTGCTGCATTCTTTCTGCCATCTGCTCTACAGAAGAAGCATAACCATATTCTACAATACCTATCGACACAAGCCCGGGCTTTTGAGATAATAAGTTTTGGTAGTCTGGTGCAATCTTTATCAACTGGTCAATATAATATTTACGTTCTGGTCTTGTGGGGCCTACAAAACTCATATCACCACATAATATATTCCATAATTGTGGCAGTTCGTCAAGTCTGTGTTTACGCATAAACTCGCCCCATTTGGTTTGTCTTGCATCGCCAAGTACCCACAACGAAGGTCCATTCTTTTCTGCATCGGCATACATGCTAACAAACTTATACATCACAAAGGGTTTCAATCTATAGCCAATCCTTTCTTGGTTATAAAATATTCTACCCTCCGAGGCAATGGCGGTAATGAGAATAAGTAGCAAAAAAATAGGAGATAAAATAACTATAGCCACTAGTGCTATAGTTACATCAATGAAGCGTTTCAGCATAATATTCTATTTCACCAACTTATTTGCCGTATTAATCTTCTCTATTATCTGGTGAGCAACTTCCATAGCAAGATAGCCGTCTATTTCGCTTACTACTGTTGTTTTGTTATTGATGATACTATCTACAAATGCCTCTAACTCCATTTTTATAGCGTTTGCTTCTGGTACAGCAGGGGTCGATACCGCAATGCTTTTAGTTCCATTAGGAGTTTCTAAATCGAAGAAGAAAGCATCGGTATCTTTTGCTTCTCTTAGTTTTATTATTTCTGTTTTCTTTTCAAGAAAATCAATTCCTATATAAGCATCCTTTTGAAATAAACGAATCTTGCGCATCTTTTTCATGCTAATACGGCTACTGGTAAGGTTTGCAACACAACCGTTGTTAAACTCTATTCTTACGTTGGCTATATCAGGTGTGTCGGTCATTACTGCTACCCCACTAGCATGAATATTCTTTACACCACTCTTTACGATACTTAATACAATGTCAATATCGTGTATCATCAAATCAAGTATTACACTAACCTCTGTCCCTCTAGGATTAAACTGGGCTAACCTATGTACTTCTATAAACATAGGTTTCATGTAAACATCCTTTAGCGCAAGGAATGCAGGGTTAAACCGCTCAACATGCCCTACCTGAACTTTTACATTAGCTTCTTTAGCCATGTGCACAAGGTCCTTTGCTTCCTGCATGGTGTTTGCCAAAGGCTTCTCTACAAACACATGCTTTCCCTTGCGTAAAGCGCGCATACAAATATCATAGTGATGGTCTGTAGGCACTACCACATCTATAATGTCGCATGCATCTAATAGCTTATCCTCATCTAAAAAGCGTTTTATATTATATTTTTCAACTACTTCTTTTGCAACATCATTATTTGGATCAAAGAATCCTACAATCTTTACCCCACTTATTTCTTTCCAGTTATTAAGGTGAAACTTACCCAGATGACCTACACCAAAAACGCCTACATTAAGCATACTAATTCTATTTAAAGTTGGCAAATATAACCATTGGCAATACTGCTAAATTGTAAATTTTAATACAATGATTTATGAATACTTATAAAGCAAAAAGAGGATGTGGTGGCACGTCCATCACATCCTCTTTTTTTAAGAAATTTATACTTAATGGTTAGTAACCGTTTCCATTGTTGGAACCATTGATAAAGTTGCCACCAATAGTCCTTCCTTTGATGATGGTACTTTGCTTATCTAAGTTATCCAATGCACTCTGTTTTACAACTAATTTAGCTTCGTTGGGTGAATTAGTAGAACATGTAGGACATTGAACAGAGTATTTATTACCGTTGTAAATTACTTCTGTACTACCATCTTTATTCCACTTATCAGGATTGAAAATGTAATTTACAGCTGAGTATTGTTTTGAATTCAAGAACTTTAAGGTAGTATTGGGGTTTGTTTCGGCATTAACCCTCAATCCGTCGCCTTCTACAGTTTCGCAAACAACAGGGGTGTATTGAGGAAAAACAATCTCATTAACATACTTACCACTGTTCAACTTGATTACCCCATTCTTTACAGCTACTTGATCGTTGCTTAGGAAGCGAGTTAGAACCAATTGTTGGTCGATATAAAACTGTACTAACTTAATGTCAATATTATTTGCACTAAGCTTATCGAACAAATCTCTGGTAAAAGGAACATAAGGATCCTTTGTTGCCGGTGGCTCGTTATGTACTATAGGAGTGCCGACAGGAGAGTAAAGCGGCTTTTTGGGTGCACACGACTGAAAAATTAATAATCCTACAATAACGGATAGAGTTGTAAACCTTTTCATGCAAATGCTTTTAATATTAGCCAATAAAGAAAGAGTGCTTATTTATACAAGCACCCTATTATAACGTTTATTTTTTATTTTTATTTTCTGTAGCTAAAAAAAGTACTAGTCAACCTTATTAGCAATTTGGCAAGCTGTAAACGGGGTGTTTGGTTTAGTACCTTCTTCTTTCGTTGTTCCTTGGTTCAAATCTGTTTCCTCTGTTATCATTTCTATCATTACGACGGAAATCTGAAGTAGAATTACCTCTAGCTGGTTGGTCTTCTGCTACCTTAACTGCTATTTTCTTCCCAAAAATTGCAACACCATCTAGCAAATCCATTGCTTCCTTACCTTCAGAATCGTTTGGCATATCTATAAAACCAAATCCTTTGCTTTTACCTGTTGCTTTGTCTTTAATAATCAAAGCAGACTGAACATCGCCATAAAGTTCAAACATTTCTTTTAAATCTACATCATCTAAGTTGGCAGATATTCCACCTACAAAAAGTTTCATAATTATTTATTTTGCTGTAAAAATACAACTTGAGAGTGTTACCAACACAAATATCCAAAATAAAAGCATTTAAACTTTTCTAAATGTTTCTTTTGTGCTCTAATTGAGTTGGATTTTGCTTAATATTTTTCTTATTAGACCTAGTTCTACAAAAGGACAATGACACCACTTACAAATTCTTGTACAAATAAAAAAGGCCACCTTATTAGGTAGCCTTTTTATTTACACATGTTTTACTTAGAATGTATATCTCAGACCCATTTGCATTTGGAAACGTGATGCAAATTGATCAACTGCGTACGGTGTTCCAGGATCTGACCATGAATAAACAGGGTTAGTTGTTGGAGAACCATTCTTGGCTATTTTGATACCCACCGAAGACATTGAATTATAAGTATCAGGAGAATAATAATAATAACCCCAGTTGCTGTTAAGCAAGTTAGAAAGGTTAATGATATCGTAAGTAAATGTCAAACTACGTGACTTGCCATTCAATTTGAAACTATAGTCTTCTGAAAAACGGAAGTCTAATTGATTATTCCAAGGTGTGCGTGCACCGTTACGTTCTGTAAACTGACCACGACGTGAACTCAAGTATTTGTTTGCATCAATATAGCTATTGAAAGCAGCTGCTTGACCTTGAGAAGCTGCATCAGAAGCAAAGAATGTAGTCATCTCAGCCTTAGTTGGGATATAAACCAAACTTGTTTGCTGACCAGTACCGTCATAAGCAGATATGATTCCAAAAGAGTAAGGGTTACCAGAAGCAGCACTAAAAAATAAAGTGAAGTTACTGATGAATTTACCTTGTTTCTTCCAATCTGATCTGTAGTTAAATGTAGATACTATACGATTACGAATATCAAAGTTTGAATTAGCTACACCCGGATTGTTAGGGCTTAAAGCTGGATTTAACTGCCAGTTAGACTCCATTGAGTTACGGATACCATTAGCAATATCTTTTGAATGACCATAAGTATAAGCTACAGTTGTAGTTAAACCAAAATCGAATGCTTTGCTAACTTGTGCTGTAAGGTTATACCGGTAGCCTTCTGTTGTGTTAGACAACAAATAAGCATTTGTAAACTTACTGTTTATTGCAGTACCAGAATAGATAGGTTGCTGATGTTTTGTGTCGTATAGCCAATAAGTAGGATTATCTACGTAGTTAATTTGTTGAAATTTCAAATCTTCCAAAACTTTAGTGTATATACCTTCTAAAGTAAATTTCCATTTGTTTGGTGTGGTATAATCAACCGCCAAACTACTTCTCCATGCTTCAGGCATTTTAAAGTTGTTGTCAATCAAATCTACTTGTGTAGCACCTGTAGAACTTGTATTAGCACCATTCTGTGTAGCAAATGTTTTTTCTCCATCAGTACCACTTAATGCAGAAACTATTGGATTATATTGTTGACCGTTCGGATCTTTTGCAAAAGCTTTCTTAGAGCTTTTTTGGTCATACGCGCCAAAAGTTACACCATTGTTGTAGTAAGCATAACCTAACCAAGCAAAAGGAATACGACCTGTGAAGATACCAGTACCACCTCTGATGATAATGCTTTGGTCGCCCTTCAAATCATAGTTAAAACCTACTCGAGGAGATACTTCTACATTGCCTAAAAATTTATTTTGGATATTTCTAGGTTGAGTATAAGTGTAAGTGGTACCATAATGTGCTGTATCGTAAGCTGCACCAGTAGTTTTTACGCTAAGTGGTTGCTTGTTTGGCATATCAGCCAAATCGAAACGGATACCTGGGGTGATTTTCAATTTGCCTAAGCGAATCTCATCTTCTGCATAAGAACTATACAAATTTACTTTAAACTTAGCTGGAGGATTAGCTAAAATGCCTGCTCTTGTGTTATCTATATAATTATAATTTGTACGTACACGGTTAGGATTGTTGTTCAAGAAATCGTTTACACTACTGTAAGCAACACGACCGTTCCAGCTATTTACAAATCCATAAGTGATGTCATATAACTCATTATGTGTACC
>JANYEX010000172.1 GCA_025359725.1 Chitinophagaceae bacterium | reverse complement strand
GCTGTTAGTAAGCTTTGCATCCTTGGTGGCATTGGGTTCTGTGCCATCGAAGGCATCGCCAATGATATTGGTAATGGGGATATTGAAGTGATTGGCAAACTTAAAGTCACGCTCATCACCACAAGGCACCGCCATGATAGCCCCCGTGCCATAACCCGCCAACACGTATTCGCTAATCCAGATAGGTATCTCGCGACCATCAAAAGGATTAATGGCAAAAGCCCCCGTAAATGCACCTGTTATCTTTTTCTCCGCCTGTCTCTCACGCTCACTACGGCTTTTTACATAGGTGATATATTCTTCTACAGCCTTTTGTTGCGCAGCAGAAGTAATCCCTGCCACCAACTCATGCTCTGGTGAAACCACCATAAAGTCAACACCAAAGATGGTATCGGGACGGGTGGTGTAAACCTTTAGTAGTAAGTAGTGAGTTGTAAGTTGTAAGTCAGAACCTGCATTTGCTCCGTTATCGGTTAACGGTTGACGGTCAACGGTTTTCACTTTAAAATCTATCTCCGCCCCCGTACTCTTTCCAATCCAGTTGGTTTGCATCTCCTTCATGGCATCGCTCCATTCTAGCTTTTGCAAATCATTCAATAATCTATCTGCATAGTCTGTGATACGCAAATACCATTGACGTAAACGCTTCTTTTCTACAGGATGACCGCCACGTTCACTAACGCCGTTTACTACTTCATCATTAGCCAACACGGTACCCAATGCCTCGCACCAGTTTACTTCGCCATAACCACAAAAAGCCAAGCGAAACTCCATCAATATATCTTGTTGTTCTTTCTCAGTAAAGGCTTTCCATTCTTCCGCAGAAAAAGATTTTACGGTAGAACGAAGTCCATCTATCTGCGTAGAACCTGCCGTTTCAAAAGCCTTCACCAACTCAGTAATGGGTGTAGCTTTTTGTGTGAGTGGGTTAAAATAACTATTAAATAATTGAAGGAAAATCCATTGCGTCCACTTGTAATATTTAGGGTCGCAGGTAAGCACTTCCCTTTCCCAATCGTAGCAGAAACCAATCTTATCCAACTGCTTGCGGAAGTTGGCAATGTTCTGCTCGGTAGAAACCGCAGGATGCACTCCATGCTCAATGGCATATTGTTCGGCAGGTAAGCCAAAAGCATCATACCCCATCGGGTGCAGTACATTGAAGCCTTTCAGGCGTTTGTACCTGCTAAAGATATCGCTGGCAATATATCCCAACGGATGCCCCACATGCAAACCCGCACCACTAGGATAAGGGAACATATCCAATACATAATACTTGGGTTTGTCGCTGGTATTGCTCACCTTATACGCCTTGGCATCGTTCCACTTGCCCTGCCATTTCTGTTCTATTTCGCCGAAATTGTATTCCATGTAGTAATTTACCTTCCGTAGAGGAAGTTTATTTTAAATTGTATGGGTGTATTTGTGTTGTTGTAAGGATTGTAACAAAAATTTAAATTCAATAAATCCTAGTTACACATACTTTAGCAACTACCTTATCCGTTTAAGAAGTGCAAATGTAGGCGATTAGGCTACATTTGCAATTGGTCTCATTCACAATGTAAGATAGATTTATCATGGCAAAGCAAGGAAAAGAAAGTTTGAAAAGGAGTAAACCCAGTTATATTTTCAGTATTGTTGGGGTGGCATTGGTGCTTTTTATCATGGGTATCATGGGATGGTTTTTCCTAAATGTAAAACAAGCAGGCAATTTATTTAAGGAAGATATTCGCTTTAGTGCTTACCTGCGTACACTCAATAAGGACACTATCAACCAGATACAGCAGTTTATTGCGCAGCAACCTTACGCCAAAGGAGTTACTTATGTAAACAAAGAGAGTGCAAAAGCCATCTGGAATAAGGAAAATAACGAGGACTGGGCTAAGATTCTGGATGTAAACCCGTTGCCAGAAAGTATTGACTTTTATGCCAAGGCTGAATACGTAAATAAAGACAGTATGCAGAAGATTTCCAACGAGCTGATGGGGGCTTACGGTAATCAGATTACAGACCTACAGTACCCCAGAAACCTTGTAACTAGCCTTGATGAAAAAGCAAAAGTTTATGGATTGGCATTTCTGGTTATTTCTATCTTATTAAGTGCAGTGGTTATTTTTAGTATTGATAATACCATCCGATTGGCAATGTTCAGTAACAGGTTCTTGATAAAAACGATGCAGATGGTGGGTGCCACCCGCAGTTTTATCGCCAGACCAATGGGCATAAGGGCAACAGTAAATGGTTGCATAAGTGGAATATTAGCGATAGCCCTACTTTTCTCACTAATACAATGGTTAGAAAGTCAGATACCAGAACTAAGGGTCATCAACGATACCAACCAAATGCTTATTCTCTTTGGCGGAATGATAGCGGTTGGGGTGAGTATCTCCTTATTTAGTACCCACAGAAGCGTTATTAAATACCTGAAGATGAAGTTGGATGAACTATATTAATAGGTAGGGGATAATTGAAAATTAATAATACAAATGTTAATTATCAAATGTCAGTTATCAATTATCAATTATAAAAAGCTATTATTGCACCACTAAACAAATTACGATGAGCAAAGTAGTTAAGCCTAGCACAACAACGATAACAGCAGCAAGAGCAACAACAGCAACAAGTGCTGTCAAAAAAGACAAGAAAGTAGTCCCTTTACAACCTTTATTTACAAAAGATAATTATCTGTGGATGATTATTGGCGGTGTGGTTATAGCTTTAGGAATGGTATTGATGAGCGGTGGCAAGAATCAAGACCCAAATGTGTTCGATTATAATGTGGTTTATAGTTTCACAAGAATTACCGTTGCCCCAATATTGATTGTTGGCGGATTGGTAATAGAAATATTTGCCGTATTCAAAAAGCCAAAGGTTACCGCTGAATAAGATACAATTGATTTGTAATATTAAAAGCCTCGAAGTACTCGTATTTTGGGGCTTTTGTTTTTGATGACTTTTTGGTGTATTATGGTAATTAACGCACAGAGATTTATCCCATAAACATGTTAAACTGTCTACCGCTAATAGTAGGCAGCAACACTAAAAACATGCAAACCCTATATTTGCCCCATTGATAAAATACAGCGCATGAAAGCAAAGCACCTCGCACTTATTATTTTGGGTATTATACTTGCCGATCAGGGAGTAAAATTTTATATAAAAACACACTTTTTTGTTGGAGAAGAAATCAATGTATTGGGTTCTTGGTTTAAGTTACACTTTATTGAAAACGAAGGAATGGCTTGGGGATGGAAGTTTGGTGGCGATATAGGTAAGATTGTCCTTACTCTTTTTAGGTTAGCCGCAGTTGTATGGGGTGTATTTTTACTAAAAGACTTTATTGATAAAAAATACCACAAAGGATTTATTATTTGTGCAGGGATGATTTTTGCGGGTGCATTAGGTAATCTATTAGACAGTATGTTCTACGGATTGATCTTTGAAAATAGTGATCCTTATCTTCAAAACGTTGCACATCTATTTCCTAAAGGTGGCGGATACACTGGTTTTCTGCACGGTAGAGTGGTGGATATGCTTTATTTTCCATTGATAAGTACTGTATTGCCATCATGGATTCCTTTTATGGGTGGCAAACAATTCGATTTCTTCGAACCAGTATTTAACATTGCCGATGCATCTATTTCTGTAGGTGTTGTTACTATTTTAATCTTCCAAAATGTTTTCTTTAAGAAAGATGAATCTAAAGAAACAGTCGCCGAGGATTCTGTAGTTAGTTAAGAACCTTATTTTCTGATAATAATTAATCATTGCACCTGATGTCGCAACCACCTGGTGTTTGCTTGCCAGTGTTTTCTTCGGTGTAACCGCTCGCTACTTCAATCCACAATACGTTGTAAGTATAATAGTGGTGAATTACCAATTGATCTTTTTTGCAACAAGCAAAATCCTTCTTTTGATCGAAGTTTTGTCCAAACATTTTCGTAAAAGGTGCTGTGATAGTAGCAGTAACTATAACACCAGTAATTGCAATTGCTGCGAAGTTGAATTTAAGGCTTGTAAACATAATTCTTAATTTTTCTTTAATTAAACTTTAAATGGGTTGTCATTATTTGTTTGACGATGTAAAATTGCATCTAATAAAGTTCTTAAAAAATCCCTTGAATCAGGGGTATCTATTAAGCTACTAAACTTTCATTTTACATCGTCTAAGTCAAGTAGGAATACCTTTAAACTTTAGATTTAAAGAATCAAAAATTATGTACCGCTTATTTTGTCGCCTTCAACTTCAGTATATTATCAAAAACTAGGGCGATGAAAATAGATGATAAAAGAAGATGTATGGGTTGCGCCGCTCTAGGAAAGTCGGCATAAACCAGTATTATCCCTACCGATATTTCTAATATTACTACCACTAATAACCTTCTTGCTAAAGTGGAAGAAGTATTGGATAGCCCCTTAGATTTTGAATATATAAACACCACGAGTGCTGCTATTACTAACGAAAAACTACGGTGTATATAAAACCAAATATTTAGTTCTGCCACCCACCCGTTTCGGTTTATGTAGGACATAGATGCTACCAGATTGTCTATCTGCCCGCGCACGTTTGTGCCCATTATCAGTTGTACTACTAGCAATATCCCTAATATTGTTGTAGCTAGCGATACTTGTCTTGGTACAACTACACTAGGTTTTCCCTTTATTAAAAACAAAATATACTGACTTAAAAATACCATTGCCAAGGCTCCAAACATGTGCAACGTAATTTTAATTAATGCCAAGTTGCTATCCACCACTGTTTTGCCAAGCCATGCCTGAAACCCAGTTATCAGCACCAACCCTATGCTTAGCCAAACAATAGTATTCATCTTTTTAAAATGAATAATTCCCCATATTACCTGCACTAGTATCAATATGCCCAGTAACGCCCCCAACAAACGGTTTAGGTATTCTATCCAAGTGGTTATTACTGCGAACTTTGCGTAGTTGTGTTTCTCGTATTGTTTCCAGTTGTTGGGGGTGTAGTCGGTGCCACTTACAAACTTCGAGATAGCATATTTTAGGCTATCATTATGAATAATAAACTGTCCTTTTTTGTAAATATGATTGGGTTGAAATACAACTTGTGCCGAGTCTGTGGGTGGTACTATGCTTCCAAAACAGGTAGGCCAATCGGGACAACCCATGCCGCTTTGGGTGGTTCGTACCACACTGCCCGCTATTATTACCAAAAAAACAGTAACCAAAACTACCCACACATACCTCGTAAATGCTTTAGATGTATTCATTATCAGCCATATTAATTAAAAAAAAGTAAAAGTAAGTTGGTGAGCGTATTGCGAAGCGACATTTTTTTATTCTCTTACATAAAAACAACATGTATCCCCCGAAGCCAATCCTTCTGCAAAACATTTTAATGTGGTAAACACATTGAACGTTACGAGGAACGCAGTTTATGAACTATATGTGTAGTTAATTGATTAAATTGAGTTATTTACTGTAGCATAATTGGTGTTGGGCATCATGTAGTAATTTTATTAAAAACCAATAGTAGCAAGGGTTTTAATTTCGTAACAGCTATTTTGATGTAATAAAATGCGCTATAAGTTGGTATCAACAGTTGGAAATTGCCCATTACTTTTGTGTCAGATTTAAAAGCAAGGGTTTAAGAAATCATATAGGGCAGCAATCGTTAGAGAAGCAAGTTTCGATAGAGGTCAAGTTCAAAGCAAGTTAAGCCACTTTAAAAGGCTCACATTACTAAGAAGAATTTTCATATGGCAAGCAATCGTTAGAGGTCAGTCTGTTTCTACAGAGTGACCCTTTTTTTGTAAAAATCCTTTGCAAATATATAGGGTTTAGTATCCAATATTAATTTTTTGTGAAAATTATTTTTAATATTTAATTACATATCAAACCACCCAAAACAAATCTTCACTAGATACATACCACAAGCATGTTTTTTCATAGCATTGTATAGTAACTTTTAGCTACTTATTACCTTGTATCTGTAGAATTGCCAGCAGCGAACATTTAGAACATAGTAGTTTATCAATTAAAAAAATACTACCATAATCGAATTTAGTTGCCTACCACCATTTCTCTATATTTGCGCCGCACAAAATTGTATTAAAATGTATAGAACGCATACCTGTGGCGAATTGAGGATAGATAAAAAGAATAAAACCGTTACCCTTGCCGGATGGGTACAAACGGTGAGAAAGTTCGGTAGTATCACGTTTGTTGATTTGAGAGATAGATACGGTATTACCCAATTGCTGTTTAATGAATCATTGAATGGTTTGCTAGATGCCAATCCATTGGGAAGAGAATTTGTTTTGCAAGCAACGGGCAAGGTAAATGAGCGTAGCAATAAGAACCCAAACATACCTACGGGCGAAATAGAACTAGCTGTTACAGAATTTAAGGTGTTGAATAAGAGTGCGGTTCCACCGTTTACCATTCAGGATGATACGGATGGCGGCGATGATATACGAATGAAATACCGTTACCTCGATTTGCGTCGTAATGCCGTAAAGCGTAACCTAGAGTTGCGTTATGCAGTAAACAGAAGCACCAGAAACTATCTACACGAGAATGGTTTCATGGATATAGAAACGCCTTTCCTCATTAAATCTACTCCCGAAGGTGCAAGGGATTTCGTTGTGCCTAGCAGGATACGAATGAGTCCATTCGTGATGTTTAAACTCACCTGGGATGTAGCAACTGGTGCGATAGGTGTAGAAATTTTGAACGAGGCCCTGGACATACGGGGAGTTGCACTGACAGGAACGCTCGTAGAAAGTCCCAAACGGTGAACTGGAGGCCGTTTGAGTACACGCGTTGCCTGCAAGGCCGCGGGGGAGGGCACATCAGAATTCAAAGGGTTATGGATTGTGGATTATGGGTTATGGGTTGTCGGTTGTGGGTTATCAATTATGGTTTGTGTATTATGAATTCTGGGTTATAATTTGCGGATTATGGGTCGCACCGTCTGCAATTGTTAAGTTTGCACTTTCAGTTTGTGGGTGTTCTGGCGTTCATCTGCTTGACCAGGAGGCAAAACGGAATGCCGCGCGCAAATCAAGGCAGTTTATTGATGTTCCAAACTTTCGAAGTTCTCTGGTGTAGCAGAGAATTGG